>CAYGQD010000058.1:0-33963 GCA_964351855.1 uncultured Verrucomicrobiales bacterium
TTGCCTGGCGTCGCGAGTTCTTTCTCGATCACCGGAATCCAATTCGCGTTACGATCCTCGAGGAGAATTTTTGACAACGTCGCATTCTTTTCTCCATCAAGGTATCTGTTCAAAAGTCTATCCAACGCCTCTGCGTCCCCCGTTTTCCATGTTTCAATCAAGGAATCCAACATCACCGGAGTTTCTTCCACCTGAAGCAACGTCATTTTGAGCAAATCATCCTGCTCTTCTTTGGTCAGATTATTGAAAAGGCCGATTTGGAACTCGACCGTTTCCAAGCCCACCACCGGCTTACCATCCTGCCGGGCTTTGGTATCGAAAATTTTCTCCACACCCAAGTCTGGAAGCGCGCCAATTTTCATCGCTTCCAGGGACGTGATCGTCATCGCCAACATTCCCGGAGTCAATCGCTCGAACATCATCGCCCCTGCTCCCTGATCCGCTCCGTTGGCTTTCAGATAAGTTTGAAACTCCGCATAGGTTACTTCTGAGACGATATCCTGAATGGTTCCTCCATCAGGAATCATGCTCATCTGCATCATCTTCATCTTCGCCTGGATCGAATCCATTTCCGCCATATCCACCTCAAAGTAGATCTTCTCGGAATCTGAGTAGACTGCATCATAGGCAGCGGGAAGTGGGTGATCTTGTTCGCGGAGCAAATGAACGGAACCGGCCAGGTAAACGGTCGATTGATCCCCTTCCAGTTTCCAAATGGTGGCTTTTTCTTCCGCACTTGCCGAGCCCAACCAGAAGAAGGAACCTGAAATAAGGGTAATCAGAAATCGAAAAGAATGGGGATGATTCGGAAACATAGCGATGCGTGTTGAGAAAATCTTAGACGGTGACGAAGGCCCGTCCAAGGCAAAAAAGCCGGGACCGGATGAGCCTCGATCGCCAGAATGTTAGCAACTTTCGGCCAAAACGCCAAAAGTTCAGGAAATGAACCCAAACGAGAGTGGCAAAATCCTGGAATCGCCTATGCTGGTCCCCGAACCATGCATAAACCCAAAATTGCTATCACCATGGGCGACCCGGCTGGAATCGGGCCTGAAATTTGCCTGATCGCGCTGACGAATCCGGATATTTACAATGTCTGTACTCCCATCGTTTTCGGAGACGCTCGCATTCTGGAGCGCGCTGCAGAAGAAGTGGGCCTCGAACCTCCTGAACACGTGATTCCCGCAGAGGAATGGGAGGCGAGCCATGAGCTCTTTGAGCGCCCGGCAGTCCTGGATGTGAACGCGATGAATGCCGAAGAATTGATTCCAGGCCAAATCAGCGGCCAGACCGGTCAAGCAGCCTTCGACTATATCATCAAAGCCATCGAATGCGCTCAAGCAGGCCAAATTGATGCCATCACCACCGCCCCCATCAACAAGGAGGCCCTTCGAGCCGCTGGCCACGGGTATCCCGGACATACGGAAATTTTCGCCGAGAAAACGGATTCGACCCGCTTTTGCATGATGCTGACCAGCGCTCCTCTGACCTGCAGCTTCGTCACCGTTCACGTTGGCTATCAGGAAGTTCCAGGACTTCTCTCCACGGATCGCATTCTCGAGACCATCGAGTTGACGCACGAGGCGCTGCAGAAAATCAACGAGTCGGCACCAAAACTCGTAGTCTGCGGTCTGAACCCGCATGCCGGTGAACACGGACTATTCGGCAATGGAGAAGAGGAAATTCACATTATTCCGGCGATCGAAATGGCGCGGGAGAAAGGAATTGACATTGAAGGCCCCCTCCCACCGGATACCGCCTTTCTGAGCTGGCGACGGGACCAAACAGATGGCTTCATCTGCATGTACCATGATCAAGGGCATATTCCTTTGAAGGCACTCGCCTTCGATGAGGCGATCAACATTACCCTGGGACTCCCCATCATCCGGACGTCAGTCGATCACGGAACTGCGCTCGACATCGCCTGGCAAGGAAAGGCCAACCCTAACAGCCTCTTTGAAGCCGTCCTCCTGGCCGCGAAACTGGTGCCGCCCAAGGCATGATTGCGGTCATTGCCGATGATCTTTCCGGTGCCACAGAGCTGGCCAGTGCGGCTTCGGAGGCCGGATTTTCCGCCGAGGTTCAGATTGGCGCGTTTCATTCCGACTGCAGCGCGGATCTCATCGCGGTATCAACCGAAACCCGGCATCTGCATCCGGATCCCGAGAAGGTCTCCAAAATCGCAAGAGAGATCTTTGCGGCAAATCCCTCTTGGGTCTTTAAAAAAACGGATTCGATCCTTCGAGGCCATGTTGCCGCCGAGATCGCCGCTATCTTAGTCCAATCCGAACTCGATAACTGCCTTTTGATTCCGGCCAATCCCCAAAAAGGAAGAATCATTTCGCAAGGAGCCTACTTCATTGACGGCAGCCCACTTCACCTGACTCCGTTTGCCGACGACCCGGAGTTTCCCCGCCTTTCTTGCGACGTCGTTGCCTTGGCCCGCGGAAACCTTGCCGAAATCTTGCCCCATACTCCCGTTTTCTGGATTGGCGAGGCGCCAGTCCCTGAGCATCCCGGAATTTTTCTACCCGAATCCGCCAACCTCGAACAACTCAAATCCCGCGCCCAGAATCTCTGCCTTGGAACAACGCTTCCGGCTGGCGGCGTGGAGTTTTTTGAGGCGATTCTCGGGAAACTTGCGAATAACCCCACCAACATGGATTTCAAACCCTGCCCAGGATCCCTATATATCTGCGGAAGTTACAATGCCTGGCTTCAAGGAAGAGAGAAGGACTTTGCCGCTCTGGGCATTCCGGTCAAAACCATGCCGACAGCCCTCCTCGAAAATCCGCGACTGGCACCGGCCATGTGGCAAATCGCAATTTCTGAAGCATTCGGGACGTCGAAGGCTGTCGCCATCGCCATTGGCAGAGGAGAGAAGGGACGCGACCCGAGTTCGCTACTGCTCCCCTTGGCTTCCGTCACCAGCAAACTGATCCATGATGGAACCGTGTCACGCCTCTTTATTGAAGGTGGAGCAACCGCTTCCGCCGTGATTCAACAATGTGGATGGAAGCGCCTTCGCGTCAGACCAACCACGAGCAAGGGCATCGCTCAGCTTGAACCCATCTCAGAAATTCCGTGCTTGATCCATGTGAAACCCGGCAATTATCCTTGGCCCCATTTTCCCAACAGAACGCCGTCGTCCTGAATCGGAAAGACTACGCGCTTTTTGAGAGATGCCTGGTGCAAGGAATTGATCAGCAATTGCCTAGGGAATTTTGGGTTGGTGAGAATTTTAGTGAATTTTTTCGCTCGATTGAGTTGCATTTTTGCCGAAACCTCCAACAATCCAATCTTGGGTTTCATAACTGTTATCCAAATTAACCAATCTTAACTTTACTGCGCATTTCTTTTACTCACTGCAAATAGGTCCTCATTTTATCGCCTCAGGAGTCATTCCGGTTGAGCTAGTTTTTCCCGCCAGGAGATAGCGCAACAAGAATCCCGTGGCTCAAATGGCAGGCCTCGTTGGGCAAGATCAATTTCTATATCGCTGACTCAAACGCCAGCAAACAAGGGGCACGACACCTTCGCTTGTAAATTTTCTTGCAAATGAGTATCAAATCCGCTCTATTTCCCGAATACTGTAAATTTCAATAAATTCCATCAACACTGGAAGACCGAAATTCTTAGCCGCGCCTAGCGAAACGCACCCAGTTAAAAGCAATACCGACTTCCTTTTGGAATCTTAATCCCACTCTTATGGCCGAAGCACCACCAGAACTCATGACCGTCAAAGAGACGGCGGAATATCTCCGCATTCCTCTTCCGACCGTTTATTACCTTGTCCAGCGAGGACAACTACCGGCCATTCAAATTGGAGGTCGCTGGCGAATCAAGCGTAGCCTTTTGGATCGAGACATCCTCCGGAAAGAAGAATCCGGACAACCGACCGTTCTCGTGGTGGATGACGATCCTGCGCTGCAAACTCTCTTTAAGCAGTTCCTCAAAAAAGCCGGCTTCGGACGGATCGTGGTCGGCACCGGAGCCGAAGCACTCTCTTATGCGGAGAAACAAGATTTTGATCTTGTCTTCTTGGACTTGAAACTTCCCGACATCGCCGGAGATGAACTCTATGCCAAGCTGAAAAAGCTGCATCCAGATCTTCCGATCGTCATCATTACAGGTTATCCAGACAGCGAGATTTTGACCAAAATCCTGTCCAGCGGTCCGGTCACGGTGATCAAAAAGCCGATCGAGTTCGACCAACTCAATCAAACCGTCCGCCAACTGGGCCACAAAGGTACGGACGTAGCTGCTTAATCAGGCTCGTTCAGATTTTCCGAATCGAGTTGGTCGCGACAAATCATTGTCGCGGCCAACTCTTTTTTGCTTTCCGGGCCACGCATTTGGCACAGGCGCATGCAAAACGATCGCCAGAGATCCACCGCTAACCAGAAGCGATCAGGATCAGCTGAATACTTATAAAAATACTATAATTTTAATCTTTTCCGTAGTAATCTTGGGCAAGCTTTCTTCCAACCTTGCCGACTTCGTTGATCAAATCCCGACTCATCGCCTTACGCGAAGGCCTCTTCTTCTGGCGCGGTGACGCATTGAGTCGAAGCATTCTGGCTGGCATTTTCACGGTTGGCTCGCTGACGGCCTGCGTCAAAGCGGTCGCGTTCGTCAAAGAACTAGTCGTCGCCAGCCAATTTGGAACCTCTGATACGATGGATGCGTTCACCAGCGCCTTCGTCATTTGGAGCTTTGTCGTTGCTCTGATTGGCGGGACCCTCCCTGACGCCCTGATTCCCGTCCACGCCTCCGTCAAAAAACGATCCCAAGCGGAAGCCGAGGATCTCATCAATGCCTCCATCTGGATCTATCTGGTTCAAATCACCGCCGTAACCCTCCTCATTCTTGTTCTCGGCAACGTCTTGGTGCCCCTATTGACGAAGGAATACTCGATTGAAAAGCAGGAATTGACGCTCCGCATTTTTCGTAACCTCGCGCCCTTTTCCATCCTGTGGGGAATGTCGATGCTCTTTACCGCTCTTCTCCAGGCCAAGAAACGATTCAAACTTTCCTCATTGGCTCCAGGAATCGTCCCTTTAATGACGATCGCATTTCTCCTCATCGGGTATCAGAAGTTTGGCGTTCACTCGCTCGTTTACGGAATTGTGGCGGGTGCCTCGATTCACCTCACCCTCCTTTGTATTGGCTATTTTCGGGAATCTCAATTCCCGATGAAAGTCACCCGGAGTTCATTTGCGACACCGGACCTCCGACTGGTCATGAAGACCTCATGGCCTTACCTCCTCTCCGGCGTGGTCATGGGAAGTGTTTTGGTGGTTGATATCAGCATGGCGGCGTGGCTGGATCCTGGAAGCGTCGCCGCTCTAGCCTACGCCGAGCGCGTTTGCGCCATCGGCCTGACCCTAGCCGCTACAGCAACGACAGAAGCTTTCTTTCCCTATCTTTCAGAGCTCGTCGCTTCCGAGCGCTGGAAGCAGTTGCGACAAACGGTGCTTCGCTTCGCAGGACTCATCCTCGCTGGCGGCTCCGTCGTGGTTCTCATCTTCTGGTTTTTGGCAGAACCAATTGTCACCCTCCTCTTTCAGCGAAACGAGTTCACTGAAGCAGACACGATTCGTGTCGCAGGAATCCTGCGATGGCTTGCCCTGCAGATTCCATTTTATATTCTGGCAATATTGGCGGCGAGAGTGATCTGCGCGCTCTTGGCTTCGAAGGTCATTTTTGTCACCTCCTGCATCAGTTTAACCCTGAATACCGGCCTCAACTATCTGCTGATTCAGTTCATGGGGATTGAGGGAATCGCTCTCTCCACGGCACTGGTCTACGCAGTCTCCACCGCCATGCTCTTTGGCTATTTCTTGCGAGCCACCCACAAAAAACTCACAACCTCCACTCAAGGCGAATCATGGAAACCCGAATAGCCTACCCGGAACAAGCCACCCCACCAGTCCCCAAGCCCGCTTCTTCAACGAGCTGGCTTGGAAAGATTCTTCCCGAGCTGAAGCAAGAATTCTGGGGGATGTTTGATCTCGGGCTATCGTTTGCGATTGGCGTGATCGCATTTCCTTTCTTCGCGATTTCAGCGGCCAACTATCTTCCGTTTTCTTGGACTCTTTTTCTCGGGACCTCGTTGACCTATGTCTTCTCTCATATTTTTGGTCTTCATGAACTGAGCATCATCAATCGACGGTCAACGCTGATCTCCAAAAGCCTCTACACCGCTATCCTCACCAATACTGCCCTCGGCTCCATCGCCGTCGTTGTCTTTTTCGAGAAGATCCCCATCAACTACCTCCTCTGCCACTCCGCCCTACTCTTCTTCGGAATGGTCCTAACTCGAATCCTCTTCTGGGATCGACTCAACTCGAAGCCTCCATTGACAGGAATCGTCGGCCCGCTCGGTTTTTGCCAAGACGCCCGGTGCTTTATCTCATCGAAAGCGAATCCTGAAAATCTTTCCCTTTCCCCTGATGACGGTGAAGACAATTTGGATCGCTGGATTCGGGAAACTCGTCCCGATCTTCTAATCCTCCCCGATCAATGCCCTGGAAAGTTACTCGAATTCGCATCCGCTCAACTGAATCACGGCCTGAAGGTGATTCGCTATTCGGATTTCATTGAGTCCAACTACTACATCGTCCCCATTCACAGTATTGAACTCCCGTGGTTTTTCTCCAACTCCATCCAGGGAACAAAGCCTCATATCCAGTATGCAAAGCGAGCTTTCGATCTATTCATCTCGGTTATTGGCCTTCTCGCCTCGCTTCCCGTCATTCTTGTGGCGGCCATTCTGATCCGACTGAGCGATCACGGTCCGATCTTCTACTCACAAACGCGAGTGGGCCTCAATCATCGTCACTTCAAGATCTACAAGCTCCGCACGATGCGTACGAATGCCGAGAGCGGTGGACCGGCCTGGGCCAAAAAGAATGACTCTCGAACGACTCGAATCGGAGCCATTCTCCGAAAGACCCGGATCGACGAACTCCCTCAATTCTGGAACATTTTGAAAGGGGATATGTCCTTCGTTGGCCCCCGCCCAGAGCGACCGGTCTTCTTCGAATCTCTTGGCGAAACGATCCCGTTCTTCGACAAACGCACTCTGGTCAAACCCGGGCTAACGGGATGGGCTCAGATCAACTACCCCTATGGAGCTTCTGAGGCAGACTCTCTGGAGAAGCTTCAATATGATCTTTTTTACATCAAACATGCATCACCACTGTTTGATCTTCGAATCATCATTCGAACCATTGGAACCGTGATGCAGGGATCTAGATAGAACGGATGAACGCGGAAGCCAAACCCAAGGACCAATTCGTTCACATTACCTACAGCGGCATTGGAGGGATGTCGGAAGCCGTCTTTTCGCTGCTTTCAGCCGCCGTCGATCAACGATCCGCCAGTCACCACCTCTTCTTTTATGGGAGAGAACCCATTGCTGAGAACTACACAACCAAGAGCAAGCGTTTAGGTGTTTCCGCACACGAATTCCAAGTTCGCGGGCGCTTCCATCTGATCCCGCAACTCCGAATGCTGAAAAGGCTGCTCAAGGTAAGACCATCGCTGGTCATTACGCACATGACTCAGCCCGCTCCCATTCTTCTTCTCTACCGGTTGCTCAATCCCTCCGCGAAGGTCTTCTCGGTAGAGCATCATTCCAACCAACTCAAGACGCACAAAGACTGGGTCCTCAGCATCTTGAACCATTGGATCAGCCATCAGACCATCTTCCTTACCGAGGACTATACGGCCCAAATGAAGAAGAAAATGGGCGCTCTCCTGAGACTTGAGAAAGTCTCGACGATTGGAAACGGCATCGATACCGAAACCTTTCACCCCGTAAGCACTTCAACAAGCCCAACTGGAAAAATCGGGATGCAAGCCAGAATGGTCGACGGAAAGGATTTCCAAACTCTCCTCAAAGCTTTTCAAATCCTGAAAACCCAAATTCCCGAAGCTCAGCTGGAACTGGCGGGAGACGGGCCCAATCGAGCCGAATTGGAGACCTTGGCGAGAGACCTGGAGCTGGCCCATGACGTGAAGTTTTTGGGCATGCTAGAACAGGAACCCCTGATCCAAACGATGCGGGAATGGGAAGTTCTCGTTCTTTCGACCGCAGGTGAAACCATGAGCCGCACCATCATGGAAGCACAATCCCTCGGAGTCGCAGTGGTCGCCAGCGACGCACCCGGCATCAAGGCAACGATCCGCGATGGCCACAACGGGTTGCTCTTTGCCCCCGCGTCCGCTCCGGATCTCGCTGAAAAACTGGAGCATCTCCTCACCGACAAAAAAGCCGCCAATGAGATCCGCCAAAACGCACGAAAGACGGCTGAGAATGAGTTCTCAGCAGCTTCATCCTGGCAAAAATTCTCCCTTCTAATTTCGGAAAGTTTTTCTCGAAAATGATTCATAAATGTTTAATATCAATCTCCACTAACCCTCTTCCCCTTAATGAGTGCCAAACGTAAATTTGTAGACTCGGTGATCACCTGCCTCTCTTGGGCAGGCCTTCCCAACCTCCTGAGACAATTTCAAGACGAAGAATACTGCATCCTGATGCTCCACGGCATCACCGATCGAAAGCGTCATGAAGAATCCGGGATTGGCAATACGGAAGGCATCCACATGCACGTTCAGGACTTCGACGCGATCTGCCAATTACTGGTAGATCGCTACAAAGTCGTGTCCCTGGACGAGGTGATCCGAAAGACGGCGCTGAAAGAGGCGCTTCCAACCGGTTCAGTCGTCCTAACCTTCGATGATGGATATCGATCAAACCATGATTTGGCTTTGCCCGTCCTTGAGAAATACGGACTCCCGGCCACGGTTTTCCTCGCCACCAATTTTCTGGAAAATCGGCAGTGGCAATGGTGGGATCGGGTGGAATACGCGATCGGTCACAGCGTGAAAACCGACATCCAACTGGATGCCGGGGGAAGTCATTTCCATCATTCGCTAGAGACGACATCTGAAAAGAGAAACGCGTTTCTCGATCTGCTCCCGGTGATTAAGGGACTTCCCCAAGAGGACGTTAACAATGTGATCGGCCACATTGAGGAGAGATTGGAATGCTCATTATCGGAGGCAGAAGTCGTCCCGGATATTTACCAACCGCTTAGCTGGGAGATGGTTTCGCACATGCAGGCTGGTGGGTTGGTAGATTTCGGAGCCCACACCCACACCCACAAAATTCTAGGTAGATGCAAACTCGAGACGATCCGGGAAGAGTTGGTGGTTTCTCGGGATCTACTAGCTTCTCGAACAGGAATCGACCGACCTCTCTTCTCGTATCCGAATGGCCACATCGGCGATCACAACCGCATCACTCGCCGTGAATTGATGGATCTGGGTTTCCGCTGCGCATTAACGACCGAGACGGGATTCAACTCCGTCGATTCTGATCCCTTCACTCTAAAGCGATTCAGCACTGGCAACAGTTCACACTATGTCGATGTAACCGCCTCCGGAACCATGAAGATGCTGCTCGCGGTGAACAGCGCAATTCGAGGAAAACGAAAGGTGGCGTAGTTCAGAATGCTTCAGATGGAACATACCTCCGAGGGAGATTGATGAAAATCCTTCATTTTACGACAACCGTTGGAGGCGGCGGCGCAGAAACCATGCTCTGCAACATCGTCGAGCAAATGGCAGCGAACGGTGTCGAATCGGTCGTCGTTTCCACGACTTCGTCCATCGGTGACAACTCTTTGAAAGAGCGTTTGGAGCGGTGCTCTCGGTTCTATGATTTGGAGGCGGGGAGTCTCTTGTCTCTTCGGATGATGGCGAGATTCCGCAAAATTCTTTTGGCCGAACAGCCTGACATTGTTCAAACCTGGATGCACACTTCGGGAGTTGTGGCCGGAGGAGTTTCTTTTCTTACTGGCTTTCGGAAAATCGTTTGGGGCGTTCATTCAAAGGAGCTATTTATCGACCCTTCCTCGTCTTCGCTGAAGGCATTTCTCCTCAAAGCCGCACTGGCTTTCGGGTCCAAGTTTCTTCCTCGAAAAATCATTTCCTGTTCGCAAGTTGGAATTACGATCCACCAACAAGAGCTGAGCTATCCAGAGCAAAAAATGGTTTGGGTAGCCAACGGAATCGACACGGATCGCTTTCGTCCCAACGAGGGCGCGCGGGCAAAGTGGCGCCAGCAACTCAACATCCCGGCAGATTCCCTGGTGGTAGGAATGGTGACGCGAATGGCCCCCATCAAGGATGTCCCAACCTTTTTGCGTGCGATTACAATCGCCCAATCAGCCGGTAGCCAATCCCACTTTGTTATCTGTGGAGAAGGATTGGACCACGCAGACACGGAAATTCGGGAATGCGTCGATCAGCTTCCTGACGCCAGCCGCCTTCATTGGATCCCATTTCAACACCAGATCGAAGACGTTTATCCCCTGTTCGATTGGCTTACCCTGACGTCGCTTTCTGAAGCTTGTCCCATGGTCTTGATTGAAGCGATGTCCTGTGGGGTACCCTGCATTTCCACCGATGTCGGCGATGCCAAACTGATCATTGACCGCTCCGGCTACACGTTCCCACCTCAAGCTCCAAAGGAGCTCGCGGAAATCTGGAAGGAAATTGAATCTGCTCCTCGCGAATCCCATCAATTCCGTTCCGAGCTATCGAGAAATCTGACCATTAGCCGCTTTCGTCTGGAAGACTGTGTTTCCAACTACCGGAAGATCTATCAAGACCTCCTTCCCGCTGCTTGACCCATGAGCAGCCCAAAGATCACCGTTACTCACATCATTACCGGTCTAAAGATTGGCGGGGCTGAAATTATGCTTTGCCGCCTTCTCGAACACTCGGACCAGTTCCGCTTCCGGCATCGCGTCATCAGTCTTTCAGGAAAGGGGCAACTTGCCGATCGCATCAAAGCGACGGGCTCAACGCTCCACTATCTAAACCTCAATCGACCTACGTGTGTTCTGCCCGATTTCGTTCGACTGGTGCGACTGCTAAAAGAACCGGATGCTTCTATTGTCCAGACTTGGCTAACGCACGCGAATCTCTTTGGCGCGATCGCAGCCAAGATGGCGGGCGTTCGTTCCCTCATTTGGACGATCCATACCGGGAACCAAGCTGAGTCAGCGTTGAAATGGAGTCTCCGACTCATCACCAGAGTCTTGGCGATTCTTTCTCACCATAGTCCCACTGTTATCGTTTCTTGCTCAGATACCGCAAGTAAGCGCCACCAGGAGATTGGCTTCGCACGAGAGAAAATAGTGACGATTCCCAATGGGACGGATACCACCAGCTACCAACCCTTTCCCGATGCCGCTGAATCGTTTTATCAAGGGTTAGGAATTCCCAAAGGCACGCCGGTCATCGGCATTGCCGGGCGATGGACACCGGAAAAGGACTACGACACGTTTTTTCAAGCAGCCTTGTTGCTCCAGGAGCGAGTCCCTGAGACTCATTTCATCGCCTGCGGCTCCGGCTTAGACCAAGAGAACGCGAAGGCGGGTCGTTATATCCAGAATTCCTCCCTGCGCGATCATTTTCATCTGCTTGGCCAACGGGATGACCTGCCTGTGGTGTTCTCAGGAATGCGGATTTTTGCCCTCACTTCCATAAGCGAAGCATTTCCTCTCGTCCTCGGTGAAGCGATGGCTTGCGGTGTTCCTTGTGTATCAACGAACGTTGGGGACTGCGAGAAAATCCTCGGTGAAACGGGAAAACTAACACCGACTGGGGAACCCGAAGCCATCGCAACGGTGTGGGAAGAGATGATTCGACTTCCTCAACAGGACTATCAACGTCAATCACGGTTGGCGCGTGAGCGCATCGTGCAGAACTTCAGCATGGAGAGTTGCGTGGCGAGCTATGAGCAACTCTTTCGAGAACTCGCAGTCCATCAAACGGAAGCGGATCGACGAGATCTCCGTGAACCCATTCCCCTCAAATGACGGTCCCAAACCATCCCGATTTACAGATTGAAATCATGACTACGGAGGAGCGCTTCTTCGAATTAGGTCATCTCTGGAATTCTTTCTTGGAGGAGTGTGGCGTCAAAAGCGTGTTCCTAACTTGGGAGTATCTCAAGAATTGGTGGGAAGTCTACGGAGGGGAATATCAACTTTACGTGGTTCTGATGAAGGATGAGAGCGGACAATTGCTCGGCATCGCCCCCCTGATGATCGGGCGCGGTCACACCTTCCCTCGTCGTGCCTTTCGCCATTTGACCTTTATCGGAGGCCTCGGTGACTCCCTCTCCGAATACCAAGACCTCATCGTTCGGCCAGGGTATGAGCAACGGTTTATCCAAGCCGTGGTTCACACCGTTTTCACCGAGATCGAAACGGAGTGGGATTTGCTCTTTTTGCCACTGATGGATGAAACGTCCGCCACCCTGATTCATTTTGTAGCGGAATTGCCGAAGAGGAACTGCCACATGGTCCAGCTAACTTCGAGATCGGCACCACACATCCCGTTGCCGGGGAGTTGGGACGAATTCATCAAGGCCAAATCCAAGAACTTCAAAAAACAGTTCAACAATCAATGGAATCGGCTTCATAAAAAACACGACGTTGAATGGCTCGAGGCTGGTAAAGATATCGAAGTCGGGGCCGCGATGAAGATTGTGAGTTCTCTCAATCGAGAACGATGGGGAAGCGAAGGTGATACCTTCAAGTCTGCTGAATTTTCTCAGTTCCACGAACGGTTGGCCAACGACTTCCTGGCCAAGAATTGGCTCTATCTTCGTCTGCTCAAAGTCGACGGAACCTATGCCGCAGCTCGCTATGATTTTGTCTATGCCGACAAGTTGTGGAACTACCAAAACGGTTGGCTCCCAGAGCTAGCGAATCTCTCACTGGGCAAATTGATGATCGGCGACTGTGTCCGTTGGTGCATTAACCAAGGTCTCGACGAATACGATTTCCTGGCTGGTGAGACCGATTACAAACGATCTTGGGCAACCAAAACTCGGCAATTGGTAACCATGGAGGTGTCCAATCCTTTGAGTCGCAAAGCGATCGCCTACGAACAGATGCGCCGATTCAAGAACCGGATGGATCGCGTCCGAAAAGCGCGAGCGGATCGGCGCTTGGCGAAGTTGGCTTCGGTGGCCTGACTACTCTTCCAAATTCGCGATATAACGCTCTGCGTCCAAGGCAGCGGCACAGCCGTCACCAGCGGCCGTGATCGCTTGGCGATAAACGTGATCGCTGACATCGCCAGCCGCAAAGAGACCTTCGACGTTGGTCATCGTGGCTTTTCTCTGAAGGATGTAGCCGGTCTCGTCCAAATCGACCAAGCCATTCAGAAACTGGGTATTCGGGTCATGGCCGATCGCGACAAAAACGCACTTCACGTCCAGCTCTCCCGCCTCTTTCGTGACGGTGTCTTCAATCTTGATCTTGGCAACTTCGCCCGAATCGTCCGTGACATACTCGGTCACGACCGAATTCCAGACGGGCTCAATCTTCGGATTTCCCAGAGCACGGTCGGCCATGATCTTCGAAGCCCTCAATTCGTCGCGGCGGTGAATGAGGTAAACCTTCGAGGCAAACTTGGTGAGAAACGTAGCCTCTTCACAGGCTGAGTCCCCCCCGCCGATCACGGCCACAGGAACATCTCGGTAGAAGGCACCATCGCAGGTTGCGCAGCTCGTGACGCCGTGGCCAACCAAGTCCATTTCGTTCGGTAGGCCCAAGTAGCGTGGACTGGCTCCGGTGGCCAAAATAACGGTCTTGGCCTCGTAAGTTACGTCGCCAGCGTGGATCTGAAAGGTTTGCCCCACCTTCTCGATGGAGGTCACCATTTCATACTTCACTCGGGTGCCAAATTTTTCGGCTTGAGCCTGCATTCTGCCCATGAGCTCGGGCCCCATGACCCCCTCCGGAAACCCGGGGAAATTCTCGACCTCGGTGGTCGTTGTCAACTGTCCGCCAGGCATGGAGCCCGCCAGAACGAGAGGTTCCAAGTTCGCGCGAGCCGAGTAGATGGCAGCGGTCCAGCCGGCACAGCCGGTTCCTACAATAACAACGTTTTCCATGGTGAGGGATTATGGGTTGGTAAGAGTGGACGTCAAATCCAGACCTCACCTTAATCGGTTGGCCATTTCAGCCGATTCATGGCGGCTTCGAGTTCCCCGAAATAGTCTTGAGCTTTGCCCGGCACATATCCGCTTCGCCGCCAAAGCTCTTTTCCGTCGTGGTCCAAAAGGACAATGGTCGGGTACCCCTTGATCCGGTAGCGCTCTTTCATCATCTGCATCGAACGGGGTGCATCATTCAGGGATTGGGGATAGTCCAAGAATGCGAGAACGAATTGATCCCTCGCCAAATCATTGAAGGTCCGACTGAGAAAGACTTCGTCCCCAAGCTTTCGAGCATTCTCGCTCCAGCTCAAGGCGGTAAACAGGATCAACAAGGGCCTTCCCTGAGAGCGTGCCTCTTTCATGGCATCTCCAGGATGCCGATTCCAGCCTACGAATTCGATACTGGAGTAGTCCCGCTCAGGAAGTGGGCTGGGGGCATCCGTGGCTCCAGTTGCTCCATCGAGTAGAAACGAAGGCTCTTCAAGGGTAGCTTCAGGTTCGAACTGAGTTTCATCCGTCGCGCATCCAGCTAACAGAAGCGCTACCGCGAGAAGCCACCCCCAGAGAAACTCGCGACGATGGATCAACAAAAGAGGCCTCACAGCCGGTCGATCTGTCATGCCGCGGGAACGGTCTCGGTGATCTTAAATTCCTCTTCAATCTCAATCACGAGTGCCTGGACGACATCGGCGGGAAGCGCATAGGTTTTGATTCGTCCAGCCCGAGCAATACTGATTCCGACGACATTTCCGTCGAGATCAACAATTGGACCACCACACTCTTGAGGTTGGATCGGAAGGTCTGTTTGCAGGGCCTTGGGATATTCCGTCCGGCGCTTGCTCAACTCCGTTCCCATTTTGTTCATTTCTCCATTTCGGTCGATCATGTGCCGATCAACCGCGCTTCGATCTCCCAGTTCGACGTCAACGACTCGCGTCTTGTTATCGCGAATGAGCTCAATCCGCACTTCGCTGCCCGGTTCGGCACCACTAATGAGACGAATCAACTTCTCCGGAGTGTCGGAACGGTCTCCGTTGATTTTGGTAATGATGTCGTTCTGGCGTATTCCAGCTTTCCCGGCATTCCCCTCGGACAAAACCTGGGTAACCCGAACGCCAGCCGAATGAGGAGCCGTCGCGATTCCGAGAAAGCCCTTGTTGCGACTGGACATACTTCGCGGTTGAACACTGACCAGGCCGATGGCTAACGGATCTGGCCCTGAACTCGCAGCCGCGAGGAAGGTTCCCAGGGGCAAATTCTCCTCCCGAACTTTCCAATCGACCGCAGCCAGTGGTCGATTCACTTCGATCTTGATGAGAGCCAGATCATAATCCGGATAGGTCTTTAAAATCGAAGCCGACGCCTGTTCGCCTTTCGAGAGCATGACCGTTAGTGCCTGGTTGTTCTTCGTTTGAATCTCACTAGCTTTAGTCAGAGCGTATCCAGAGGAATGAATGACCGTGCAGAGGCTCTTCCATTCCATTCCCCGAAATACCAAATGGGTGGCCTCTGAAGCGACCTCGACAGACGGCCGGAACGCATTCATCACCTCCCGGAAAAATCCCTCGCCAACAAACTTGGGTTGATCGGGGTCAAAGCTTCCGGGGTGCACCGGCTTTTCGTCAAACATTTCGACCAACTTCTCCTGTTCCTCTTCGGTGAGCGTCCGACTAAACCGCATCATAAATCCCGCGATTTCCTCAGTTCCACCGAATTTCTCCACCAGATCACGATCGATCTGGATATCGCCTTCCCGCATGAAGCTTTGCATCATTTCGTTGAAATCGGTCTGCAACTCGCGCCGCTGCCGATTCGTTAATCGTGGAGGGGCTTCAGCGCGTGGCCGCCGCACTTGGGGAGCCTCGGACTTCGGCAAATCAGGAATTTTTGCAGCCGCCGTCAATTTGACTTCGACCTCTTGCTCGATGGATCCAGCCCGAACTCGGACGTTGAGGATGTTCCCCGCTTTGTAACGACCCACTTCTTCGATCAGGCTCCGAGTGTCCTTTACGATGACCTTTCCCAACTGGAGAACGATGTTGCCAACCTCCAAACCGGCTTCGGCAGCAGGCGATCCCGGCATTACCCCTCGAATCATCGCCCCATCTGCCGAGTCCTCCAAAACCACTCCCAGCATCGGGCGCTCCGGATTATCCAGGAAACCACCTAGATGAGCACCGCCAAATCGCTCTCCGCTAACCAGTTTACCCCAGTGATCTAAAAACGTAGAAATGGGAACGTGGTTATTTTGGGACAAACTAAAACCAATGTTGGAATGAATCCCGATCAGTCGCCCGTTTAGATCAAAGAGCGGCCCACCGGAGTCACCGCCGATCAGGGCGCAGTCTGACATGACGAACGCATCGGAGTTATTTTCGATCACTCTCCCCAGACGAACGGGTGGCGTCCGATCCGCCTGGAAGCCGCTGGCGTGCCCCAGAGCAATGCACCAATCGTTCTTTTCCAGCTCGGCGGAATCGCCCATCTCGACAAAGGGATAGATCCCGTCATCGAGGATTTGAACCATGGCCGCGTCTCGCGAAAAATCCATTCCGAGGACTTTCCCGTTGGCACGGTCTCCATTGGGGAAAATAACGGTGACTTTTTCATTCATTTCCACGGCCACATGAGCCGCGGTGAGAATCAGGCCATCTTTGGAAACAATGACCCCACTTCCTGTTCCAAAGCGTTTCGCATCCCCGCCAGGAATCAACGAAACGGTGGCCGGAAGCGCCTGTTTCGTAATTCGTTGGATTTGCGCCTCCGTCTTCCTCAAATCCTGAGGAGTGATGTCCGCGAAGCTCGAAAAAAGACACATCCAGCCGAGACCGAACGTTAGAACCAAGGTGTTCCTGGAAACTTTCATGATCGTTTGACGGATGATACGCTAAAACGATCACCGAAGGCAATCTTCCGGCACAGAAAGGTTCAATTTCTCGTGAATTCAGCTCACCACGCAAAAAATCGGAACCCAAGATGCTGAGAACGCTCCCCGATAGCCAACCAGTTGCGGTCTGCATCCTGTTGACGTCTCCCCCCTTTCACGCGAATGGTCGAGCATGCTCCTGGAAATGTCATCGCGTATTCTGCGAACCGTCGATCCAAAAATTCTTCGCAATTTTAATTGGAATTTCGGGGTCAAAGGAATCCGTTCGATTCAGCTCTTCAAGAAACGGCTCAAAAAAGGAATCTACTTTCCTCCCTTTCTCTACATTTCGATCCTCAACAGCTGCAATCTCCGCTGCCAAGGTTGTTGGGTGGATGTGGACAAACCGCAGGTGAAGATTGAACTGGACGAACTCAACAAGATCGTTAACGACGCTCGCGAACACGGAAACAGCTTTTTCGGCATTTTAGGTGGTGAACCGTTCATGTATCCGGAGTTGTTCGATTTTCTGGCCCAGCATCCGGATTGCTTCTTCCAGGTTTTTACGAACGGGCAGATGATCACGCCGAAAAACGCTCGCCTTTTGCGAAAAGTCGCCAATGCAACGCCACTGATTAGTATCGAAGGAAACGAGATCGTCTCCGATGAGCGGCGCGGCAAGAAAGACGTCTATCAGAGGACCCTCAAGGGACTCCAGAACTGTCTCGACGAGAAGATCATGACCGGCGTCGCGACGAGTGTTTGTCAGACGAACATCGACGAGTTGCTCACCGAGTCTTGGCTGCGAAAGCTGATCGATATGGGCGTCCACTACGCCTGGTATCACACCTACCGTCCCGTTGGACCACAAATCCACGAAGAGTTGGCTCTCCAGCCCGAACAAGCGCGCCGTGTCCGGGAGTTTGTCGTCAACATGCGTTGTAAGCTGCCAATCGGAATTATCGACGCCTACTATGACGGCGAAGGGCGAGCCGTCTGTCCCATGGCGACGGGAGTCAGTCACCACATCGGCCCGACTGGCGGATTGGAACCCTGCCCGATCATCCAGTTCGCGACGGAGAGCATTCGAGATTACGACAGCGTCTATGATGCCCTGACGAAGAGTTCGTTCATGAAGGATTTTCGGGAGACCGCCGCGAAGCATACTCGCGGGTGCATCGTCCTGGAACGACCCGACTTGGTTCGCGAACTCGCCGCCAAACATGGGGCGAAGGACATGACGATCCGCCAAACCGCTGATGCGGAACTGGCCGCAATGACGCCGAAGGGCAGCCAGTATCAACCGGGCCAGGAAATTCCAGAGAAGCACTGGATGTATCGCATCGCGAAGCACTACTGGTTCAACGACTTTGGCGCTTATTCCGGCCAGAACGGAAATCACTGAGCCAAGCAGCTTCGGCGGATGCATCAACTGCCTGATGGGACGCTTTACCGGTCGATTCTGGTTGCTGTCCTCATCGTCAGTTTTGGTTTTTGGGTGCGGATGGCGCGCCGTGACCGCCGTCTCATTGGCGTTTACCTCGGAGCACTGCTCGGCGGATTCACCGGGGCGAAGATCGTCTACCTCTTCGCGGAAGGCTGGCTGCATGTTGGCGAACCCGGCATGTGGTTAACGTTGGCGAGTGGCAAAAGCATCGTAGGCGCTCTGTTAGGGGGCTATCTTGGGATTGAGATCGCCAAGGCCAGCGTCGGTTATCAGAAGGCAACGGGCGACTGGTTTGCCCTGGTGGTCCCACTGGGAATCGCAGCGGGACGCATTGGCTGCTTAAGCGTTGGCTGTTGTCTGGGAATCCCCCTGCAACCGGAGGCGTGGTGGACCTCTCTCGATCTCAGCGGAACACCGCGATGGCCGGCTCCGATGACCGAACTCCTGTTCAACCTGGTCGCGTTTTCGATTCTCCTCACCTTTCAGCGCCATCGCGTCCTTCCGGGCCAACTCTTTCACCTCTACTTGATCGGATACGGGATCTTTCGATTCTTCCACGAATTTCTTCGGGCAACGGAAAAGCCATTCGGTGGCGTTTCCGGGTATCAGGTCGCGGCGTTAGGTCTCATCGCATTAGGCTGGATCCGATTCATCCAGCGACGCCGACACTCGCGAAGTTTACTTTCCGTGGAGGACCGGTGAAGGGGCCTAAGAGGATCTGCGTCCTAAAGGACAACTCCTTCTTACAACATGCCTCCCCAAACGTTCTCTCAATTCGTTAACACCTCTGCCCCTCGACGATTCAGCCCGAGCCCCGCTTCCGCTCCTCTCAAGCATGGCGATGAAGTTCCCATTGAGCACATCGCCCACGCCTTCTTCGCGAGAACCAAAGCGACCGAACTGCGCATTGAACACGAGAGCCAAACCCTGGGCACGCTCCGTTTACAAACCGAATCCTGTGCCAAGAACGCGCCAGCGGGCACGGGGATGCTCCACAGCCTTCGCTATGACCTTAGCTGGAATCCGGGATGCAACACGAACCTGTTTCCTCCATTCGCAGAGCTGTTTTTCGACGATTTTTTCGCCCTTCACGCGGCCCATTTTCAATTGGCCCACGAATACCAGCGGGAGACGTTTGACATCATCCTAACGCCATCTCCTCGCCTTCATCATCAGTGCGAACGCCTTCCTGAAAAGCAGACATCGACGTCCACAGGCCAAGAAATCTGGCGGCATTGGTTTCAGTTAGGAATGATCGCCTCCCCGGGTGCGGTCCGGACGGCATTGCGCTCTTTTCTCCCCATGCTTTCAGCCACCTATGACGCCTCCTTCCGAGGATTTGTCATCACGGCCAAATTGCCATTTGGACAGACTCACCCACGGCTTTTCTTTGATGAGTCCGGAGAGCTGATTCGAGTTGACCAGCTTCTCGCGAATTCCGATCTGGTCTTCAACTCCGCTCCGCTCGGTTCCTAGCCTGCCTAATTCATGAAGCTGGCCAGGGATTGGCGCGAAATGGCATTCAGAACCAGGAAAACGCCGATGTTTCGAACAAGGCGTGTCTTGAGACACGGTGAGTGCGCAACATCAAGTTTGACGCCGCTATGGATCCATTTCGTGCAAATCGGGCTGGTGCTCATGAATAAGGCAGGCTAGATCTGCCCTCGCATCGTGGCCCAGGCCAGACCTAGATATTCGTAAAAAGCGCCTTCGCTTCGTCCAAATTTTGAGGCTTTAGGGATCAAACTCTTAAAACCTAAACTAAAGCCCCCCTCCCCTGCTTCAAACATAACCGGTGCGGGGAACGCTTGAAGTCCAGCTTTGCGAAATAGGCCCGAAGCTCGGGTCATGTGAGAGGCTGAGGTGACGAGCACGAACGGCTTTTCACCCAGTATTTCCGTCAGGTATTTGACGTGGTCTTTCGTGTCCCGAGACTGGTCTTCCACGATGATTTGATCGCGCGGAATTCCCCAGGACTCTGCGATTTCTGCCATGTCGTCAGCGATCGCGAATTTCTGATCTTTCATGATTTTTCCGCCGGTCACCACGAACGTTGAATCCGGATACATCTGGTGGAGCCGCAGCCCTTCGTTCAAGCGCGCCGTCGACCTCGGACCGAGTCGCGAAGTGACGGGAAAGTCTTCGCGAGGTGTATGGTCACCACCTAAAACGACCACAAAAGCCGGCTTCCAATCCGTGCCAAACAGCGTTTCTACTGCAACTCGGTCGAAAGGCTCAAAATTGTTTTCCAGAGACCGAAGCATGAGATCCGGAACCGGGCCGCTACCGAAGGTGAAAAACAAGACCACCCCAACCGTCACGACGATCTTCCCGACCAGTCGCTTTCGCCATGTTCGAGCGAACCAGATGAGACAAACCCCAACCAATAATGCATAGGCCACCAGCGGAACCGGAAAAATCAGTCGGGAGACGATTTTCTTGAAAACAAAGACAAAATCCATTGTGAACATCATGCCTGAGTGAGGGGCAAACGTCACCCAAAAACCTCGCCACATTTCCTGCCAGTGGCCTCAAATCCCGCTTCTTACTGAGCTCCGCTGCCCCGCATCACGACCGGCACGGTTTTCCAGAGAATCTTGAGATCCATCCAGAGCGACCAGTTGTCGATGTACTTGAGATCGAGCGCCACCCATTCATCGAATTCGCTGATCTGGCTCCGCCCACTAATCTGCCACAAGCAGGTCAAGCCCGGTTTCACACTGAGCCGTCTGCGTTGAGCAGATTTCTCAATATTCTTCACCTCATAAACGGGTAATGGTCGCGGTCCTACCAAACTCATCTCCCCTTTGAGGATGTTGAGCAGCTGGGGAAGCTCATCGATGCTGGTGCGGCGAAGGAACGCGCCAAACGCAAAGACCCGAGGATCATCCTGCATCTTGAAGGCGGGACCATCTTGCTCGTTCGCCGCCTTCAGTTTTCTCCGAACCGCCTCGGAATCTGCGTCGGCACACATCGTGCGAAACTTGTACATCCGGAAGGGTTTGCCGTAGCGGCCTCCCCGTTCTTGGCAAAAGAGGGCCGGACCGGCTGAGGACTTCTTAATCCCGATGAAGGCGATCAACCACAGGGGCAAACTGACCAGCAGAAGGACCGCCGCCAAGACGCGGTCAAGAACCTCCTTCGCTAATAGCGACCAGTAATCTTCCGGCGTCATTCGGAAAACGAGCATCGGCAAACCACCCAGCACGTCGAACCTCGGACGGGCGTGTTCGGTCCGGAGAAACTCGGTCGAAAGCCAAGCTTCCACCCCTTCGGTTTCACAGGCTCGGACCGCTTCTTCTACGAGATGAAACTGCATCCGCTCGGCCGCCAAAATGACGCGTTCGACGTTGTGATCCCGAAACAAGGTTGCCAATCGTTCAGCCGGTTGATCTGCGAGATCGACTCTCCCCACCACGTCCATTTGTTGACGGCTGATCTCCGGAATCTGACTCCAGACAGAGTCGATATCCGCCTCCATTCCGGCAAGCACCACGCGAATCCGCAAATTCCCTTTTTCAACCTGCCGTCGAATCCAAGCTTTCAAAACCGCCTCTTTCAGAAGTAGCAAAACCGTCGAATGGAGCGCGAAAAGGAGCAGAACCGCACGACTATCCGCCACCCATTTGAAGAAAATAATGCAGCTTCCCACGGCCACTCCGATCCAGAGCCCCGCTTTGATCAGTTGGGAGAACGACTGCCCGAGCGTCTTCTGCAAGGGACTATTGTAATATCCCTGCATTTCCAAAACGACCGGAGCGAAGGGAACGACGATGGCGATGACCCAGAGAAATTCATGGAAGGGTCTGATCGGCAGGGTAAAGTCGAACCATCCCGTGGCATGCCAACGCAGCGAATAGCTCAGCAGGAATGCGATCAACAGAAGAAAACTGTCGATCAGCTGATTGAGTTGAATGTTGAATTCCTGGCGGCGACCGAGCATGAAGAAATCTAGATATTCAGGCTATATTAAGTAATCCAGATGCCTGGTTTTTACAATAGTTATTATGATTGGAATTTTTAACCCCGGAACCGTGGTGGCCACCGTCACCTCGCCATCGGACTTGGCCTTCCTTGCGACCAAGTCCGCCAGTCCGCTGATTGACGTTTTCGAATTTCGCCTCGATAACCTCGCGGATCATTGGGGCGAGGCTGAAAAGGTGGCTGGCAAATTGGCGAAGCCCGTTCTGATTACGGCACGCCATCCCGATGAAGGCGGCCATCACCAGCTTTCTGAAAACCAGCGATTGGAGCTATTGCGACGCTTTTTGCCGGTCGCGAGCCTGTTGGATATCGAGGTGCGGACACTTCGAGAATCGAGTTTCGCGCTCAACGTCATCCAAGAGGCTGCTGCGGGCGAAGTTTCCGTGATTGCCTCGTTCCATGATTTCGAGAAAACACCGGCAGAGAGCGATTTGAGAGAGACCGTGCAAATCGCTCGGGAATCCGGGGCCCAAGTTGCCAAAATCGCGGTCTACCTTGATGAAATGGAGAAACTCTTCGACTTGGCGACGTTGACTTCGGACACCTACTTCCCCGTGAGTTCCATGGGAATGGGCCCCCTGGGCAAACTTTCACGACTTGTTTTGGCAAAAGCCGGTTCGGTGCTCAACTACGGCTACCTGCAGGAACCGAACGCGCCGGGCCAGTGGTCAGCGGAAGCGTTGAAAAAGCTGATCAACGAGCTGTAACGAATCAGTCCTTCAACTCCTGCTCCAGTCGCTCGCTCAACCATTGCTTCATCATGCTCTGATAGTTGAGGTAGCGCGATCTGGCGATGCGCTTGATTCGCGCCAACATTCGGGGATCAAAGCGCAACGTAATCGTGGTGGATTCCCGAACCGTCTGTTTGTGCACGGCGGAGTTCATCAAACGGGTATCCAGGGTGTGCGTACTCCAAAACACCGCCTCGTCGGTTTCTTCCTCGAATTCAGGAATTTCGTCCCACTTCTCGATGGTTTTCATCGTTTTCTTCATTGCATTTCGGCATTTTTTCGCTCGTAGAAGCTCAGTTCCGTCTCGGTCATTTCCCGAGAAAAGACGACTCGATACTGCTTTCCGTCCGTCCAGAACACACTAAAAACAGGGCGATTCGCGAGCGTTTTGCCGAGACAGAAATACCGCGCATCCCGAGCATCATCGACAAACTCCGGCAGCAAACGAATCGAAAACGGATCCTCAAAGGACTCTTCGATATCGCGCTCCGTGATCGCACTGAGGTCAAAGGGGAGGTCTAGCCAGTCAAATTCCATTTCGGAAGTTTAAGAAATCTACAAACCCAAGCGGTTTTAGGGACTATCCGGGAGAACCCCCTTGAAAGCAAGCAATCCTCCGTCAGCTCTTCGCCGAAACCTTTTCGACGATCATCTTGGGAAGCGTCGAGATTCCCGCTGAAACGAAACCTGCGACCACCGCCAGCCCCGAAACGATCAACGTGGAAACCGTCACCACCAAAATCCCGACATGCGATAGCAACGTCGGCTTGCTGAACTCCTCATCTACAGCGGCCAACGCCGGATCGAAAGGGTTGTAGAGAATTCCCTGATTGAGAGCCGCAAAAACGGCAATCGCGCCCATCAGAACGAAGTGCCCATACTCCTTTTTCGCGTCTCCCGACTTCAGGACCGCATGGATGATTCCCGCAAGGAACGCGACCGCAAAGGCTCCAATCACCGCGACGATCGTTCGCTCCCAGTGAATCTGTTCCGCATAGCGCGAATTGGGCAGCCCCAGCAGATAGAAACTGACGACAAAGATCACAAAGAGTCCCACATAAGCGGCGATCCGCGCGATCCGAATCCGTTGGCGCTTCTTCCGATTGACCTGGAGATTCTTTTCTGCGGATTGCTCGTTCTTCCCGAGTTTCTCCTTCGCAATCTCACTCCCAACTTCGGGATACCGGGACAAAATGAGAAGCTTCTCCTTGGCAAACGCTTCCTCTGACAGCTTGCCCGATTGGCGATCTCGCTCCAAGCCTTTCAGCCGGAATGCCAGATATTCGGCCAATTTCGGGGTGTAGGACTGAGGGCCGGTAGCTGGCGTTGGAGGCTCTGGTTCGATGAAAAAAACTACAAACGTCCCGGAAGAGAGCAAGCCAATCCTTGGGGAGCTCGAAAAATCGGCCATCGACTAGCGATCGAGGGTTGACCGTTGAAAACGACGCGACAACCTTCCGATCTATGAATCTAACAACGACAGCCTTTGGAACCTGGAGCGGCGGCCGTTTCATGCACTTTGGCGAACAGCTGGACCAAGCCCGCATTGAAAAACTCGTGCAGATGAGCTGGGAGCACGGCACTCGCACCTTTGTCACCGCTGACGTCTACGGAGTGGGTCGAGCCGATGAAATGCTGGGAAACGCCCTCAAAGGGATCGATCGGAGCAGCTATTGCCTGGTCGGGATGGTAGGCCACGATATCTACAAAGGGGTTCGCCAGGGTTCGAAAGGCTATCCTCGATTCACCGATCCAACCTTGCACGAGGAGAGCGGCTACGAAGCCTATCTGAAAATGGCGACCGAAAAATCGGCGGAACGTTGCCAGACCGATCATTTCGACTTGGTCATGCTGCACAATCCAGATTCAATCGGCTACACCCATCCTGCGGTTTGGGACGCGATGGATTCGCTGAAGGCGGCAAAACTGGCTGAGCGCATCGGGATTGCCCCCGGGCCAGCTAACGGATTCGTCCTCGATTTAATCGATTGCTTCCAAAAATTTGGCAGTCGCATCGACTGGGCGATGCTCATTCTGAACCCGCTGGAGCCGTGGCCCCAGCGGCACGTCCTACCTATCGCTGCTGAGCAGAACATCGATGTTCTCACGCGAGTGGTCGATTACGGCGGCATGTTTCACGACGTGATGCGGCCGGGCCATCAATTTCGCGACGGCGATCATCGCGCGTATCGCCCGGAAGGCTGGGTCGATCGGGCCAGTGAAAAAATCGAGCAGTTTCGGGCAATCGCGAACCGCCACGGCTTGACCCTTCTTCAGCTCGCCTGCCAATGGAACCTGGCCCAGCCTGCGGTGAAGTCGGTGGTTCCCACGTTGATTCAAGAAGCCGCGGAAGATGCCAAATCGATCGAAGAGGAATTGTTGGAGCTGGCCAAAGTCGATTCCAAGATTGTCCTGACGGCTGAAGAAATCGCGGAGATCACGGAAATCGGCGATAACACCGGCTGTATGGCCCTGAAAGGAGCCAGCGAGCGCTACGCCGATCTCGAAGAGCCCCTCCCGGATCAATGGCCCATCCGGCCAGAGTTGGAATCGATCGCCTCCAAGTTCGGCCTCAACCCCGCTTGGTAGTGCTAGTCTAGATTCTTGACTCCAACGGAACCTTGAGCTGTAATCGATCCATTATGAAGCGCTTACTTCTTATCGTCCTCGCGCTGGGGCTCACTTGCTGCGCCAGCTACACCGAGAATACCGATGACGACGGCACGCAAAGTTCAGACAACTCGGGCTTCACCTCCGGTGGCGGGTTTTCACGAGAGGCCGATCCCATCAGCCGACATCAGCAATACATGAATCGCGGGCTTTAGACTGCATCCGTCAGCGAACTTGAACGATGGAGTTCGCCGACCTTCATGAGTTTTTCAAGGCTTCGCCCACCATCGGGCTCCTGCGGTCACCGATGGCACCGTTCATCCTCGATTTTTTCGACCGCGCCTTTAAACGCAGCGACGAAATCGCGATTGATCACGAGCAGTTGCTGACCGAGCTGATCGATTACCAGGAAGAAGTGCGCGAGTCGTATCTCGGGATGATGGAGCAAGAGGCCGCGCTTTACCTCAACGACTGGTGTTCCAAAGAAAAGCGCTACTTACACCGCTTTTACCAGGAGGGCGAGCAGCCGCACTACCAACTGATGCCGGCAGCGGAAGCGGCGCTCCGGTTCGTCCAGGAAACGCTCGATCGCCAAGCCCAGCTCGCGGGGACGGAGAGCCGGATCCGCACGATCATCGATAAGCTTCGCGAAATATCGACCTACGCGAGTGGCGACGTGGAAAAACGGCTCGAATCCCTCGCGGCCGAGCGTGACCGGATTCAGGCTGAGATCGACGAATTGATGGTGTCTCAGGTGGCAAAACCGCGCCACGACGCCCGAATTCGGGAGGATTTTCACTTTGCGATCGAGCTGTTACGCCGGGTTTTGAGCGATTTTCGCCAAGTGGAAGAGGACTTCCGCAACATCACCCAAAGCGTCCAGCAACAGCATCGCGCCGGAGAGGCGAACAAGGGCGGGTTGCTCGGTTTTGTGCTCGACGCGGAGGATGAGCTGAAAGAGTCCGACGCGGGCGTCAGTTTTTACGAATTCCGCAATCAGTTCTTCAACCCGCAGCACCAGGATTACGTGCGCGACCTGATTGCTGAGGTTCGGCGGATTGCCGCGCTTGGCGAGAACGAACGCGGTCGTGAGGCGTTGCGCCAAATGATGCCGGCGCTCACCGCTCAGGCCAATCAGGTCATGAAAACCGTGCAGCGGCTGTCCGGGACAATTCGGCGGTTTCTCGATATCCAAGTCGCTGCGGAACGCCGCAAACTGACCGAAATGCTCGGCGAAGTGCAACAACTCGTCGTAAAATGCGCCGAGAATCCACCCGGCGAAGCTTTCGCGCTCGAAGTCCAGATTAAGCCGGAAATCTACAGCCCGGCGACGCGCGAACTCTGGTTCCCGCCCGCTGCGATCGATCCGCTCAAACTCCGTGCCGCGGAAACTTCCCGCGAAGACGCCGATCGCGAATTCGACCTCTTCGTGAAAATGCGGCGACTGGATTGGGCTAACATGCGCTCGAGGATTCGCCATCTCACAATCCGGGACGAGGCCGTTTCGCTACCCCGCTTGTTGGAGGAAAATCCGGCCAAATCCGGCGCGGTCGAGATCCTCGCCTACGTCCAGATCGCCCGCGACGACGGCCACATCGTCAAGCCGGACGAAACCGACGAAATCGAGCTTCCGCCCGGCGAAGAGTTGCGCGGCAAACGCATTTTGACGGTGCCCCGCATCATTTTCCGCAAAACCACGACCGATTCCTCAGACTCATGACCGAGTTCCCCGAATTTCACGACTCCAACTTCGCCGCAGTGTGCCTGATGCAGCGCGGCGTGGTCTATTCCGACGAATCGCCCGCCTGGGATTTGACGATGACGAATCGCACTCGGCTGGAGGAGTTGTTCGCCCATTTCGGCCTGCGTCTCGTCGTTGCGGAGGACGACGGTTACGCCTACATCCGCCAACTCGATCTGGAGCAAGAAGAAGGCGGCGAAGGCTATGAGAACCTGCCCCGCCTCATGCGAACCGTGAGGATGAACTACGAGCAAACCCTGATCTGCATCCTGATGCGCGACGAAATTCGGCACTTTGAGGAAGAGGAACTGCATTCCACCAAATGCGTCGTGACCGAGGAAAACCTCTTTTCCGCTTACCTGGGATTTCACGGCTCCGTCGGCGACGAAAAGCGGCTCAAAACCAAATTCGACGCCGCACTCAAAAAAATCTGCGACTACGGATTCGCCAAAAAGCTGGGCCAGGATCCTCCGGCTTATCACGTGCGGCCGATTTTGAAAGCGCGGTTTGGATTGGATCAACTCGCTCAAGTTCGCGCCAAGCTGGAAGAGCACTTGGATGCTGATTGAGCTTCGGAATTACCAATCCGTCACTTGGATGACGCCCTATTCATTCATCCAGTCACGTTTCAACCGATTTTCACTTCTCTGTTTCCCAAACCCTGGTATGCCGTGTGGTATGGCAGGCAATCAAATCCCGTTCGTCTTTCCCATCGTAGAATACCCGTTTGGAGCCAAGTGACCTGCGGTAATAATCGAATAGTTTCTGCCTTCTGGCCAGGAATCCAGGGCTCAGCGGCTTGTCAGGATGAACGTCCTCGCTTGGCACTGCTGGCCGGGCCGATTGATCGAGCGGGGATACAATATACAAAACAAGGCAACCACCTCCTTCTTCGAACAGACGGGTGGACAACTTATCGATGGCAAGGTTTGCGAATATCACGCCGATTCCTCGACCGCGAAATTGCGGCTCCAGCACCCAGCGGTCTGCGATAAAGATATGAGGAAACAGGTGATCCAATGACGCGTGAGCTTCCTGATCATAGAAGTCTTCAACAAAGGAAACCGGGTCCAGGCCGCTCTCGAGACCCGAGGAATATATAGTGCATAGGTCTTGCGAGGAATCGAAATCACACCAGTCCGCTTCGACGTCAAAAAAGACACCATTCGCCGATGCCGCTTGGGTTTCTCCGAGGAAAAGGCTCGAGGAAACGTGAATCAAACTTCGAAACTCAATATCGCGCCAGGCGGTAGCGGTTGCCTGGAAGCGATCACCTTGATTCGTCATCGTGAATCGAATGCTGTCCTTCAAATCTTCGATTTCGCAGTCATCAGAGCATCCTTCGTCGAAGCAGTCATGAATTTTGACAAGATCGAGGTGCGGCGGTTTCATACGGTTCCAATAAGGAGTCGTTCAATTCCAGGATAGCGGGGTTACAAAAGCTCACCAAGAGATAGCCTAACTTGGCCTTGCCGAAAACCCCGTAGTCCCCATATTGCGACTAACTGATGGACGATTTGTTCCAGACGCCGACGTTGCCCGGGTATCGCCTCCACAAGCTTGAGGTGATGAACTGGGGCACATTTGATTCGCTCGACGGGACGATTCACAAGATTGAGCCGAAGGGAAAAACATCGCTGCTCATCGGGCTGAATGGCTCGGGAAAATCGACGCTGGTGGATGCCCTGCTGACGTTGTTGGTGCCGGCGCAGATTCGGCGCTACAACGAAGCGGCGGGCTCGACCGGGAAACGGGGGGCGCGGACACCGGAGTCCTACTTTCTCGGTGCTTACGATCACGGGAGCCAGGAATCCGAGAACACGGCGAAAACGCTCCATTTGCGCCCCGAGGGGCGGCATTCGAGCGTGCTATTGGCCTATTTTCGCAACGAGGATCTGGACCAAGGCATCACCATCGCCCAGTTTTTCTACCTCAACGCGAACCGTAGGACAGAGAAGATCTTGTGCTTCGCGCCGGGCGAACGCAGCATCGCGGGTGATTTTGCCGGGTTCCAAGCGATCGACAAGGTGCGCAAGGAGCTGAAGGCGCGCGGATTCAAGGTCACCGGCACGTTCAAGGAATATCAGGGTTGGCTGAGCCGGGCCGCGAAGATGCGCTCGCGCGCGATGGACGTCTTCAACCAGACCGTTTCGGTCAAGGACATCCGCAGTCTGAACGATTTCATCCGCAGCCACATGCTGGAGCCGCCCCGGTGGCGCGATGGGCGGATTGAGGAGGTGTTGACCCATTTCGACAAGCTCTCCGGGGCGCACGATTTGGTGGTGAAAGCGCGGAAACAGCTCGAGGCGCTGGCGCCGGTGGCGCAGTTTGGCGAGCAGTACGTGGAACTACGCGCCAGGCTGGACGAGCGCGAGAATTTGCTGCGGGCGAGCGATTTGTTCTTTCGAAATCAGGTCGTGGAGGTGTTGACGGAGAAACGCGAGAATTGGGAGGAGGAGTTGGCCGGCGCGAACAATCGGCTCGTGATTCTGCGCCGCCAAAAAGGCGAGGCCGAGGAGCAAATCCGCAGATTGCGCAACGACATCGAAAACGCGGGCGGAGCGCGATTGCGCGAGCTGCCGGGGTTGATCGATAAACACAGCATCGCGTTGGAATCGCGGAAACGTGAGGAAGGCCGGTATTTCGCCGCGTTGCGTCAGGCCGGGATCGATCGGCGCGTTGAGAATGAAGCGGCGTTCGTCGCGATGCGGCAGGAGCTGACCCGGCAGGAACGCGTTTTGGTCGGGGGCGCGGATCAGGCGGCGGAAGACCGGGCGAGCAAAGCCGCCGATCGCAAAACCTTGGAGGCTGAGAACGATGCTTTAGCCCGTGAAATCGCCTCGCTCCAGTCACGGCCCTACAATCTCCCCGGATTCGCGGTTGAGATTCGCGAATCGCTCTGTCAGAACCTCCACATCGAGCCCGCGCGCCTTCCGTTCGTTGCTGAACTCATCGCGGTGAATCCAGAACAACGCGAATGGGAAAGCGCGGCGGAAATGGTGTTGCGTAATTTCGGGCTTAGTATGCTGGTCCCGGCCGATCAGTATCGCGCCGTGAGCCGTTATGTGAACCAGACCCGCCTGCGCGACGAACGCGGCCGTGGCCAGAAACTGGTCTATCATCGCATCGGAGAGGAAAGCGGCTGGGAGCTGGCAAAGACGGAGCCCTCGGCGCGATCGCTCTGGCACAAACTGGAATTCAAGGAGGATCACCCGCTGACGAGCTGGGTTCAGTCGGAAATCGCGCACCGGTTTGACATCCTCTGCTGTGAAACGCTGGACGAATTTCAGCACGCGCCACCACCGGCCCTAACCGCGCAACGTCAGCTCAAATTCAAGGGCGAACGCCACGAGAAGGACGATCGCTCCAAAGTCGCCGATCCGCGAAACTATGTGCTCGGTTGGGACAATCAGGCCAAGCTCAATCTCCTGCGCCAGGATTACAAAGAGCGTGCCGATCAACTCGCTGAGCTTAGCGCCGCGATTCGCCGGATTGGCGAGAAAGAGCGACAATTGCGGACCCGGCATCACGGGGTGAGCGATGCGCTGAAAGTGGAGGCGTTTGCGGACATCGACACCGCGAAGGACGAATCCGCGATCGCCGCATTGACCGAAGAGAAAGAGCGATTGGAAAAAGCGGATGAGATCGTTTCCGCGCTGAAAGAGCAGCTGGCGCTGGCTGAGGAACACAAGGCGAAGCAGGAATCCGAAGAGGTGGAGAAGATCAAGCAGGTTGGCACGCTGGAAAACAAGATCGAGGATGCCTCTCGCCACATGCAGCGCGCCGAAGCCAAGATTCTCGCCGCAAAAGACGACGGATCGTTTGCAGAGGCCGAACCGCACTTTGAAGCGCTGCAACGTGAGCTTCGGGAGAACGGTGCCTTCCCGTTCGATGAAGTGACGGTACTAACCAGCGAAATGGGCTACCAGAAGCAGGCCAACGCGGCGATCTCCCAACTGCGTCATGAGATCGAGCCGATCGAGCAAAAGGTGAACGCGGCGATGAACCATTTCCTGCGCGATTTCCCCGATTTCGAGACCGAACTGCAAGCCGCGCCCGCGTTTGTCGATGATTTCCTCCAGGTTCGCGAGCGTTTACAGGAAGAAGACCTGCCGCGCTACGAAAAACGGTTCCGCGATTATTTCACCGAGAACGTGGTTGCCGAAATCGGCCATTTCGACACCCAGCTCCGCAACGAAGCCAGCGAGATCGCCAATCGGATCGAGCATCTGAACGAATACCTCGGCCAAATCCCCTACGGGACGAATCCGGACACCGTTCTCGAATTGCTGCCTCGCGATACCCGCGACGCGGAAATTGTCGAATTTCGGGCTCAGCTTCGCGGTTACCTCAGCAACACCTACGAAGGCACGCCCGAAGCCTTCGAAGCCGCCTTCGAACGCACCGAAAAGATGATCGCCCGGCTGCGTGACGAACCGCGTTGGCGCGAAAAAGTCACCGACGTGCGCCGTTGGTACGATTTCGCCGTCCGCGTTTTCGATCCCGTAACGGACGAAGAACACGGCTATTACACCGACAGCCAGGGCCAATCCGGTGGCGAGAAGGCCAAGCTCGCCTTCACCATCCTCGTCGCCGCCGTCGTCTACCAATTCGACATCTCGCCCGATGCCTCCAGCAGCGACCGCTTCCACTTCGTCGTCGTCGATGAAATGTTTTCCAAAGTCGATGACCGCTACGCCACCTACGCGATGCAACTCTTCGAAAAATTCGGGCTCCAACTCCTGATCGTCGCCCCCTTTGACGCCAAAGCCAAGGTGACCGAACCGTTCGTGGAGCAATACCTTCTTGTGACCAAAAACGAGAACCGCTCCAACGTCATCACGATGACCGCGAAGCAGTTTAGGGAGCGAGAGGCGGAGCTGATCGAGGCATGATCACGCCTGAGGAAATTCGGGGAAGAGCCGAGCGATTTTATCGCAGTAAAATGCTTAAGGATGAAGCTGGGTTTCCTTGGACGATTCGCGGGAACAAGTCGTTCGAGGGAGAGGTCCCCCTTTCACAGCGCATCGAGATTTTAGACGCGCTGCGGCAAGAGTCGAAAGAGCATCGGCCCGACGGCTACTCGATCGAATGGAAGACTCGGCGGGTGGATGGCGGGAATTCGCTTCCGAGCCGGATTGTGTTCGAAACGCGGGAAGATCTGCTCAGTTGACTAGGGAAGACGGAAGAGTTCACGAGTTTTCAGCGGCGGTGTGAATCGCTCATGGCTGAGTTTCCAGAGATGGCCGATTGGGTGGCCGACAATCCCGGGAAAATCGTAAAAAGCGAGCCGGTTTGGGATGGGGTGGCTGAAGTGCTCCGTTTTTTTCGGTCCAATCCACGTCCGGGGCTATTCGCACGGGAGTTGCCGCTTTCGGTGGACACGAAATTCATCGAAACCCACCAGGCTGAACTGCGACCGCTTTTGGATCTGATTCTACCTGATGAAGTGATCGATTGGGAGGAAACGGAATTCAATCGCCGCTTCGGCTTACCCTGGGTGGAGCCTGCGATTCGGATGCGGTTTCTCGATGCTTCCCTCCAGGCAGCATGCGGCCAGGAATACGAGGAGTTTTCCTTGCCTCTTCTCACGCTGGCGAGCCGCGAATGGCCGGTTTTGCGAGTGCTTGTGGTCGAGAACTTGACCAGCCTCCAAGTATTGCCGCCGATTCCGGGAACGCTGGGATTGATGGGCCATGGAAAGCGGATTCCGAACTTTCGCTACCTCAAATGGCTCACTAAATGCGAGATTCTCTATTGGGGCGACATCGACGTTCAAGGCTTCGAAATCCTCTCCAGCTTCCGCGAAATCTATCCTCACGTCGCCAGTATCTGGATGGATCAGGCGACGATCCAGCGCGTGCCGGAACACCTCAAGCGAATCGGTAAGCCCTCGAATTGGCGCAAGGAACTGAAGCTGAACGCGGAAGAGCGCGAAGCCTACAATTGGGTGCGTGACGGCTGGAAACGGATCGAGCAGGAGCACTTACCGAGGGAATGGCTTACAGAACTCTACGACGTTTTTCCGGCAGTTTGAGGATGAAGGGTGGTGAGGAAGAACTCTGTGACTTGTTGGTAGTAGTCATCACCGCCTTTCGCCAAGACGCCGAAGTGGGAGCCGTCCCGAATGATGACCAACTGTTTATCGGGATGCGGGAGGCGCTCGAAAATCCGCTGGGCGTGGCTGACGTCGATGAAGCGGTCGGCGTCGCCGTGGGTAATGAGCGTTGGAACCGCGATTTTTTCCGCAGCCAACTCGGGACGAACGCCGAGGACGTCCACCCCGGCCGTTTGCCGCACCATCGCGTCAAAGGCGGGATGCACCCAGACTGCGGCCCGCAGGATACCGCTGCTTTCCCAAGCCACTGACCAGTTCACCCAAATCCGCGAAGGCGGCTACGCTCACCACCGCCCGAATCCTTGGTTCCTCCGAAGCCGCTAACAGGGCCACCGCGCCTCCCAAGGAGACACCGAACACCCCGATCTGCGACTCCGTCGGTAGTCCCCCGATCACGGCGCACAAATCCCGGGCTTCTTTTTCACCGAACG
>CAYGQD010000059.1:0-33418 GCA_964351855.1 uncultured Verrucomicrobiales bacterium
CCTGACGAGCTACCGGACTGCTCCACCCCGCATTCTCTCGTTTTGGGGAAAGACTCTATCCGCTACCGTGAAGGTGTTTGCAACTGCTTTTTGGCTGGGATCCGCCACGGTCGAGGCGATTGGCAACCTATTCTTCATCGAACTCATCCCGCGCCCGGTCTTCAAAGCGCATCAGCTCGGCGCGGAAGGTTAGGGGAACGTCGCCGGTGGCGCCGTTTCGTTGCTTGGCGATGATGAGGGTGGATCGACCGGCCATGTCTTCGCGTTCTTCGTCACTTTCCGCGTAGTAGGCGTCTCGCATGAGGAGGCCGACGACGTCCGCGTCCTGCTCGATGGATCCGGATTCGCGGAGGTCGCTGAGTTTCGGGCGATTGCTTCCGGCGCGGGTTTCCGGTCCCCGGTTGAGCTGGGCCAAGACAATGACGGGAACGTTGAGTTCTTTGGCGATCGCCTTCACTCCGGAGGAGATTTCGGCGACTTCTTGCTGACGGTTGTCTTGAGCTCGTTTGGAGTCGGAGCGCATCAGCTGGAGGTAATCGATCGCGATTAATTCGATGTTGTGCTGCTTCTTGAGGCGTCGCGCCTTGGCTCGCATTGCCATGATGGAGAGGCTGGGGGTGTCATCGATGTAGATCTTGGCTTCGGCGAGCCGGGAGGCGGCTTGGGTCAAGCGAGGGAAATCGCGTTTCTCGCTCAAAAAGCCGCTGCGCATTTTGTTCATGTCGATCGCGGCCTGGGAACAAAGGAGACGTTGGACCAAGGAGAGGCTGCTCATCTCCAAACTGAATACGGCGACCGCTTTCTTTTCTCGCAAGGCGACGTGCTCGACGATGTTCATGGCAAACGAGGTCTTGCCCATGGAGGGCCGCGCGGCGATGACGAACATCTCCCCGCCGTGGAGACCGTTGCTCATTTTGTCGAGATCACTGAAGCCGGTGGAAAGGCCGGAGGTGCCGTCGCGGTTGTTGAACTGTTCCTCGATCAAGGCAATCGCTTCCATCACCTGATCGCGCATATTTTTGATCGAATCCTCTTTGTCGATCCCTTCCCGAATCGCGAGAACCTCCCGTTCGAATTCATCCAACAGACTGGCGACGCTCGGCACTTCGTCGTAAGCGCGAGTGATATTCTCGTTCGCGCTTTTGATGATTTCGCGAAGCACATATTTATCGCGGATAATATCTGCATAGTAGCCGAAATGCGCTGCCGATGGTGCGAAGGTTAGGATTTCGGCAAGTTCTGCCGGCCCACCGACTTGATCGAGCAGCTTGCGGTCACCCAAGAGTTGGGTCAGCGCGACGATGTCAACCGGTTGGCCGTTGTCATGCAACTCCACGATGGTTTCGAAAAGAATCCGCCGCCCTTCACTGTGGAACTGGTCCTTGGTAATCCGAACCATTGCTTCACCCACGCACTCGTTGGGAGCTTGCAGCATGGAGCTGAGGACGCACTTCTCCGCCTCAGGACTGTTGGGAATGACCCGCTGAATCCCGTGAGGGGCTCCGTCGGGATTATTCCCCTGAAGGTTGGGGCCGCGATCTCCTCCTTTGGCTTTTTGAGGATAATTGGAGGGTGCGGTGTTCCTTTCCGATGGCATAGATTTTGGGCGGGTCTGTTAGGGTTTTGTGGCTCCGCTAGACTCGCTCCACCCCGGTTCTTGTAAACCGGGATTTCAAAATTGTTTTCCACATCTTTTCAACAAATTCGCCCTTCAACCCTAAAAAACGCCCACCCCCACTCCTAACGCAACACTCTTTTTAGAATCTCGTCCTAAGCAGGAGCGCAGGGATCACTAAAATCGTAAGCCGAATCCCAGATATCATCGATGATCTCTTTCGCCTCAATCAGGCTAGGGACATGCAATTTTCCCCGGGGATCTTCGACCAAGAGCGGCTTTCGCTCCCCGGAATTCGTCTTGCCGCAGATTTTTTTGAGCTTTTCGACCGGATCATCAATGTCGAAGTCAATGATGGTATCAAAGTGATCTCCCATCCACGTTTCGACGATCTCATCGAGTTGCTCCCGGTTCAGTTCCTTGCCTTGTTTGCTCTGGACCAGGAGATGATAGAAGAGCAGGAGAGCCTCCTTACAGTCTTCCTCTTCCCCGCTTTCCGTCATTCGATTAAAGACCGCGCGATTATTAGCAATGCTTCGGAAGAAAAGGTGATCCGAGACTTCCTTGAGGAAGGCGATCCGTTTGGCCTTGAACTTTGTCCACTGTTTGAAGGCCAGGGTCCCCAACGCCGCTAATCCGGCAAGCGCCGCCGTGACCGTCTGCCAATCACGAATATCCGGCTCTTCCGGCACACCGGGAAAGGTGACCTTCACGTCGAAAGCGATCAGCACGAGTGCGACCAACAAGAGCAAGGAGAGCCCTTTCTTCGCGAACAAAATCACCGCTCCAATCAGGGCCGGAATGCTCAGGGTGATTTTATCGGTCAGGTTCATGCTGACCCGGACGTTGGGAAAGAGGATTTCCATGTCATCCTTCGGCACGTCCTTGTAGAGATAAGTGTAAAATTTTCCGGACTCGAACGGTAATCCGTCCTTCTTCCGCCGATCCATCTGTTGTTTGGTCAGCTCATTATCCGGCTTAAATTTGATCAGGAGCAGGACGCGGCGCCAAACGTCCACCGTCACCTTCTTTGGGACCATGTACCAGGTCGCCCGCTTCCCTTCTCTGGTATCGTGACCTCGGACGTAGCATTCGACCTGATCGAAGACATCCAGATCGACATCGGTGTTGACCAGAAGGAGGCTTTTCTTCACGAAGCTGTCCTCGATCTCCTCCCTCGTCATTTGTCGGTAATTGGCCTTATCCGCCAAGCCCCGAAAGGCTTCGGCGACCCGCTTTTCCGCTTCATCGAGTTCGTCCGTTGAGCGCTTGGTCCGAAGCTTCATTTCGGAGTCCGGATCAAACGGAGCGTAATCCAACTTCAGCTTTTCCTGTTCCAGATGGGTCTGAAAATGGGTGTAGGCGGCAAAAATATCGCAGAAGTCGGAAAACTGAGACTGCTCCGAGGAGCTGAGACCGCCATCCGCCAGGCACATATGAACCAGCTCCTGCCGAAGGTAAGGGATGAATTTATCCAACTCTGGGGTTGAGGTTTCGGTCGCGTTCGCCACAGAACGACCTTTGATCAACATTCCCGAATTGCAAACCATCGAAGGTGAAACCGAAGCTCGAAATTTTCCTTACTGACGGCCCGACTCTTTTTTGGTAAGTTGATTGACCGGGAGATGAGATTCAGTATTTGCACAAAGTTTGCGTTCATTTTGGTGCTGGCAACTCTGTTCCCCATTCTCTTCGGAATCAGTTTCATCTGGGGGGTGGGAACACAACAGTATCAGGCGCAGCGTGGCTATCTCCTGCACGCGAAGGCCGATCATCTGGCAAGTGGCCTGCGCAGTGGCATCCGGCAGGAAGCCAAGCAGTTGAACAACTGGCTCACACTGAGTGGGTTTTGCGAAGCCATCGCCGCGCAGGGAATCCCCACAGCATCGGAAGAGCCTGAGACAGCGGCGTTTATCGAGGAGATGCAGGAAATTGAGCGATTGTGGCCGCAATGGGGGGAAGAGGAGCCTCTGGTCGCCAACATTTTGAATCGCGAGAATCCACTGGTGAGCCGAATCACCGCTTACATGGAGCGCAATCCTCTCATCGTGGAGATGCTCGTGACCGACGCCAAGGGACGATTGATCGCCGCATCCAACAAAAGCTCGGATTACTGGCAAGCGGACGAGTTGTGGTGGAAGCACGGAACAGCGATGCCGCGTGGGCGCACCTGGGCGGAAGGAATTACTCTGGACGAAAGTGCGGGAGTCCTCTCGGTGGACTTTGTTATTCCGCTGTTCGGATCTTCCCGCGCCGAGGCTCGTCCACTCGGGGTCCTTAAAGCGGTCGTCAACAGTGCCCCGTTGATCCGATCCATCAGCGACCTTTCCTCTGAACCTACCGAAAAATGGGATGTGGTGATGGGCGATGGGCGAATCCTCGAGCGCATCAATGACGTCCAATACGTCCCCTTCTCGGAAAGTCTAGATGTGAAAGCGCTCTGGGAATTGGTCAATGAACCGAATGGCGGCCTGGAAGTCGTGTTGACCACGGCCAAAGGAACCGCGAACATGGCCGGGATTTCGCCCCTTTTCCCAACCTTTGAATCCGGCGATCCGGAAATGCCCGGATTAAAGCCCATGTTTTTGGTAGTACATCAAAATCTGGAGGAGGTTTTGCGTCCCATTCATCAGAAATTGCGGTGGTTTTCTGCAGCGGGATTAGGGGTAGCAACGGGATTTTTTCTTCTTGGGATTTGGTTGGCGAATTCTGGAATCGTTGCGCCTCTCAAGCTCCTCCAATCGGCGACTCAAGAGATCAGCCTCTCCGCTCGGGACCAAGAGAATTCCGGGCTCCGTTCCGCTGCGGCAGGAAACAGCGAGCAACACCTCCTCAAACTGGAGACCATCTCCAGCGGCGACGAGATTCAGCAGTTGGCGGAAGATTTTTCCGTCATGGCGCAGCAAGTTCTGACCTATCACGATCAGCTGGAGCGCGAAATTGCTCAGCAGACCAAGGAACTGGTTTCCGCCAAAGAAGCGGCTGAGGAGGGCAACCTAGCCAAAAGTGTCTTTTTGGCCAACATGAGCCACGAATTGCGAACGCCTCTGAACGCGGTGATTGGGTATAGCCAGATGCTGGAGGAAGACGCCATTGAGAATGGTCGAGAACAAGATGCGAAGGATCTGCGGCGGATCCAAAATGCCGGGAACAACCTCCTCTCCCTGATTTCAGCCGTGTTAGATCTATCCAACGTGGAGGCCGGTCGTATCGATCTCCACGCGGAAGTTTTCGACATCACCGACTTGGTGAACCTGGTGGCGAAAGAGGCAAAGCCCCTGATTGAGAAAGGGCAAAATCAATTGGAAGTCGATGTCGCTACCGATCTGGGGACCGCTCAAACGGACCAGGCCAGAACCACGCAAATCCTCGAAAACCTGCTTCAGAATGCGGCGAAATTTACCCAGAAAGGGTTGATTCGACTTCAGGTCAAACGGCTTCCGGCAAGCGATGACAAAGGCGAGCGTATCGCGTTCGAAGTCAAGGATTCCGGAACCGGGATGACGCCGGAACAACTCGCCCGCGCTTTCGAACCTTTCTGGCAAGCGGAGGCCGCATCCTTACGAAAAGAGGATGGCGCCGGACTGGGCTTGACGATTTCCCAGCGCTTCGCCGAAATGTTAGGAGGCGAACTTACCGCCGTTAGTTCCATCGACGGTGGCTCTGTCTTTACGCTGATCATTCCTGCGGTCCTCTCAGAATCCGAACCACACGGCCATCCTGTCTAAATTCACCCAACCCACGTTTCCATGTCCCACATCCTTCTGATTGAAGACAACCCCGACAACCAGGATCTTCTCTCCCGGCAGCTTGAGCGCAAGGGCTACACCGTCGTCTGTGCCGAAGACGGTCAATCAGGCCTTCAACTCGCTTTCGATGCGCCGCCGGACCTGATCCTGCTCGATCTCAATCTTCCTCTCATTGATGGCTGGGAGATCGCCCGTCGCCTGAAAAGTGATGCAACGACCCGAAGCATTCCGATCATGGCGGTCACCGCGTTCAGCATGCCGGGAGACCGCAAACAAGCCCTGGAGGCGGGTTGCGATGAATACGCGACCAAGCCGATCGATTTCCCCGTGATTCACGGGAAGGTTCAGGAATTGCTGGGCCGGAACGACGAACCCTGAATCCGTCCCATGACATCGCCCATCCGCGCGTAGACTTCCAGGCCCTCTGCGCCATTCTCGCGCAAGTCGTCAGCGAACTCGATGCGTCCCGGCTGTAAAAGCGTCACCACCATCGAGCCGCCGAACTCGAACCATCCCTTTTCCGCGCCCTTTTCGACCGGAATTCCCGGGGAGTAGCTCTGTTGGATGCTGCCGACGTTGGTCGCCCCCACTTCCACGATCAACACGGTCCCGAACTCCGCAGTTTCCAACTCGGTCAGCACGCGTTTATTTTCCGCGACGTAGTTCAAATTCCGCCGCAGGGCCAAAGGATTGACCGAATAGAGCGGTCCGTTAAGAAGCTTTGCGCTTCCCGGCAATCCCGCAGCGGCAAAGTGAAAGCGATGATAGTCGACCGGACAAAGTCGCGAAAAAACGGCGGACCCATCCCGATAGTTCGCGGCAAGGTCGGAGCTTCCCAAAAACCGTTCCAAGTCGAACTGCTGGCCTTTCACATAGAAGCCCGGACTCTCAGAAATGCGCTGAATGAACAGATGCCGACCGTCCGCAGGAAAGACGATTGCAAGAGGATCAGGATCAATCGGCCTCGCCGCAGGCACCAGGGTCCGCCGAAAGAAGGCGTTGAAGCTGGAAAACGAATCGATTTCCGCAAACTCCGAGGCATCCAATCCGTAATCAGCCACAAAGGGAGCAATCCGCGCATGGGACTTCGCAGAACTCATCCGCCAGCCGTAATAGCGCGAAAACCAAGCCCGCTTGGCGACCGCTTCCACGCCCAGCCTTCCCAGCCCCGTCTCATACGCCCAACGCAGCCATTTCTCCCCGTAGATTTGCTCGGTTTCGATGCGGCGATGGTAGCGATGATAGAACTGAACAGACTCCATGGGCGGATTCGCCACCCATCGCACGACTCCCCGATGGGTTCACGCTGAAATCCAGCTTTTTGCTGGCGTCTGTGAGGTTTTCGAGCTTGGTTAGAACTTGTTAAATTTCATGAGACCTCTCCCAGCACTAGCGGCATGGATCGTCCTGTGTCTCTGTTCAGAGACGTTCGCTCAAGATGAAGGAACCGAGAGTGCTCAGGCCCTTTGGAAAGCGCTGGAAGCCCGGGAGCGGGAAGTCCAGCAACGGGAAGCTCAGGTTTCGACCCAATTTGAGACCGTGGAGCGCATGCTGAAAGATCGCGAATACGTAGGCATCCACCTGGAAATCACCGAGTCCCTTCTCGCGATCCGGAGTCGCCAGAGCGAAGTGGTCAAAGCTCAGCTCACCAAGCAAATCCAGTCTTGGGAAGCTGCTGCCGCCCGATCGCCAGATCTCCAACGCCGCATCAGCACCTATCAGCGTTATATCGACACGGCGGACAAGGACTACGACCGATCCGCGGACGTCAAAACCCTCACGGCGAGCCAGACGAAGCACCTCAATACCCGCTCCCAGATTCACCTGGCGCTTCGCCAATCGATGGAAAACCTGCGCCAGGCCAAAGCGGCATCGAACCAAGCTGGCATCGCGCTGGTTGAGCTGCGACGCGCCTTTGCCACCGCCAAGTTGGCGGCCATGAACGAAGCCAGCGAGGCCGCGCCGCCCTACCTGGAACGCATCCGCATCCTCGGGTCTCGAAATCGCCCCGTTTATGCCGCGAGTTGGAAGTCGCTGGACAACGATCAGGCGCAACAAGTCGCCCGGCTCCATCAATTGCTCGACGCCCAGCTGGAGTTGCTCGGAAAGCGAGAACTCCACGTCAATCGCTGGAGTGAATTGGCACAGATGCGCAACGCCGAGTGCCAGCAGATCCTTGCCGAAAGCGAGGATGCTCTCTGGCGTCAATTCTGGACGGTTCCCGCAGCGGAGATGAGCACCTCCGTTCGCGATATCACCTGGACGTCTGGACTGCCTGATTCACTGGCGATTCTCTTCGAATCCGGAGATCGCCTGCTCCTTCAAGCGATCGATCACTCTGCCTGGAGTTACCAAACCCCCGGATCGATCGGCTCTCACGGCATTCTTTCCCCTGAAATTACGGCTGGGCTTGCCGCGATCGATTGGTCGTCCGCCCGAGAAGCAATTGCGGCGGCCAGTCGGGGCCTGGATCGGGGCGACATCTACGGCGACGCGGGGCTGGATGGGCTGGCGAATATTTGGGTCACGGCGGCGATGGTTCCCTCTTCGGTCGCCACTGAATCGCTTCTCGTCGAAGCAACCGCGACGGAGGTGAACGAAACCTGGCTTGCGATGGTGAATCAGATTGACCGTTCCATGATCGAGCTCGCCAATGAGCGTCTCCCCAGTCTCGATCTCCCGGACCCAACGCGCCAAGCCTGGAAAGATTTCGCCAAGGCAGATGCCCGGCGGATGGCCGCCGTTGCCAGTTTTCAAGCCACCGCCGCCCTCGAATGGGTCGATCGACACATTCTCTACCTTCTCCTCGATGAATTGGATCGTGTCACCAGCCGAGGACCGATCGACTCTCTGGATCGCCTCCTCGTTCGTGAGACGGATGATCCCCTCCAACAGCGGCGCGATTACCAAGTCGAACTCTCTTTTTCCCGCGCCGATGTGGTCGTTTCTGCGGTCAGCCTCGGTGGGCTCCCCGTCGCCGCCACTCCGACGGAAAGCAACGATGCGACCCTCTGGACCGGAGAAATCCGGTTCGAATCAACCCCGCTGAATGGTCAGCTCAGCGTCACCGCCGAAGGCCTCGATGATCCGGCCACCTCCGCCACGCTCGATCCCATCGGCGAAAACTGGCTCGGCTACGAACAGGGTCCCGATCTGAATCATCGCCTCCGCACCGGAAAAATCCCTGAACGCAGTTTTGTGATCATTTTCGATCCCGGTGCTGATCTCAGTGGTGCCGTCTCCACCGCAGCAAACGTGTTTCAAGAGCGGAAGTTCCAATCTGGCGACGAATTGGCCCTCTATCTCGCCAATGAATCTGGCGTAGTCCGAGCGGCTGCGTTTACCCAAAATCACACTCAAGTCTGGAAAGCGATCGAGGCTGCCACGGCTCAGGATTCGGCCCTACCAGCGTGGTCCGTCGTCACCGCTGGCCGCTATCTTTACAACCAGGGACGCGGTGAGGAAAAGAACCTCATTCTTCTCTCCAGCCAACCGGTTGAGGGACTGGAAGCGGCCCTCGTTTCCGTGCGAGAAATGCGGCAACTCATCACCACCGCGCAACCATGAACGTCTGGTATTGCTGCTTCATCACCGCCCTGATGGCGAGCGTGGCGTTCGCTCAGCAACGCTCTCTCCAGCAGGATTGGGAGTTCGAGCCCAATGGGAGCGAAGCGAATATGAGCCTGGAGGTTCCCGAACCCGGGCTGATTTGGATTCAACCTCTCGATGTGCCGGAGACCTTCGATTTTCTTGCCGAGATCCTTTCAGCGGAATCCCGTGATCGGACCAAAATGGAATTTCGCGTTCCCAAGGGGAAACAAGAGCTGAAGATTTGGGAGCGGACTGGTCGCGAAGCTCCCGGCAAGGTCAAGTTCCGAGTCCACTTCGTCCCGGAGAATGATCCCAGCGAGCCGGAGAACGATCGCAGCACCCGACCGCGGGACGTTTCGATCGGCGAGAACATTCCTCTGCGTCTGTTTCCCACCGGGGAGGTCGATTTCATCCGCGTTAGCCCCGGCAAACGTGGCTACATCTTCGTGACAACCCCCAACCCGCCGGAAGGATTCAATCTCTGGCCAGAAATGGCGGACACATCCGGAAACAGTTTAGGGCTTAGCTCCGGACACACGCCCACGGGTGGGCCGATCACCATCCGTATCGCCGATCGCTGGGGAGCATTTGGCTCGCTGGATCCGTTTCCGCTCAGCATCCGATTCGTTCCCGAAATGGACTTCGCCGAGCCGAACAACTCGATTCCGGAAGCGGTCGATACCGTGCTGGGCAACTGGCACGAAGCGGCGCTGATGCCGGAAGCGGACGTGGATCATTTTCGCTTTCAAACGCAGGAACCCGGCTACGTCCAGATCCGCGTTTACGAGCGGCCGGAGTTCAAGATCGACTGGGAGATTGTCGATCCCAATTCCGGGTTACCTGTCGCCGACGGGTGGATTCTCCCCTTGCCGAAAGGCGATTTCGTCCTTCGCCTCAAGGCGGAAGACCCGACTCAGTATTCCGAAAAGCCGTTTCGCTTCCAAATCGTCTGGCGCAGCATCCGCCGGATTTCGCCCCGTCACAGTCGGGCGAGCGAAGCCACGGAAGTCGATGCCGGTCGCTCGCATTCGGTTCGGATCGCCTCCGCGAATGAGGAAGATCACCTGGCGGTTCGGGTGAACCAACCCTCGGTCATTTGGTTTCAAGGCACGCTTCCCGCCGAGCTGAACGGCGTCTTCAAAACCGGCGGTGGCCGGACCGGAAATCCTCTTTGGCTGCGGGATGATCGCGGGATCGTCACCGCTTCATTCACTGAAGAAACCGGCGACTACACGGTGGAACCGGCCACGATCTGGACGGACGTGGTTCCTGATTTGGACCCGAACGAGCCAAATGACTCTCGGGATGTTCGCAAGCCGTTGGAACTGGGTCGTCCTCAACCGCTCTACCTCTACCCGGACAATGACCTGGATTGGTTCGCCTTTCGCCTGAGGCACCCAGCCTCTCTCCAAGTGCGAATCCTCTCCCCCGGCGGGAACCTTGGCGATTTTACTCAAGGCGTCGAATTCGGTATCACCGATGATCAAGGCTTGCCGGTCGCCCAACGGATCGGAACCGCCACCTCGGGACGCAGTTGGGTAGCGGCGCCGGTTGATTTGCCGCGTGGAAAGTTCAATATTTGGGTGAAAGGACGCTGGGGAGGCTCTTCGCCCCACCCCTTGCAAATCCTCGCCTTCCCGCTCGACGATATCCCCGAGGCGATCAGCGAAGCGGGCATTCAAGTCGTCGCGTTAGGAACCGGTGAAAGCGTCACCGCCCTCCGCGCCGTCACCGAAGCCGCCGGGGCGGAATTCATTCAACCTGCGATTGATCCGGCCAACGTGGCCATCACCCCCACACTCGCCAATCAAACCGCCGAATCCGGTGGAACGCGTTGGTGGCTCTGGATTCTCGGTGGACTCGTCCTCTTTTGGCTAATCAAGAAAATGGCCAAGCCGCGAAGGCGACGGCCGAAAATCAGTTCGCTAACCGGTTGATCAGCGGCGCGCTTTGTCCAACAGCACCGCGATGATGATGATCGCGCCGAGCACGACTTTCTGGCTGTAGGCATCGATCCCCAGCAGGTTCATCCCGTTCTGAATCACCGCGATGATGAACGCGCCAATCAACGTGCCCATGATTTTTCCGGTCCCGCCGGAAAGGCTGGTCCCGCCCCCGACCACGGCCGCAATGACGTAGAGCTCATACATTTCGCCCATCGTCGGCGTGCCGGTATTGACCTGCGACGCTTGAATGCAGCCGCCGATTCCGGCCATCAGTCCACTGATGATGTAGACGAAGGCGGTCACGGCTCCCACGGGAACCCCGGAGAGTCGCGCAGCTTCGGCATTGCCCCCAACCGCATAAATGTAGCGACCTAGCTGGGTGTGGGTCATAAAAACGTGAGCCGCCGCATAGAGAAGAATGAGAACCAGGACCGTGTTGGGCAAGCCCAGGGTCCTCCCCTGCCCCAGCCAGGTGAGAGACGGCGGGACTTGGTAAATCGAGAACCCGCTCGTAACCTTGAACGCCAAGCCACTGGCGATCATCATGACTCCGAGCGTGACAATGAAGGGAGCCAGCTTGAATCGCGCGACCAACACCCCTGTCCCCGCTCCGACCAGTCCACAGGCCAGGATCCCGGCCAGAAAGCCGAGCAAAACGGCCCCGCCGGAGGCTTCCAGACCACCTAGCCCTTTCATCACGCTGGTGCTAATGACGGCAGAAAAGGCAATCAGACTACCGACGGAGAGATCAATCCCGCCGGTGATGATGACAAGGGTCATACCAATGGCGATGACCGCAATCACGACGATCCGATCGACCACCGCGAGGAGGTTGTCCGGCTTCAAGAAAGTAGAACTCCAGCCTTCGCTGGGCACGAGAACCTTGGCCTTGGCAAACTCCGGAAAATTCTCGGGAATCTGATCGATAACGCGCCACTTGGCGGCATCTCCGCCAACGGCAACGGCTCCCAGTTTTTCCCCGGCAGATCGCAGTTCTTCCAACGCGATCCGGAGGTCGCGTGGTTCGCCGACCACGAGCCGAAAGGTCATCTCATCGCGGGTCTCCAACTCCGTGGCGACCCGCTCGGCCAAGGCTTGGGAACCGGTATTCGCGGCACCAACGAGCAGGGCAATCTCCTCTCCCGTGACACTGCGTTCCAGGCCAATGACGAGTTCTTTCGCCGCCCCCACTCCGTCGCCAGACTGCTTTCCGATGGTGAGAAGACTGAAGAGGAGACACAGGCCAATCAGGACAAAGACCATGCCGTATTCGGCGAGAAACTTGGGGTTCATGAAGAAATAGCGAGGCTGAGGAGGGCTTCTTGAGAGGTGTTGGCAACGTCGGTGACTTCCCCGCGAATTCGACCCTCGTGCATGACGAGAATGCGGTCGCTCATTCCGATGATCTCGGGGAGCTCACTGCTAATAAGGATGATCGCCTTTCCCTGTTCCACGAGTTGGTTGATGAGGAGGTAGATCTCGAACTTCGCCCCGACGTCGATCCCACGGGTGGGCTCGTCAAAGATGAGGATGTCGGCATTGCGCTGGAGCCATTTGGCCAAGACGACCTTCTGCTGGTTTCCGCCAGAGAGATTTCCCGCAGCCTGATTGTGCCCCGAAATGCGAATCCGAAGACTGCCGACATAGTTTTCGAACGCTTTGGCCTCGGCGTCGTGATCCAGGAGAACTCCGCGACGAAATTCGCCCAAATTTGGCAGCCCAAAGTTTTCCCGGACATTGTGGAGCAGGACCAAGCCTTGCCCTTTCCGGTCCTCCGTCAGCAAGCAGATCCGACGACGAATGGCGTCACGTGGCGAGCGGATATCGATCGGTTTTCCATCCAGAAAAACCGAGCCGGAATCAGGAAGATCCGCGCCGAAAATGAGGCGAGCGGTTTCGGTTCGCCCGGCTCCCACCAAACCAGCCAGTCCCAGCACTTCACCGGCGGCGACCTGAAAGCTGACATCGCGAACCGCATTGCCACGCGTGAGGTTCTCGACCCGAAGACGTTCATCTCCAGGGTTAGAGACGCGAGGGGGAAATTCTTCCTCCAAGCTCCGACCAACCATCAGGGCAATGAGCTTTTCGCGATCCAGCTCGGTCACCGTCCCCCCACCGACACTGGCCCCATCCCGCAGGACGGTGATGCGGTCGGCAATTCGGTAAATTTCGTCGAGGCGATGGCTGATGTAGATGATTCCGATCCCCTCGCTGCGGAGTTGGGTGATGATCGCGAGCAGGCTTTCCACCTCTTGTTGGGTCAGCGCGGCGGTCGGCTCGTCCATCACCAGAATCTTGGCCTCGACCGCGAGCGCCTTGGCGATTTCGACCATCTGCTGTTGGGCGACGGTGAGGGATCGGCAACTCGCCTCAGGATCGATCTTCACCCCGATGCGCTCAAACAACGCAAGCGCTCGCTCATGCTCCGCCGCCTCATCAATGAAGCCGTAGCGGTTCGCAATCTCCCGACCGAGAAACAGATTCTCACGAACCGTCAGGTCTGGCACCAAATTGAACTCCTGATAAATAATGGCAATCCCGGCGGATTGGGAAGCGGTCGGCGATTCGAGATGCGCGAGTTGGCCCTCGATCCGGACCTCGCCGGAGTTCGGCGAATGGGCTCCGCCGAGAACCTTGATGAGGGTGCTCTTTCCCGCGCCGTTTTCGCCGAGCAAGGCCAGGACTTCGCCCGCATGGAGGCTGAGATCGACCTGCTTGAGGGCGTGAACCCCAGGGAACGTTTTATCGATCCCACGCATTTCGAGCAGAGGCTGTTGATTGGCTGGTGGCACGGGCTCATTCAACGCCGCAAAACAGGAATTGTGAAGCAGGAATCCAGCTTCCGATTGAAGTTTCCCCATTCTCAGGCACTTCTCTTGCTGCAATCCTCCCCATGAGTTCACCCCTACGGATCGGAATCCTCGGAACCGGCGGCATGGCCGACCAACACGCGCTGAGTTTGGCCAAGCTCAGAGATCGCTGTGAAGTGGTGGCTGGATGCGATGTCGATTCTACTCGGCTGAACGCCTTTTGCACCAAGCACAAGGTGCCTCAGGCTTACGCCAGCTTGGATGCGATGTTAGAGACGGCCCGGCTCGACGCGATTTTCAACGTAACCCCGGATCGGTTCCACGCCCCGCTCACCCTCCAAGCCATTGAACACGGGCTTCATGTGTTCTGTGAAAAGCCGCTGGCAGAAACCTACGCGGACGCCGCGAGGATGCGTGACGCTGCCGTTGCTGCCGGAGTCGTGAACATGGTCGACTTCACCTATCGCAATATGCCGGCGATCCAAACGGCACGGGAACTCGTCCAGAGTGGAGAAATTGGCGAGCCACGCCATCTCGAGGCGTCCTACCTGCAAAGCTGGCTGGTCGCGGACTACTGGGGAGACTGGCGCACGTCGCCGCAATGGCTTTGGCGACTCTCCTCCGCACACGGGAGCAAGGGAGTGCTGGGAGACACCGGTGTTCACATCGTCGATTTCGCCTCCTTCCCGGTCGGCGCCATCGCCACCGTGCAATGTCGCCTGAAAACGTTTCCAAAGGCGAAAGGGGATCGGATTGACGACTATCATCTGGATGCCAACGACAGCGCGGCGATCACTGTGGAATTCGAAAATGGCGCTCTGGGCATCATTCACGCTTCGCGCTGGGCGACCGGTTTCCAGAATCGGCTCGATCTGATGATTCACGGAGATCGCGGAGCGCTACGGATCGATCTGGAGAAGTCCGAAAACACCCTGGAACTTTGCGCGGGCAAGGATGCGAACACTCAAACGTGGCGGAAACTCCATTGCGATCCGAAGCCGGACATTTGGGAGCGTTTCCTCGACGCGATCGAGCACGGGAGCAACGGGGAACCCGACTTCGCCCGAGGCGCGGAGATCCAGCAGGTGCTCGATGCCTGCTTTGCCGCGCACGAATCCGGCGGCACCATCGCAATTTAAGCTAGCGACCGATGCAGTAGAGATGCTCGACGCCTCGGATGAACACTTGGTCTCCGTAAACCGCGGGAGTCGCGTAGGTCTCTTCGCCGAGCAAGCTTTGACCGACGACCTCGAACTCCGGCCCCGGTTTGACCACCGTCATCACGCCGGAATCCGAGAGAAAGTAAGCCAAACCATTGGCCGCCAGGAGGGACGCGCTGTGCTTGGGCGAAAGCCCGTCCACTTCGACGAGCCGCTCCTGCCAGAGCCGATCGCCGGTCTCCGCCACGAAGCAGCTGCCAACACCGTTGTCCGCCACCACGAGAAAGTATTCGCCGATCGCGACCGGGCTGGGGACGTAGCTCGCTCCCTTCGTCGTCCGCCAGACGACTGCTGAATCGGTCACGTCACCGGAACCATCCGGGCGAATCGCCATCATGTGGCGCTCAGGGAAGCCGCAGGTGAGGAACAGGTATTTCCCGTTATAAACCAGGGAAGCGACGAACTGCTCGGTCGGTCCGTCGAGGTACCAATGCTGCTGACCCGTATCGGGATCGTAGCTGGCGACGGACTTGCTCCCGCTGAGGATCATCTGATTCCGTCCCCCGATTTCCCGGATGATGGGCGTGCAGTAGCTGCGGGTCTTGTTAGGGCGATCCGTCTTCCAGATGGTCTCTCCTGTTTCTCGATCGAGCGCCACGATGTAGGCATCGCCATCGTGATCGCCATTGATGATGAGTTTGTCCTTCCAGAGGATGGGGCTGGAACAATAACCATGCTTGCTCGAAAATATCCCCGGGCGTTGCGACCAGAGTTGCTTGCCCGCGAAATCGTAGGCGGCAATGAACATGTGATCCTGGTCCAGGAAACTCACGTAAACGCGTTCGCCATCAGTGATCGGCGTGCTGGAGGCTCGGCTGTTGAGTCGATGAATTCCTTCGAACGGAGATTTCAGAACGGTCTCCTGCCAGAGCAATTTTCCAGTTGCGCGATCCCGGCACTGCAGAACCCGTTCCTCCGCTTCTTCCAGCCCAGCCACCACGAAAATGCGGTCTTCCCAGATGATTGGAGAGGAATGCCCTTCCCCCGGAAGCGCGACCTTCCAGACCACATCGATTTCGACGGAAAACTCGACCGGCAAATGGGGAGCCTTTGCGGTGCCGTCGCCCTGCGGTCCCCGCCAGCCCGGCCAGTTTTCGCCAGCAAAGGCGGGAGAACAGAGAAGAGCGAGGGAGAGGAAAAGGGTCAATCGAAGGGTCATGGTGCAGGCTCAACACCTAGCCTGCACTCGCGATCTATCAACCGTTCCAGCACGTCATTCGTGCGATCAGCCTCACGAAGCTAGGTAAAACATCCAGAGCGCGACGCCGATCAAAATGCCCAACAGCATAAGAAACTGGCGGAAATGCTCCCGCTCCTCGTTCCTTCCACGCTCGGGCCGCCGGTAGGGCTGCGTGGGCGAAGCGGACCGATCTACCGAACGGCTTTCGAAGGATTCGGCTGAGTGAACCCGCGCGCTAAAATGATGTGAAGAGCGCTGCTGCTGGCGAAGTCGTTCACTCCTTCTCATTTGCCCATGGCGGTGACGATCAAAATCGTGGCGACGGTTCCCAAAACGAGCAACGGCAGCCAGAAGGCGAACCCGGTCCGCAAGGCATCGGCGAAGCTCTCCCCTTTTTTTGATTTGGGAACGGAAAAACGGCTGCGGCTTTGTGGCTCCAAGCCATCAATGTGGCGCAACGCAGAATCATAGTCTTCCTGCGCTTCGTCGACGATGGATTGGGCGCGGCTCAATTCCAGATGAAGCTCTTCATCCGCCCAATCTTCCGGATGGATCGTCTCGATCACCGCCAGATGGCGACGGAACGATTCGGCAGCCTGATGCATGGCATCGGCCTGGCGAGCCGCCTGGTTCGCACCTTCTTCGCAATCAACGATCGAGCGCGCCAGACGATCCATCAAATCGCGGCGCTCTTCCTGAAATTGGTTCCGACGCTCGTAGGCGCGTTTCGGCTCAAAGCCCGAATGGGTGGACGGGGACCGATGCGGCGTGCTGCGGAGAGGCCGCTGAAACTCCTCTGGCTCTTGGGGGCCGAAGATTTCGGAATCGGCCGTTCGGAAACCGCCGGGCGCGGGCATGGCCTGAGCGTTGGCACTGAGGGTGTAAACGCCGGGATTGCGGCGGGGAGGTTGACTGGGAAGAAAGCAGTCGTCGTATCGATCCTCATCAGGATTCGGAGTATTGGATGGAGCAAAAGTCATGGTGTCGGAAAAGCGAAGAGCGCTTTAAAGTTAACACCAGTTGATATCTAGGGAAAGACTTGTTTTACGGAAATCATCAAAACATCCACCATTTATCACTACCGAAGAACATCGAACGAAAAACCCGCTTCAGTGGACAGTCGGATGCATCACAAACAGTCCGTGTGTGGCTTGAAACGCGTGGTTCATCTTCATCCGCTTCATCTCATGTCCGGCCCCCCAAGAATCTGAAAAGATCAGGTCTCCTTCCTTCTCGTTGTAGCCAATGATCATCCGCATATGACCGCCTCCCGCTTGTTGGGCGATCGAGGGTTCTTCGGGGAATCGCCCGAGCGTCAGCGCCCAGAGGAGCGGGATCCCGTCATCGACATAGTTGCGAACCTCTTTCTCAAAATCATCGAACTCGATTTCATCCTTAAGCCGCAATTCGCGGTCCGGTTCGTAGAGCTTGCCATTGGTCGCCAGCATCCCCAAAGCGGTGAAGCGGGTGGCGAAGCGGTGATCGATCTTCCCTAACGCCTCACTCATGGCCATGGTGCTGGTCCCCCCATCGGCGCTTGTTCCCGCGATCTGGGCAAGTTGGTGTTGATCACAGGGAATCCCATAATACTCGAAAAGACGCTGCGCAGAGGCGACGACGCAATACCCTTTGGGCCCCTGATCGACCATCGGAATCCCGGTGATGAAGACATCGCCATTGCTCTCTTTTTTCACATTGGACGGCAATTCCCCCAGCCGAACCATCGCTCCGGTCCGGCTCTGCATCGATGCCGCCATCGCCCCCCTCGCGTCTCGCCGCATCATCCGCAATCTCAGGAACTCCGGCTTTCCTTCAGTCGCTTCCGGATTGTGCTCGACCACGGCCATCCCTTTGATCGAGATCCAGGTCCAGCCATCTGTGAGCAGGCCCTGGGTTGGGTTCGACTTCCGACGAGAAGGCCGGATCTCCAGATTTCGTCCCATCATTTGCCCACTCAGCTTGAGACGACGTTGAAACTCATCTGGGTCCATCACTCCGGAATCCCCTCGATTCATGACCGAAAAGGTGACCCCGAGCAGCTTCCCATCCGAGAAATCGACGATCGCTTCCTCCACCGGAAGTTCTCCTTCTAACAAGGTCAAATTCACCTCGACATTGGTGAACGGTTTCCGAATGAAATGCGCCCGGTCACGATTTTTCGTGAGCCACTCGAAATAGACGTTGGACTCCATCCTCTCCGGCTTGGCGAATACTTCATCAAGCACATCCGGCGTGATCTCCCAATTCGCGGGAGAATCGACCAGAAGATCGAGCGCACAATCGAACTCAAAGTTGCGCTGGGCAAGCGTGGAATGGATGAATCCGGCGAAGGAAATCAGGAAAACCAAGGTAACTTTCTCCATCATCGGAAATTACCAGAGTTAGGAGGGAAACGAAGCAAAAAGTTCGCTTGAGCCAACCCGCCGAATTTGGGTGAGCTGATGAGTGAGTTCTCCCGTTTGGGCATGCCGAATCCCCTCTTCGCTGAATGGGTCGATCCGAACCTTGCCACTGGCATGGATGATGCCCCCCGGTAGAACGATGCCGACATGTCGGCTCCCATCCGCCCCCGAACCAAAAAAGGCCAAATCACCAGAACGCCGATACGCAAAGCCCTCCACCGGCTTCCCGTTCTTGATTTGATCGATCGTATTTCGTCCAAGCCGGATCCCGATGGCCTTGAATCCGATCTGAACGAAACCTGAGCAATCGATCCCAAACGGCGACCGACCTCCCCAAAGGTAAGGAGCATCGAGATACTTGGCCAGGTAGTCGAGAAAGCGCTCGTTGCTCGGTAAAGCCCCCTGAAGCGAAGAAGTTGCCCCCTCGAACGTGAAGGTTCGACCAGCAAAGCCCAGAGTGCAGGCCTCGGGATTCCAATTCGGAAGACTGGAGCCACGAAGCAGCCAACAACCATCGGCAGAATTCGCAGCCTGGCTGACCAGCTCCGTCGTGATCGGAAATGGCTGTTCCCGGATGGCCAGGAATTCCCTCTCGGAGATTTCCACAACCTGACGCTGATCGATCCAACCCTCGTCCTCGTCATAGCCCAACCGGATGCGCCAGAAATTGCGCTCTGTCTCCACGGCTTCAAAAGCGTCCCCGAAGAGCAATTGATTCGTCATTTCGCTGTGGATGTCCGGCTGGCCGCGAACGGGAATGCACGTGAGATGACAGATGCCGTAGATCATGAAATAAACCTAGCAGTCTGACGTAATCCTTCGGACTTCCAACTCGCAATATCGCGAAATTCGCTTCAATCTGAACCGGAAAAGAACCCAGTATGGGAATCCTCTGTCTCAGCGCCACGCTTTGGTTTTTCATCGCGCCACCTCTCATCATGAGGGCGCTGCGAAAGCGGAAAATGCGGATTCGGATGAACGACGCCTTGGACTGGGCGCGGCAGTATTATCCGCGCAGCGATCTCGCCAGCAAGGCCGTTGATCTCATCTGTGTGATCAATGAAGTGCTGCCCCAGCTTGCCATCAGCGACCTTCAGCCCGAGTCGCGACTCATTGAGGACCTCGGACTGAGTGAGTGGTATTTGCGAGCAATTCGCCACCGCCTGGCCGAACTCACGAAACGTCCCTTGAAGTTTGAGGGCTGGATGGAGCTAGAGACCGTTGATCAATGGATTCAGCATCTCAACCAACCGGATTGATCTTCGGTTGCAAGACGCCGCCTCTTCCGCTTAGTCCTGGGATGGATTCGTTTCTTGAAGCCGCGATCGAAGAAGCCCGAAAGGGTCGTTCCGAGGGAGGCATCCCGATTGGGAGCGTCTTGGTGCACGATGGCCAGATCATCGGCCGGGGCCACAACCGCCGCCTCCAGCAAGGCAGCGTCATTCTCCATGGAGAAATGGATGCGCTCGAAAACGCGAAGCGACAGCCCGCCAGGATTTATCGCGAATGCACCATCTACACCACGCTCAGTCCCTGTCCGATGTGCTCAGGGGCGATTGTCCTCTACGGAATCCCCAAGGTGGTGATCGGTGAGAACATGACCTTTCTCGGAGCCGAATCCTGGCTCGAAAGCCAGGGCGTTCTGTTGGTGCGACAGGACAATGCGGAATGTAAGGAATTGATGCGCCAGTTCATCGAAGAAAAACCTGAAGAATGGAATGAAGACATCGGGGAAACCTGAACGTCTCAGGTGACAACCTTCGTTAAATTTCCCCCTACCCATGAGTTCTCTCCCCTGCTCTTCTCCCGACGTCTTTGCCGACGCCATCAAGAACCTCGATCGCGCCTTCCGATACGCGAACATCCATCCGGAAGCGCTCGAACGGCTGAAGCACCCGAAAATGGTGATCCAAGTCTCCATTCCGCTGCGGATGGACAATGGTGAAATGCGGGTTTTTGAAGGTTACCGGGTCCGCCACGACGACACCCGCGGGCCCGGCAAAGGCGGCATCCGCTACCATCCGGACGTGGACATCAATGAGGTTAAGGCGCTCGCGTTCTGGATGACCTGCAAGTGCGCCGTCATGGGTCTTCCCTACGGCGGGGCCAAAGGCGGGATCTGTGTGAACCCGAAGGAATTATCCCACTTGGAACTGGAGCGGCTCAGTCGCAGCTTTATTCGTCGTATCGCTGACTTCATCGGCCCGGAAATCGATGTTCCGGCACCGGACGTCTACACCAACTCCATGATCATGGGCTGGATGATGGACGAATTCTCTCACATGGTCGGTCGCCACACCCCGGCCGTCATCACCGGGAAACCGATCGCTCTGGGAGGAAGTTTAGGCCGGAACGAAGCGACGGGGCGCGGTGGATACTACTGCGTCAAGGAACACGAACTGCATCGAGGCTGGAATCCGGAGGACGTCCGGGTCGCGATCCAAGGTTTTGGCAATGCCGGCCAAGCCATCGCCAAACTTCTCCATGAAGATGGCTACAAGATCGTGGCAGTGAGCGACTCGAAAGGCGGGATTTATCGCGAGGAAGGCTTTCACATCCCCAGTTTGATCGAGGCGAAGAATTCCACGCGTCGTTTGGAAGCGATCTACTGCAAAGACGGCGTCTGTGATGTGCTCGACGCCCAAAAAATCAGCAATGCGGAGTTGCTCGAATTGGACGTCGAAATCCTGGTTCCAGCCGCATTGGAAAACGTCATCACAACCGACAACGCGAGTCGTATCCGAGCGGCTACGGTTCTTGAGTTAGCGAACGGCCCCACCACCACCGACGCCGATCAGGTTCTCTACGAGCGTGGAATCGTCGTGATTCCCGATATCTTGGCCAATGCCGGAGGCGTCACCGTGAGCTACTTTGAGTGGGTGCAGAACAAAGCGGGCTGGTATTGGAGCGAAGAAGAGGTCAACACCAAGCTTCACGGCAAAATGCGCGAAGAATATCATGCGGTCTATGAACTCAGCCAGATCCACGCGATCGACATGCGAACCGCCGCTTACGTGCATTCCCTCGGTCGAATCGGAGAAGCGATCGCCGCGCAAGGCACCGTGGACTACTTCCGCTCTCCCAACTGAGCCACAACGCGTTCCCAAAGCTCCCGTTCCCCGGGATGCCCCAACTTCGCGAGATGCTCACCAATCTCGGCAAATTCCGGCTCGATGATGTTCTCGCGTTCCAACTGCAGTTCGTCGGCCGGAAAATCGGGAAAGATTTGCCGGCTCATCCACCAGCAAGCCCAGGCGCGCCAAGTCCGCAACGCCTTGCGTGGCTCCACCATTCGGGTGGCCAAATGCTGGAAATGACGACGTGGATTTCCGATGAATTGTTCCTCGGTCCTGGCTTCCATAATCCAAGCCATGGCCGCGTAGGGCAATGGTAAGGAACGCAAAACGGGTTCGTCTCCGGTGAGATCACACCCAAACGCCCGATTGATCTGCAACATCGCTTGCGCTGGCAAACCTTGGAGCCAGAGCGAGTGGCCACACTTCAAGGCAGCTTCGTAAAAAGCGACTCCACGACCCGCGCCCAACTGACGCATCGCCGCTGCCGTTTGCGCCACTTCGGGCATCGGCAGAAAGGGACAGTGCGGTAGCTCTTCCAGATGAATCGGCGTTCTCATAAGGTTCCAAAATAGCGATCACCGGCATCGCCCAACCCGGGGACGATGTAACCTTTTTCGTTCAATCCACGATCAACCGCAGCAGTAAAAATCGGGACGTCGGGATGCTCTGCGTGAAGATGGGCAATCCCTTCAGGAGAAGCCACGAGACAGACAAAACGTAAATGCTTGGCTCCTTCTTGCTTCAGCTGTTTGATGGCTTCCGCACTACTATTTCCCGTCGCCAGCATCGGATCGATCAAGAAGACATCTCCTTCTCCAATCGTCGGCGGGAGCTTACAATAGTAGCGATCGGGCAACAAGGTGACCTCGTTTCGCGCCAACCCAATGTGACCAAAATAGGCCTCGGGCAAAAGCTGTTGGAAAGGCTCGACCATCCCCAAGCCCGCGCGAAGGATCGAAACCACAACCGCAGGACGAGCGAGTTCAGAACCAACCATTGTCTCCAAAGGAGTTTGGACAGACGTTTCTTTGAGCGGCAAATCCTTGGTCGCTTCATAAACAATCAAACGACCAATTGCACCCAGATGGGCCCGAAACTCGCCCGGCGGCGTGGACTCATCCCGCAATTGACTCATGCGCACCCGAATCACCGGATGATCAATGATGTGCAGGTTGGCGATTTGGTGGATGTCAGACATAAGTCATCTGACGTTGCAGGAAGATCAATCGCGATGCAACTCACACTGTCCTTCCGAACTTTTTCTCCAGTTCATTGAACGACATCTGAATGAGAGTCGGCCTCCCGTGCGGACAACAGTAAGGAAGTTCACAGGCGAGAAGGTCGTCGAGGAGCTTGCTCACTTCCGGGGGCCGCAGGGTATCATTCGCCTTGACCGCATACCGGCAGACTGTGGTCGCGACCATGTCTTCGCCCAAGCGCATGGAACTCATCCGTCGACTGGCTCGCTTCAGTTCGTCAATGACCTCACTCATGTAAGTGGCGGGGTCATCCGTCTTGAAGAACGTCGGCAAGCTGTCGATTTTCAGGGTGTTTTTCCCAAAGGGCTCTGCACCGATCCCCAGCCGCTGAATCGCGTCCAGATTCTGTTGCACGAGGTCGAAGTCTTTCGGGGCTAGTTCCACGGTGATCGGCATAAGGAGTTTCTGGGTCGGCACGCCTTCATCGGCCATCCGCCGCCGCATTTTCTCGAACAACACCCGCTCATGAGCGGCATGTTGATCCATCATGACCAAGCCCTCGGCGCTCTCCATGAGGACATAGAGCTTCTTTAGCACGCCGATGATCCGAAAGTCCGCCGCCGTCACCGTTTGCTCGGGTTCCTTCGCCGGGTTTTCTACCGCCACCCGGGTTTCTGCCGGATTTCCAGGAATCGGCTCCAAAGTTTCGACCGGCGCGGTCACGTCCTCCCTTGGCGGAGCGACGGATGGGGTAGGCTGCGGATGCGACGGTGGTTTCGCCCAATCCTGGCGCAGGGCAAATTGTTCGCGATCCGGAATCAACGACGGCTGATTCGCCGCTGGATCCGGTAATTTTGAGACCGGAACCTGGCGAACCTGCTGCCCCGGGATGGTGGCCTGTTGCCGGGTCAGGGTCTGGCTGATGGCTTCGATCACCGCATCCCGCACGCCGTTTCCATCGCGAAACCGCACCTCTTTTTTGGCCGGATGAACGTTCACATCGACAGCGAAGGGGCTCATTTCCAGAAACAAAAACGTGATCGGGTATTGGCCTTTCATCAGGGCAGTGTGAAAGCCTTCTCGCATCGCATAGCTCAACATCGACGCCTCAACGGGCCGTCCGTTGAGAAAGGTGAGCTGCAGGCTGCGATTGCTGCGCCCCATGCCAAACCCGCCGATGTAGCCGCTGATCTTGATGTCCTCTGTTTCATAGGGCTCCACCTTGAGCAGGCGCTCAGCGATATCCGTCCCGGCCAATCCCTGAATCCGTTCTAACAATTGGCTGGCCGGAGGAAGCTGAAACTGCGGACGATCATTCCGCATCAAGGTGAAGCCGATGTTCGGATGGGCGATGGCCTGAACTTTGACGATCTGCTCCAGATGGCTGTATTCTGTATTTTCGGTACGGAGAAACTTCCGCCGCGCCGGGATATTGTAGAAGAGCGATCGCACATCAACCTGCGTTCCCGGAGCTTCGCCGGAGTCCCTCACATCGAGGAGTTTTCCGCCATTGATCGAGATTTCGGTTCCGGAAAGCCCGTGTTTTTCTCGAGTGGTGAGACGGAATTTACTGACACTGGCGATACTGGGGATCGCTTCGCCGCGAAATCCCAAGGTGGCAATTCCATCGAGATCTTCCGTCTTGAGTAGCTTACTGGTCGCGTGACGTTCCAGACACATCAACGCATCGTCTCGGTTCATCCCGTGACCGTCATCGACGACCCGGATCTGAGTGCGCCCTCCTCCTTGCACCCGGATTTCGATCTTCCGAGCGTTGGCGTCAATCGAGTTCTCAACCAGCTCTTTGACCACGCTGGCGGGGCGCTCTACCACTTCTCCAGCAGCAACTTGGCTGGCGAGCGAATCAGGCATGAGGCGGATTCGTCCCATAGTGCCTTTGTTAGCGTCACTTCCGCGCTTTTGCGACCAAAAAGACGCGAGAACGGTCCGATTAAGGCGCTCCGCCGAGTACCCGGAACCGCCCCTGGGAACGGATTTCCTCTGAAACTGCGTCCGCAAGCCAGCGATTCTCTTCTCGAAGCAGGTTTCGCGTCTCCAAGGTCTCGATCTGTTCCTTGGCTCGGTTTAACCACGTAATAGCATCACGACGGCTGCGATTTGCCGAATGGATTTGGCCGATCCGAAAGGCCAGCATCGCGATTCCGTTTTGCCAAGTTGCATTATCCGGCTCGCGCTGGAGCAACTCTTCCTGAAGATTGAATCCGCGTTGGAAATGAGCAAGGGCAGCGTCGCTTTGCCCCATTTTCAAAGTGACCTCGCCCAGTTTTCCGTAGCTGGTGCTCAACTCACTCTGAAAGTCCAGGTTGGTAGGGCTTCGCTGAATGAGGTAATCGAATGCCTGAATCGCCGCTTCGTAGCTGACCTTTGCTTTGGGTAAATCGTCTCGCATCTGATGCAACGATCCGATCTTGGCGTGACAGGCTCCGGCAATTTGCCACCAGGCGTCCTCCGAAGGATCGCGATTCGCATTCTCGGCGGCGATCTCTAAGCACTGCGCAAAATAGGTTTCCGCGCTGGAATAGTCATCCAGCGCAACCATGACATCGCCGGTGCTCTCAGTCAGAGTCGCCAGTTTGGCTTGGGCTTTGAGGTCCTCAGGATTGGCTTCGGCAAATTGTTGGGCCATCGTCCGCGCTTGATCATATTCTTGACGGGCGGCGGCCAAGTCTCCCATCTCCAAGCTGATATCGGCGATCGCTTCCATCTCCAAGACGATCTCTCCAGAAGATGGTCCCGCTTCCGGATTCACAACCGCCAGTCGGGATCCCAGTTTCCCGGCCTCCACGAGCATCGCTTTCGCCTCGACGAGTTTTGCTTGGGCTCGATTGGCCAGAGCCAGGACCTGATAATCGTTGCGAATCTGGGCGACCAATTCGGCATTTCCCGGTTCATCGGCCAACAACAGCTCCATTTGTGCCAACGCATCCGCCGACGATTGCTCGGCCCGACCAGAGTCTCCCAACTGAGCGTAAAGTTGGGCGAGATAGCGGTGCGTGGAAGCCGACAGTTCGATCCATCCACGATTTTCAGCATCGCGTTTCTGAAGTTCGCCCGCCAGTCCAATCAGAGACTGAAAGTTGGTCACCGCGCCATTAAGATCATTCGCCCGCCAACGCATCACCCCCAGATCTTGATGGCTCTGCGCCAGATTCCTCAAATGCTCCAGGTCCGAGGGATCAGCAGCGTAGATTTGAGCGCGAATCTCATTCGCTCCCTGGTAACTTTGCAGAGCGGAGCTGGCTTCGCTCTCTGGCTGCCACTTCGCAAGATTTTCAAAAGCTTCGGCCAAGTTCACGTAGCCTTCGAGCGCTTGGGGTTGAAGTTGAACCACGGTTTTGCCGTATTCCACGGCCTGGACACGATTCGCTTGAGCGGCCTCGGTCTGGCCCATGGATTCCAAGAGCTTGGCGGCCCGGGAATGGGATTCACAGAGCGCTACGAACGTCTGCGGATCATTCGGGTGAGTTTGAGCTAAGTCTGTCCAGAGCCTGAGGGCTTCCTGCAACTGACTCAGAGCGTCGGCTTGGTTGCCCGCTTCAGCCAAAGCTCTAGAACGCGATTCGAGCCCTGAGGCGAGATCGTTACGCGCTTCGGGCTCGTTCAACGTGAGGCCTCGTTCGTTTACCCTCGCCAGCGCCTTGCCGAATTGAGCACTAGCGCTTTCGACATCTCCTTTCGAGCGCAGCAGAGCAGCCATTCGCAGTTGCCAGGTGGCGAGCGAAACTTCCTGAGCAGGATCCGACGGTTCCGTTTTCTCGATCGCAGATTCTAGCAGCCCGATCGCTCCGTCCAAATCTCCGGTGCTCGCCAAAATCTTTGCTTCAGCGACCAACGAATCGGCGGTTTCTTCCTTCGGAGAAGGTGCCTGCTCAGTTTTAGGCGCTTCAACCTCGGCGATTTCGACAGGTTCCGCAGAATCCGGTTCGGGAGTTGCTACCGCCAAGGGGGCACTCATTCCCTTCGCCTCTTGAATCCGAGCAATTTTTTCACGACCCGCGCTCAGGTTTTGCCGCCATTTCACTTCTTCCGGCTGCAAATCCGACAGCTCCTGATCCAAGATCAAAGCGCTCTTGAACGACTGCTCGGCACCGTCCAATTTTTCTTGATCAAGCCGAATCCCCCCGATCCAATGGCGGAGATCGCTCTGTTTGGCCAGCCAGGAAACTGAATCAGGATAGGCATCGCGATTGGATTCGACCAACCGCAGACTTTCCTCCAACTTCTTCAGCGTCCCGTCGAAATTCTCAGATCGCTCGAAGAGCCTCGCTTCGGTTTCAAGAACCGAGGCCAAGTTCGCCTGATCGGCCGGACGAACCGCGTAGGAGGGAATCCCCTCGAAATGAAGCCGAGCAACTTCGATCGCTGCCTTCATCTCGTCCAAATTCTCAGCCCTCACGGAAGGTTGCAGTCCAGCTAATAAATCGACTGTCATCTTCTCAAAGCTTACCTGCGAACCTCGAATTTTGCCTGCGGCTTCCTGAGCTTCACGTTCCGTTTCGACCAACTTTCGATTCAGCTGAGCTTCCCGCTCTTCGCTGGCTTTGAGTGCTCGAGTTTGGGAAACGCTGCCTCCACCATTCGGATTGTGTTCCAGGTCAGACCCGCCGCCGAAAAAACCGATCATCGCGAATACTCCCAACGCTACGGCAGTCGCGGTCAACGCAATGATCCCATGCTTCAACCGACGTTCGCGAAAAAAACCAGACTGCTGCAAAAGCTCCTGTGATGATAGGCCAAGCACTCCAGCGACCACCGTCGTTTTGGCGCGTTCCAATCGAACCGCGTACGAATCAGCTAAGCTCTGCGCCTTGGTGGCAGGAATTCCGCGCCTGACAAGCTCTTGATACCAGGGAAGCTCATTCGTGTAGGCTTCGCCTGTCGTCATCTGCGAGGAATCGGACTCTGCAACCACCCGAACATCCGCGCAGAGGGGTTCTACCGGCGCACCCCAGTTGACCGTGCCGTCTCGGCGCGTTTTTCCGTAGCGCAACTCTTCCGCCAGACATTCGTCCTCCGGTCGAATTCCCAGATCCGCCTTGGAGGCGATGTCGGCTCGTGGCTCACCCCGAACCATCAGAACGACAATTCGATCGCCCTTCCCCCATTCTTTGAATCGACGAACATCATCACACACCCGCTTGTCTTTTGCCGAATTCGGACTGGCTAAAACGACGAGCGCGTCGGAATCTCGCAACGCTTCGAGGTCTTTTTTGGCGTCGCTCCCCGCTTCATGCGCCCGATAAACGGGGAACACGGTCCGAGGAATGCGATCCCCTTTCCCATCAGGACTTCCCACAAATTTGGCAGGAACCCGGAAATTCTCTAACGCTTCCTGCAACCACACCGCCCAACGACGGCCTTCCGCCTGATTGTCCCCCACTTCATAGGAAATATAAGCCCGGTATTTCCGACTAGCGGAAGAACCGTTTTTTCGAGGAGTGGAAGCATCTGTCATACGTTGCTGAAGACGACCTAAATCAGCGGGTAGAATTACCGCATGGTGGGTGATTTGTCAGCCTCAAAATGTGAATGTCTTGTGGACAAGTCGGGTATCCCAGCGAACGAGAGCCGCTGGTTGGTGCCTTTTCGACGTGTTCGTCTCTGCCATTCTTGAACCAATCTTTGCTTCTTTTTGAAATCGAATGATTGAAAGGCAACCCGGGCTCGCCGCCGTGTCCCTGCTAACCCCACCATGCGAATTTTCTTCCTAGCCTTCGCTTGCCTAATTCTCCCCGCCAAGGGGGCTGATTTCACCCCGTTTTTCGAAACCCACTGCGTGGAATGCCATGGCACGGACGTGCAGAAAGGGGATTTTCGAATCGATACTGTTCCACCGCTCGATTCCGCCCATAACGCAGCAGAAAACTGGTCACTGATCGCGGATGTCTTGGAGACCGGCGAAATGCCCCCTCGGAAAAAGCCACGCCCTCCTACTGGCGAGGTCGAACAGTTGGTCGAATGGGTCAGTGCCGAGCTGGCAAAGATTTCTGAGCCCGTCCCCGCCTTGCGAAGGATGAATCGCACCGAATATGAACACACCGTTCAAGATCTCCTCGGAATCGACACCCCGCTCGCTGAGCTACTGCCAGAAGACAATAGCGTCCAAGGGTTCGACAACGTCGCGAACGGTCTCGGAATTTCCTCCATCCTCATGGAACGCTACCTTGAGGCTGCGAATGCGGCGTTTGAAGGCGTGATTCGCCGGATTGAGCCGCTGCCCGCATCGACCCGGCGCGCGGTTTTGATGGAGCAGAAAGAGAATATCGCCTCCGTGAAGGGAAACAAAGGTGGCGTGATTGAGAAAGACGGTGGTTTCGTCGATTTCACCCCGGGTTGGCCACCTTCGCGGATCGACTCCGCGCATCCGATTGAAGATGGCGTTTACCGATGCCGAGTGGCCGTTTTCCCCCACGATCCAAACGAACACCGCACCCTCTCGGTCGGCATTTTTGTCGGTCCACTCTTCGGAGCAGGGAAGCGCGAGTTCATGGGCATCTACGACGTCACCGGAACGGCACAACAGCCCCGAATCATCGAATTCACCTCCCGAATGGCAGAAGGAAACAGTCTGCACATTCTCCCATGGGTGTTCCCCGAGCATGTGACGTATCGCGACAAACATGAGAAGCGCCCTGGGGTTGGAATTCTCTGGGCAGAAACCCATGGCCCACTGGATCAAGCGTTCCCTTCCCTCTCCCAGCAACGGCTCTTTGGTGACTCCGCCACGCTTTCGATGAAGGAAGGAGACTACTACTACCTTCGTCACCGCAAAGGCGTGCGCTCTCACTTCGTCCACTCCGAGGCACCGCGCGAAGACGCCGCCCGCATCATTCGCGACTTCGTGCCCCGGGCCTTTCGTCGGCCAGTCGATCCTGCGCTGGTCGAGCAATTCGTGGAGCTAACGTTGGAACGCCTCGACGTCGGCAACACCTTTGAGCAAGCTGTCCGATCTGGCGTTGCCGCCGTGCTTTGCTCTCCGCACTTCCTGCTTCTCAACCAGTCTCCTGAGGTCGATGACTACACCATCGCCGCGCGCCTTTCCTATTTTCTCTGGTCCTCCATGCCGGATGAGGAACTGCTCCAACTGGCCGCCGCCGGAAAGCTTCGCGATCCCGATATCCGGGCTACTCAAGTCGACCGAATGCTGGCCGACGCCAAGACCGAACGTTTCATCGAGAATTTCACCGGCCAATGGCTCGACCTCCACGACATCGATTTCACCACGCCGGACAAAAAACTCTATCCGGAGTTTGATGAACTGCTCCAGCGCTCGATGCTCGCGGAAACCCGTGGCTTTTTCCGGCATCTCCTCAAGCACAATCTCAGTGTCACGAATTTCGTCGATTCCGATTTCGTAATCTTGAACCAGCGGCTCGCCGAGCACTATGGAATTCCGGGCATCCGGGGCCATGAAGCGTTTCGAGTCGTCCCGCTGCCGGAAGACAGTGTCCGTGGCGGAATTCTCACCCATGCCAGCGTCCTCAAGGTGACTGCCAATGGAACCAGCACGTCCCCAATCCTACGAGGGGTCTGGGTGCTGGAGAATCTTTTCGGCCAGCCGCCGCTTCCGCCTCCGTCCGGCGTGCCCGCTGTGGAGCCAGATATTCGGGGGTCTGTTTCGATTCGCGACCAAATGAACAAACACCAGGAAAGCGAATCTTGCGCCCGCTGCCATGTCCGGATCGATCCGCCCGGCTTTGCCTTGGAAGAGTTCAACGCGATCGGAGGGGAGCGCGAATGGTATCGCTCACTTGGAACGGTGGGGGACAAGGTGAAAAACGTCAGCTACCGGGTCGGTCCGACGGTCGAAAGCCACGGAGTCTGGCCTGATGGGCGCGAATTCGCCGACTTTGCCGAGTTTCGCCACCAACTTTTGCAGAATCCAGAATTGATCGCCCGAACCATTGCCCGGAAACTCCTCATCTACGGAACCGGACGCCCGGTCACCAACGCGGATCGCGCAACGATCGATTCGATCCTCGAAGCCACCCAACCCGATCACTATGGCCTCACGTCCATGATTCACGCCGTCGTCGCCAGCGACCTGTTTCTCCGCCCCTAACCCAACCACCGATGAAATCCTCCCTCCTCAATCGTCGCACCTTTCTCCGCGCCGCCGGCGTCTCCCTCGCTCTCCCTGGACTGCAATGCATGTCCCGAGCGGCGGACGGAGGCGACATTCGGCGGATGCTGGCCATCTGCGCCCCTCTCGGCATTCACACGCCCTATCTGTTTCCCGAAACCGCCGGAAAAGACTACGAGGTCACTCCCTATCTGAAACCGCTCCAACCGGTCCGGGAGAAGTTCACGGTCTTTTCGGGCCTGATGCACCCGATGGTCGATGGCGGTCACGCCGCCGAGAAAAGCTTCCTCACCGGTGCTGCTCATCCCGGACAACCCAGTTTTCGAAATACCATTTCGGTCGATCAATTCGCAGCGGAACGAATGGGCCACGAAACCCGATTTCCCTTTTTGACGCTCTCTGCCAACAACACCGGAATCTCCTACACGCGTTCCGGCGTGCAAATTCCCGCCGAGCAACGCCCTTCCCGCGTCTTCAAACGCCTCTTCCTCGAAGGAACGGAATCGGAGAAAGCCGCGCAGATGCGTCAAATTAAGGACGGTCAAAGCATCATGGATCTCGTCCGCGACCAAACCCGATCTCTCGGTCGCAAGCTTGGTAGAGAAGATCACGAAACGCTCGATCAATACTACACCAGTGTCCGCGAGGTGGAGCAGCGCCTGGTTCAGGCTGAATCCTGGGCGACTCGACCGAAGCCTGTTGTCGATCAGGAACCGCCGACCGACGTTGAAGATCGGGCCGAGTTCACCGCCCGGATGGAACTCATGTTCGACCTCATCTTTCTCGCGATCCAGACGGATTCCACCCGCCTCATCACCCTCCAAGGAGCAGGCGGCAACGAAGTTGTAAATCTGAAAGGTGTCGATGATGGCTGGCATAATCTCAGTCACCACGGCAAAGATCCTGACAAAATCGAAAAGCTCGCCATCATCGAACTCGAAGAAATGCGGCTGTTCAGCCAGTTCTTGCAGCGATTAGACCAAGCCCGCGAAGGCAACCACACGCTTCTCGATCAGACTGCCATCCTGATGGGTTCCAACCTCGGCAACGCGTCCAGCCACAACAACACCGATCTCCCGATCCTCGCCGCCGGAGGGCATTTTCAACATGGGCAACATCTTGCCTTCGGAGAAACCCCTCCCCCGCTTTGCAATCTCCTGGTTTCCTTCCTCCAGCACCTCAAGTTGGAAGTCGGCGAATTTTCTTCCGGCACCGGCACAATGCATGGTCTCTCGAACTGGTCCTGAGGGAACGTCAGAACTCGGCCCGACGATACGCGGCCGGTGAAACTCCGCGATGTTGCTTCAACATTCGGCTGAAGTAGTAGCGATTCGGGAATCCACAGTCTTCCGCGATCTGATCGATGGAATCGTCGCTGTGGCGGAGAAGGCCACAGGCTTTATCGAGCCGAAAATCGAGCAGAACGCGCATCGGAGACATGCTCACGTGTTGTTGGAACTGATGATTCAGATTCCGCACGCTCAAACCAGCCGCCCTGGCAACGTGCTCGGCGGTGAGTTTTCGCGTCAGGTTCAGATGCATAAACTCCATCGCTCTCTCGACACGTGAATCGAGCTGCCGCTTGGTCCAGACCTCATCGGGTAGTTGCTGCAAGGCTTCAGCAACCAAGGTCGCGGCGATCCAGGGGAATGGAGCATTCTTGGTCCCCTCCAAGCGGTCCACCACCCCTTGCATCTGCTCCGTCAGGTTCACCGGAAAGACTCCCGGTGAGGCTCGATCGCCACTTTGTCCCAGGCTGAAATGGACGTACCACTTGCTGAAAAACTCGGGATTGGTCGAACTGATGGTGGTTCTTGGTGAAATCAGAAACGCGGTTCCCGGAACCAGTTGGAACGTCTTGCGCTCTGCTCCGATCCCCGTCCAAAGCTCCGCTTTCCCCACGTTTGGCAAATAGAGCCGCCAAAACGGGTCATTCAGGCCGTCCAAGGCCCACGATTCCAGCTCGATGAATCGGATCGTATGAATCTCCAGGGTCAGACTGGAAAGAATCACGAGACGCTCACCCACCACGCGATGAGGAGCTTCCTGGGGAACCAGACTGATGATTTTGGAATCGCCGTCCATTTCGTCGGATTGACTAACAAATCGTCTTTATTGAACCCCTCATCGGGGCATTCTCAAGCATTGTGCCCAAAAACATTTCTGAATCGGATACAACACTAACAGAATATGGCATGGCAAACCCCAAAAGCACGGTTATGGTGCTTTATCGTTTGAGGTTAAGGGGTTTTCCTCAGATGGTGCTTGGGGGCCGCCCGCCATCGTAAGATGCGAGCGGCCCCCGAATCTTTTCTGGGGTGCGCAAAACATGGTTGGTGCCGAATATGACACAAACTCGGCCAAACCGTCTATCGCCTTTTCCATCGAACGCGTTAGGATTTTTGCTCAGGAACAAAATCAACCTAAAGAACCTCTATTATCTACTATCATGGCCGATCTCGACGGAACGAAAGAAACCAAGGACAAAGAATTTTACGCCGATGTCCCTCAGGAAACTCCCGGCT
>CAYGQD010000060.1:0-33395 GCA_964351855.1 uncultured Verrucomicrobiales bacterium
GGTGGTGCCGATTTTGGGTTTGATAATCCTGCCGGAGGCGGTGGTGATTTCGGAGGAGGTGGGGACGATCCCGGCCAGACTCGAATTTCCCTCAAGCTTTCGAATGTTCCCCTGGTGGAAGCCCTCCGATACACGACAGAGTTGGCTCGCCTCAAATTTAAGGTGGAACCGAATGCCGTGGTCATTATTCCGATCACCGAAATCAACGATGATCTCTACACGCAAGTGTTCCGTGTCCCACCGGGTTTCCTGAAAGCGGGCGGTGACGGTGGCGGCGGTGGAGTGGCCGATGATCCGTTTGCGGATCTCGGCGGTGGAGGCGGTGGCCCGGGTGCGCTCACCGCGCGACCAACCGCCAGTAAGGTACTGCAAGATGCCGGGATTTCGTTCCCTCCGGGATCCAGTGCCCTTTACAACGCAACCACTTCCCAGCTCGTAGTCCGCAACACCCAAGCGAACTTGGATTTGGTTGAAGCATTTGTAGATTCCCAGAGGGAAGAAGTTCAGAAGCAAATCTACATCACTTCGAAGTTTGTCGAAGTCAGGCAAGATGATAACGATACTTTTGGATTCGACTGGATGCTGGGTGCGTTCAACGTTCCGGGAAGCAACAAGGTTTTCGGAAGTGGTGGCACCGTCGGAAACACCCGGAATGAAATCAACAACTTGGATTTCCCCTTCATCGCTCCTGGCGCTACGCGGCCTCTGGGCGATTTCCCCCTGACCTCTGCGAATCGCACCGGTGACATTGCTCTTAATACCAGCACCGTTGACAACTTGCTTACGACGGCCCAGGCCGGACAATCCGCCCTGGCTCCGGGGGTCTTGGCCCTCGCCGGGGTCTTCACTGATCCTCAGTTCCAAGTGGTTCTTCGGGCCATCAGCCAGAGCAAAGGATCCGATCTCCTGTCGGCACCGAGCGTCGTAGCCCGCAGTCGCGACCAGGCCAAAATCGAGGTGATCCGGGAGTTCATCTATCCTTCCGAGTATGATCCACCGGAGATTCCGGATCAGTTTGGTGCCGTCGGTGGTGGCGGTGGTGGCGGTGTCGGGGGAATTGGCGGCGGCGCTACGGTGTCTTCCTTTCCGGTCACGCCCGCTAACCCAGCTGCCTTTGAGACGCGGAACGTCGGAGTTACCCTCCAAGTCGATCCCGTGATCGGAGCGGATGGTTTCACCATCGATCTGCGGCTGAATCCTGAAGTCGTGGAGTTCGAAGGATTCATTAACTACGGAAGTCCCATCTTTACCGGTGGCACGGCCAATGGACAGCCCGTTCAGATCCAGTTGACGGAAAACCGCATTGAAATGCCCATCTTCGCTACCCGCCGTGTTTCAACATCGGTGACGATTTGGGATGGTCAAACCGTCGCCGTGGGTGGACTGATCCGGGAGGATATCCAGCATGTCGAAGACAAGCTTCCCATTCTGGGAGATATGCCGGTGGTCGGATTCCTGTTCCGGACTGAGGCAGAGGTTCACAACAAACGGAATTTGACGATTTTCGTGACAGCTCGCTTGATCGATCCGGCTGGTATCCCGATCAACCCAGCGTTGAAGGGGCCGGCTGATCCCAATTTTGAGTTGTAACGTCCTCGTTCGATCCCGAACCTGAATTTCGCGTGGCGGATGCATTCTTTGAGGAATCATCCGCCACGCTGCGTTTGATTGATGGCCATGATCACTGTTGCGATCACCGGAGGAATTGCCTCGGGCAAATCAACCGTGAGTAAGGCGCTTTCCGAAGCGTTGGAAGCTCCGTTGTTGAGCTGTGACGCCGTGGTTCACGATCTGTATGGCGATTCGGACCTCCTCGATCAGGTCCGGAGCCGTTTCGGGCAGGATGTGTTTCAGGGGGGAGGAGCGCTGAATCGGCAGGCCCTGGGAGAAAAGGTTTTCGCTAGCGAGGACGGGAGAGACTGGCTGGAAGGGCTGCTTCATCCGCTGGTCTTGGCTCGAGCGAACGCCTGGAGGGACGCGCAAACTACGAAAACGGTACTGATTGAAGTTCCGTTGCTTTATGAAGTTGATTTTCCGCTAAAGCGGGACATTGATGTGGTTGTGGCTTGTTCAACGGAGACACAGCTGTCTCGATTGAACCTACGCGATCAACTTGATCCGGACCAAGCGCATGCTCGAATCGCAGCGCAGTTACCGATTGCGGAAAAGATGCGGCGGGCCAATGTCGTAATTTGGAACGAGGGTTCTCTACACGCTCTCTCTCGCCAAACACGCTTGGCAGCCTCCCGGATCAGCCTCATGTTTCCATGACTACAGACTCAACTGAAGATACCACTCCCGCTTCCGGCCTTGACGAAGAAAAGGACAAAGCGGTAACCGCGCCTGCCAAGAAAGCCGCGCGAAAATCGACCACCAAAAAGACCGCCGCAGCCAAGGCCAAAGTCGCGAAAAAGGTCGCCAAGACTCCGGAACCCAAAGAGCCGTCCGCAGAGGAGCCTCCAAAGGTCGAAGAACCCAAATCTGCCGACGTATCCAAATCTGAGACTTCCGAGGCTGCGGAATCCGCGCCTTCTGAGAATTCCGAAGCGAAGCCGGTTGAAGAGCAAAAAGCTCCGCAGCCAGAGCCGAAGCCCTTGCCGCCAGTTCCGGACTTTTGTGATATCAACGAGCTTCACAAACGCCCGCTTTCTGAGCTTCACAAGATGGCTGTGGCGGCTGAACTCCGGGTGGCTGGAGTTCGCTCCAAGCATCAGTTGCTCTTCCACATCCTTTCCTATTATGCGCGTCGGGGAACGCGAATCGAGGGAGAGGGTGTTTTGGAATATGATGGAGGTGGGTATGGAAATGTCCGGTGGCCGCGTTACAGCTTTGCCCCTCAGCCTGATGATTTTTACGTCCATAATCAAGTCATCCGAAAGTACGATATCCGCCCGGGTTCCTTGATTCGCTGCACCATTCGGACGCCGCGTGAAAAAGATAAGTTTTTCTCCGTCGACGAGGTGCTCTCGATCGAAGGAGTGCCTGTGGCGGATTGGAAACCGCCGAAGAAATTTGATGATCTGACGGCGTTGTTTCCCAAGGAACGAATCATTCTGGAAACGAAAAAAGAAGCTACGATTTCTTCGCGGATTGTCGATTTGGTAGCTCCTCTCGGGAAAGGTCAGCGTGGCCTCATCAATGCTCCACCTCGGGGCGGTAAAACCCTCCTGCTCAAGGACATCGCCGGGGCCATTCATAAGAATTATCCGGACATCGAACTCCTGGTTCTCCTTCTGGATGAACGACCGGAAGAAGTTACCGACTTCACGGAAGCCGTCAGTGTTCCCGTGTATAGCTCTACCTTTGATGAAAGCCCGAAACGGCATATTCAGGTTGCCGAGATCGTGTCAGAGCGGGCCAAACGCTTGGTTGAAACCGGCAAAGACGTCGTCATTCTCCTCGATAGCTTAACCCGACTGGCTCGAGGCTACAACCAAGTGCAAGGAGGCGGGCGAATCGGTTCGGGTGGAATTGGAACGAAGGCGCTGATCAAGCCCCGTAAATTCTTCGGAGCGGCCCGGAATGTGGAAGAAGGCGGCAGCCTCACCATCATTGCCACGGCCTTGATTGAGACAGAGAACCGGATGGATGAGGTGATTTTCGAGGAGTTTAAAGGAACTGGAAACCTGGAAATCTCGCTAGACCGTGAAATGGTCGAAAAACGCATCTTTCCCGCGATCCACATTCTGAAATCGGGAACGCGGAACGACGACAAGCTCTACCATCCGGAAGAGTTTAAACGAATCGCGATCATGCGGCGCGAGTTGTCCCAGCTCCCAGCGGTCGAGGCCCTGGAAGTGCTGATTCGAAACCTGCAAAACACCGGCTCCAACGCTGAATTTCTCCTCAAAGGATTAAAGTGATGGGAGAGGAGTCGTTCGTCTACGAAGAACTCTTTATCGATACCAGCGCCGATCTTCTGGCGTTCATCAAGCGACTGGAAGAGGCAGGGGAAACACGGTGCACGGTCGATACCGAGGCAGATAGCCTGCATTCCTATCGGGAAAAGCTCTGCCTGATTCAAATGAGCTGTGGTCCACTGCTGGCCATCATCGATCCATTGAAGATTGATGAGCCCGCTCTGCTCCAGTTGGTCAAGTTTTGGGATGAAGTGGATGAGATCTGGATGCATGGCGCGGATTTCGACATGACGCTGATGCAACGGACGTTCGATTTCGTGCCGTCTCGAATCCTCGACACCCAATTGGCGGCGCGCTTGACTGGACATGAGCGGTTTGGCTTGGCAAATCTCATCGCTGAACATTTTGACGTCCATCTTTCGAAGTCGTCCCAGAAGGCGGATTGGGGGGCCCGGCCGCTCAAAGACAAGCTGTTGCGCTATGCGTTTGACGATGTGCGCTACCTCTTGCCCCTGGCGGATCGGCTAGTCGCGAAGCTGGACGAGATGTCCCGCCGCAGTTGGTTCGAAGAATGGTGCCAGGTGTCGCGAGAAAACGTTCTCGCCCGGAAGGAACGCTCTCAGGATGAAATCTGGAGAATTCCTGGTTGGGGAAAATTGGATCGCAAAGGTTTGGTCTTTCTTCGGGAGCTTTGGCTCTGGCGAGATGATGAGAGCCAGTCGCGAGACTGTCCTCCGTTCCGGATCATGAGCAATCAGTCGATGCTCGACTTTGCGATGAGATCGGCCCGGGGAGATCGGCTCCGGGGCGCCAAAGGCCTCAATTCCAGCCAGGCGAAGCGATTCCGCGCCGCACTTGATAAAGCGCTGGAGGTGCCTTCCGACGAATGGCCGGTGAAACGGATGCGGAAAGGCAGCCGCCGAGAGGAATTCAACGCGGAGCAATACGAAGTTCTTCGAGAACGCCGGGATGCGCAGGCAGAAGCCCTGAATCTAGAACCAACGATTCTCGCCACTCGTGGAACGTTGGAGGTTCTGGCCAATTCCCCAGAGCGGAAGGAAGAGCTTCTTATGAAGTGGCAGTGCGAGATTCTGTTTGGCGACGAATAAGTTTCGGTTAGGGTCCGTCTGGAGAGGAAATGCTTGCGGGCTATCTTGCCAAGCCATCCAACTCAGTGAGTTAGTCTTGTGAAAGAACTCTGCGAACCCTGTTTGAATCCTAGCTGGATTCTCCAAACTCAAATTATCCTGGATTCCTACGCGAAATGCCTGGGACAGGACCTGATTTTTCGGGAACTCCCGATTGAACTTCAAGCTCAGAAGCTATTCGATGCGCCGTTCGTCGTTGTGTCCCATGACACGAGCGCAGACCCGATTCTCAACTACGGAAATCGTTCCGCTTTGGAACTCTGGGAGACCGATGCTGAGATTTTTCTGGAAATGCCCTCTCGCCTCACGGCCGAACCGATGGAGCGCGAAGAACGGGCTGAGATGTTGCGGCGCACCGCTGAATCCGGGTTCATCGACGACTATCGCGGGGTGCGGATTTCGAGCTCAGGACGACGATTCCTCATTGAGCGGGCGACAATCTGGAACCTGGTCGATCCGCAAGGTCGGCCCGCAGGTCAGGCGGCGACGTTTTCGGATTGGAAGATGCTGTAGCTTCTTGGCGTTTGGTCAGGAAAATGGGAGGAAACCCTGCCATTGTGTTTTCTGGACATTTCCCTTTTAATTTCCTCGGTTTTACTTTCAAGTCGTGGTCATGAGCGATTCTAAGAACCATGATTTGCCAGCTTTGGGCTTCGCGAAGGAGATTGCAGAAGATGACCGAAAGCTACTTGCGACCTTTGGCGAGTTTACCATCGCGGAGCGGGGAGAGACGATTATCGAAGAGGGAAAACCTCAAGACTCTTTGTTCCTGGTTATTTCCGGAAATCTTCACGTTCAGACCAGTCAAACGGGACGCACGATTCTGCTCAACAGTTTGCGCTCCGGAGATACGATTGGAGAGATCAATATTTTTGATCCCGGCATCGCTAGCGCCACGGTCACGCCCAATGAGTTTTCGGTCTTGTGGAGCATCTCTCGGGATAAGCTGCAAGCCTACATGGATACTCATCCTGCGGCTGCCGCTCAACTTCTCCTGAACGTCGCCACGCTCCTGAGCAAGCGGCTCCGTAAAACCAACGAAAAAGCGGCGCTGACCCAAGACAGCCCTTCTTAACTCAAGGCTCCGCCAGAATTTGTTCGGGTAGACGTAATGGTCTCCCAGATGACATCGACGGCATGATTTTAGAAACTGGAATGCTCGAACCCAACGCACCATGGCTGGTGTGGTTTTTCGCGTTGGCGGTCGGGCATTTCTTGGCGGACTATCCCTTGCAGGGGGAATTTCTGGCCATTCGCAAGAATCACCGGTTACCCCCGAACGCAGAGCGGGACGCCGCCTTTCCGGATATCCCGCGAATGCTCTGGTTTCACTGTTTAACGGCCCACTGCATGATTCACGCAGGGGTGGTTTGGATCATCACCGGAAACGTCTGGTTTGGCCTGGCGGAGTTGGTTCTCCACTGGATCATCGACTTTCTGAAATCGTGTGGGGTGACGAATTTTCACGTCGATCAGATCCTTCATTTGATCTGCAAGGCTGCCTACATCGTTGCGATGCCCTCCTTTGCTGCCTTTTCGTGATCCGCGCGGTGGTTTGTCCCCGGGCACCGTAGTTTGGTTCAGCTTGTTATCGGGGCTAAATCGCGCATACTAACCGTTCATGAAAGCCCGTTTACCGGAAATCATTACTGTTCTTGCCATTGGAGCGCTGTTTTTCGGGCCGATGGCGCAGGCTCAGAACGACCAGCTCCCACCCACTGATGCAGAAGAGGAAGCGGCCGATGAGGGTGGACTGATCGACGATTCCGACGATGAGTTTGGTCTGAAGCAAATCGAGATGTTGGCGAACGTTATCGAGCTGATTCGCCAGAATTATCACGATGAGGAGCAAATCAGCTACGAGCGCCTCATCAACAGCGCCCTGGAAGGGATGCTCGCAAATCTGGATCCGCATTGTCAGTTCATGCATCCGGAATTGTTCGCGCAAATGAAGCGGGATACCGATGGAACCTATGAGGGCGTTGGGATCACCATTGCCATGCGGAATGAGATTCTGACCATCGTTGCCGTACGTGAAGATGGCCCCGCAGCCCGCGACGGCGTTCTTCCCGGCGATCAAATCATCAAGATCAACGAATTTCTCGCAGACAAGCTTGGACTGAGTGAGGCGATGCAGATGATGCGGGGTAAGCCGGGCCAGAAGCTGAATTTAACGCTCCGTCGACCCGCCAACAATCAGTTGGTCGAAGTGGAATTGGTCCGTGAAGTCATCCAGGAAACGACCGTGAAAGGGAAAGTGTTTTTGGAGCCGCGGTATGCCGGGGGCCGAAAAATCGGTTACATCCGTCTGACTCAGTTTAGCGAGCCGACGGTGAAGGAAATGGTGGAAGGACTCAACGATCTCGAGAATCAGGGGATGGAAGCCCTGGTCCTGGACATGCGAAACAATCCGGGCGGCCTTCTTTCCAGCGCGGTCAATACCTGCGGAGAATTCGTTCCACCCGGAACGGTCGTTTTAACGACGGAAGGACGAGAAGCGATTGCCAACACCAAGGTCTATCGGACGTCTTCCAGCAAGCGCCGCACCCGGGACTATCCCATGGCCATTTTGGTCAATCACGCCAGCGCCAGTGGTGCCGAGGTGGTGTCAGGTGCGCTTCAAGATTTACGCCGCGCTGTGATCGTCGGTGAAACCACGTTTGGAAAAGGTTCGGTTCAGTCAATCATTCCGGTTCCTTCTGGCAAAGGAACCGCCATTCGTTTGACCACGGCGCGATACTACACCCCGAGCAAGCGGACAATCCACGAGAATGGAGTTCACCCCAATATTGTGGCGACGCTGACCCCGGGCGAAGAAAACAATCTCATGATGTGGTTTCGCCGAGAAACGCTCCCTCCTACTGAGCGCAAGAAAGTCGATGCATGGAATGACCGGCAGTTGGCCCGCGCCGTCGATGCACTGAAAGGAGCGTTGGTTTACGCCGAAATTAACGCCCCGGCCAAGGTTGAGCCTCCTCAAGATACGCCTGCTCCGGACACTTCCGAGATAGAAGCGGCCAAGCCGGAAGAGAGTCCGAGCGAGGAAGATGCCCCTGAGGGCGACAGCGCCCCTAACGAAGAGTCCTCTCCTGACGAGCCGTGATTCGCGATCAGCCAGTGGTTTTGGCGATCGAAACCTCTTGCGACGAGACTGCGGTGGCGATTGTCCGAGGACGGGCTGAAGTATTGGCGAGCGAAGTGTCCTCTCAAATTGACTTGCATCGTCCCTACGGTGGAGTGGTTCCGGAATTAGCCTCGCGAAATCACAACGTCGTCTTGAAGCCGCTGATCGAATCCGCATTGGCCGCTGCTCAGGTCGAAGTCCCCCAGATCGACGCATTCGCCGCGACGTCCGGTCCCGGTCTGGCCAGCTCCCTGCTGATCGGGAACACCACCGCCAAATCCTTGGCTCTTGCGGCATCGAAGCGCTTTTACGGGGTCAATCATCTGGAAGGGCATCTTCTTTCGCCGTTTCTCGGGAGCGATCGAGCGATCGAATCCTGCCTCGGGTTGGTCGTCAGCGGAGGACACACCATGTTGGTCGATGTTCGTGGATTTGGCGATTACCGGCTTATGGGGAAAACCCGAGACGATGCCGCTGGCGAAGCCTTTGATAAAGGAGCGAAGATGTTGGGATTGGCTTACCCGGGTGGCCCGGAAGTCGATCGAATCGCGCGCGAGGGAGATCCCGCAGCGTTTGAGTTTCCCCGAAGTATGGTGGGAGGGCGCAATCTGGAATTCAGCTTTAGCGGCTTAAAAACGTCCCTGCTCTATCAGCTTCAGAAGCTGACGGAAACCGAACGTCAGGATCGTTTGGCCGATCTCTGTGCCTCGTTTCAAGCGGCCATTGTTGATGTCCTCGTCGCGAAGACACTTTTGGCTGCGCGCCTGTCGAAACGGAAGTTCATCGCCGTCAGTGGCGGTGTGAGCTGCAATTCCAGTCTTAGAGCCGCATTGACCAAGGCCTGTGCCAAAGCGAATCTGGAGTTGAGCATTGCCGAGCCAAGCCTCTGCACGGATAACGCAGCCATGATCGCGTTTGTGGGAGCCTTGAAGCTGCGGAACGACGAACCGCCGTCAGCTTTTGAAGACGATATCAATCCGAATTTACCGCTCAGCGAAGCGGCGGGTTAGTTCTACTTCGTTCGCTGTGAATTTGGACGCCAATGATGCGCGAATGGGAATGAATTTTCCGAATTGAGAGATCGCGATTCGCGCCCATTCGTAAAATTCGTGGAAGCGAAGCGAATTCGTGTTCCCATTTTTCGAGCGCCGGGCCCTTACAAAACTCTTTTCTTTCAAAAAAGAGTGACTAAATCCGGCCCTGATCCCATCCAAATGGGTGTCAGTGAAACACCGTTCGTGCGGATCTGACAACCAACAACAACCTACCTCCTGGCCTGAAGGGCTTCCCGAGGACGCAGTCGGGGAGCCCTTCTCTTTGGTTGTTTTTGGCAGGACACGATGGGAAACGGCGAGCGCTTGACTTGTTAGTCCCATCGGTCTAACCGTTTTGTGGATCGGAACCCCACGAGGCCACAAACCTATGAACACTTTGTCGCCACTAAAGTTGGTAATTCTTCTGTCTCTTTGGCTTTTTACGCTCAAGGGCCTGGCTGAAACCTTGTATATCGCCGGCGGATCCGGTATCCATGCGGTGACCCTGGATGGCAAGTCAGGCAAGCTGGGCGCGGTCAAACAGGTCGCGGAACTAAAGTCGCCTTCCTTCCTCGCCATTCACCCGGAGAAACCTTTTCTCTACGCCACCAACAATGACGGGGACCAAGCTCAGCGAACCTCCAGTCATTTTCACTCGTTTCTCATCACGGAAGATGAATTGATCGAACTCAGCTCGGTCGAAACCGGGGGATCCACCTCCGCCTTTGTTGAGCTCGACCAGCGGGGCCGCTTCGCCTACGTGGCGAATTATCGCTGGGGAACGGTGGCCGGATTCCAGTTGGAACCGGATGGAAGAATCGGCGTTCCAACCGTTCTCGTTCAGCACGAAGGCTCGGGTCCCCTGTTGCCACGTCAGGAAGAACCTCACCCTCACGCAGTCAGAATTTCTCCGGACAATCGGTTTGCCTATGTCCCGGATTTGGGAACCGATGAAGTGTTCATCTATCGGATCAATCACTTTGATGGATCACTTTCGTCCGCCATCGAAGGATGGTCAAAGGTAGGGGAGGGGGCTGGGCCTCGGCATCTGGATTTTCATCCGCAGCGCGACATGGTTTATCTCATCAACGAGCTCAATTCCACCATTTCGGTCCTCAAACGGAACTCCGATTTGGGTGCTTTGGTCGCCAATCAAACCTTGAGCACCCTGCCTTCAGGCTACAGTGGGCCAAATTCCGGGGCTCACATCCAGGCTCATCCGAACGGGAAATGGATCTACGGTTCGAATCGAGGACATGACTCGATTGCAATCTACGAAACGACCAAAGAAGGCTACCTTACCTTGGTCGGCCACCAGGGAACGGGCAAAACGCCACGCCACTTTGCGATCGACCCCTCCGGCAAATGGATGGTCGTAGGAAACCAAGGGGATGGAACGGTGTCCGTATTCGAAATCGATCCCGCCACCGGAACTCTGGCAGAGGTGAGCCAAAACATTTCGGTTCCCTCTCCTGTTTGTCTCGTTTTCGCTCCGTAAAACGACTTGGGACGAGCGATGGTGCGATGCGTTGTTGGGATAGAACCCGGTTTCATTCGCGGGGCCACGATGCGTTGGGGTTTTCAGCTTGGGATCGAGAGGAAACTCAGTCCGCAGGAACGGAGGGCCTGGTTGTAAAGCCAAGTAGCTGAACTCAGGGAATTACAAGTCAGAGGGCTCCTGCCAACGAAAAAGCCCGGGTCCAAAACGGACACCGGGCTTTTGAGTTTGCGATCAGGTGAGGTAGTCAATCAATCCGCGAGGATTGGAGAACCGCCTTCGTCTGTCGTGTCTGTGGAAGAGACTGCAATGGGCTTCATGGGCTTGTTGAAGAGTGGGTTGGAGTGGTTGAGTGGGTTTGCGATGGAGTGATCGATTGGCGTCGACCACTCCATCGAAAGACTTTAGAAGGAGCGTTATTGGCAGGCTTCGCATTCCCCGCCATTCATCATGGCATCAATGCTACAAGCTGCTTTCTGAGCATCAGTAGGCTGCGTTCCATCCGCTGGAATCGGAGTGGCATTTCCTCCAACGATTCCTCGAACTTCCTTCTCCACTTCAATGGTTGACTTCTCAATATTGGAAGCAGCCAGGGTGCGGAGATAATAGGTCGTCTTCAGTCCCTTGCGCCAGGCAGCTCGATACATGTGAGATAGAACCTTCATATCAGGCTTTGCCAGGAAGAGGTTTACGGATTGCGATTGATCGATCCATTTCTGGCGACGTCCTGCTGCAGCGATGAAGTATTCGTAATCAATCGCGAACGCGGTGATATATTTCGCCTTCAATTCTTCGGGAACATCAGGGATTTCGGCCAACTCACCATTGTGGTACTTGAGCCGATCGATCATCTTCTGATTCCACAAGCCTTTCAGCTTGAGGTCGCGAACCAAGTAGGGATTCAACATCGTGAAATCGCCACCCAAGTTACTCTTTACGAAGAGGTTCTTGTAGAGGGGTTCGATACACGGAGAGCTTCCCATGATGTTGGAGATCGTCGCGGTTGGCGCGATGGCGATCACGTTAGAGTTCCGCATTCCCTGCTGGGATACTTTCTCGCGAAGTGGCGTCCAGTCCATCTTTCCGCCTCGTGGAACATCGATTTCTACGCCCCGTTCTTCCTCAAGCAGGTCAAGAGTATCTTGCGGGAACAAACCGCGATCCCATTTGGAGCCAGGATAGCTGGAGTAGGTTCCCTTCTCTTTAGCGAGATCGCTGGAGGCCTCATAGGCATAAAAGGCGACGGCTTCCATGATCTCGTCATTGAACTCAACCGCTTCTTGAGAAGCAAAGGAGATATTCCGCTTGTAGAGTGCATTCTGAAGTCCCATCACTCCAAGACCGATCGGACGGTGGCGCATGTTCGCATTCTTCGCGGCTTCAGTGGGATAGAAGTTGATATCGATCACGTTATCCAGAGCGCGAACCGCAGTGCGGATCGTCTCGCGGAGTTTTTCGTGATCAATTTCGCCGCTCTCGGTGACATGTTGTTCGAGAACCACGGATCCAAGGTTACAGACGGCGGTTTCGTCAGCGCCTGTATTCAGCGTGATCTCCGTGCAGAGATTGGAGCTGTGGATGACACCAACGTGATCCTGAGGACTCCGCACGTTACAGGCATCCTTAAACGTGATCCAGGGATGACCGGTCTCGAAGAGAATCCGCAACATCGACTTCCAGAGGTCCAGCGCTTCAACTTCACGGCTGAAGATCTTCCCTTCCTTCGCCATCTGCTCGTACTCTTCATAGCGAGTTTCGAACGCTTTCCCATAGAGGTCGTGAAGATCGGGCGTTTCGTTGGAGCGGAACAGCGTCCAGGCTCCCCGCGCTTCCATTCGCTTCATGAACAAATCCGGGATCCAGTTCGCGGTGTTCATGTCGTGCGTCCGGCGACGATCGTCACCCGTGTTCTTCCGCAGTTCGAGGAAGTCGTAGATATCGTTGTGCCAAGACTCAAGATAAGCACAGCCGGAACCCTTCCGTTTTCCACCTTGGTTGACGGCGACCAACTGGTCGTTGTGGAGTTTGAGGAATGGAATCACCCCCTGGCTCTCTCCGTTGGTTCCTTTGATATAACTTCCGGTTCCCCGGACCGAAGTCCAGCTTCCGCCAAGACCTCCGGCCCACTTGGAAAGGTAAGCATTCTCTGAGATTCCACGAGTCATGATCGACTCAATGCTGTCATCCACTTTGTAGAGATAGCAGGATGAAAGCTGTGAATGGAGGGTGCCGGCGTTGAACAACGTGGGCGTGGACGAACAAAAGCGTCGGCTCTTGTACAATCGATAGAGATCGATAATCTTTCGGGTCGGATCTTCCTTGTCTTGGAAGAAGATTCCCATGGCGACACGCATCCAGAAGAGCTGGGGCGTTTCGAGTCGACGATGATCTTCGCTGGTCTTGTCGACGATCAAATAGCGATCGTAGAGCGTTTGAATTCCGAGATAGTCAAAATCCAAATCCGCGACCGGATCAATTGCCTCACCGATTTGGTCGAGATCCAGATCGGCCAGTTCTGGATTCAGCCGCTCAATCTCAATTCCTTTGCGGAGGTTCTTCTTGAAGGCGCGACGGTGGAATTCAGGCAACTGCTCAATTCCGTCCGTGACGATGTTCCAGCCCAGAGTCTCTTCGTAGATGTAGGTCAGCAAAACTCGACCCGCGAACTTGGAGAAGTCCGCATCCTTTTCCACGAGTGATTTCGCGTTGAGGATAATCGTGGTGCGCAAGCCTCGCTCACCCATTTCTCCAAAGATCGAGCGGCGGAGTTCTTGCTCAATCAGGTCGGCACTCATGTCCAACTGTAGATTGATCATCGCGAATTCGATCCGCTTCCGCAGATCCATCCCGTCCCAAAGATAGGTTTCGCCATTGGCTTTCGAAACCAACACCATGGATTCCTGGCTCGAATCGTCCTCGTTCTTCTTCGACTTGATTTCCTGCTCTTCACGCATCGTTTTGCGATGCTCGCGATAGATGATATAAGCGCGAGCCGCCCTGCGATGTCCCTGGAGCATCAGCTCATCTTCGACCATGTCTTGCAGGTCTTCGATGTGGATATACTCAGTGCCGCTTTCCAGCATCTTGGAGGTCAGTGCGCGGGCCACATCGACTGCAGGCTCGGAGTCCATGTGGAGTGAGAGGAACGACTTGCGAACTGCCAACTCAATCTTGTCTGGATTCCAAGCCACCAGATCACCGTTGCGACGAATCACTTTGACGACGCCTGCCGGAACGAGCTTGCGGGGCTCTCCGTTGACCGGGGGCCGGGCCGCTTTTGCGCTGAGGCTGAGATTGTGGCGCACCATCATGCTTCGAGCCACATCATAGGCATGATGCTTTTCCAAGGCATTTTCGATGGTCCGTTGAAGCTGCTCTTCCGTCAGGATGATCCGACCTTCATTATCGACCGAGTGGGATTCCAGGAGACGCCGAACTACGGACGTGGAAACCTCCGCCACCAACGAGCGGTTCTGCTCGGTGAAGATATTGGTTTCGTTCCGAGAAAGCAGGAGGTCAGTCAGCGCGGCACCGACGGTCTCCGCAATTTCGGAGGGCTCGAGTTTCCGGCTTTCGGTTTCAGTCTGCACAACGAGCGGCGACTGGGTAAAGTCGGTGCCGTTGAGTTCGGTCTCGCGCCAGTTGAAGCGAGGTTTACGGTCTGCTGGCTCAGAGGCATAGCGCTTGAGTGCCTGGTCTTCTTCAAAGAAGGTTCGTCCAATCATAATAGAGAGTCTGGGTATATTGTGCGGTTTGCGTGGCGGTGGTTCGCGTTTGTGTTGAGGTGGCTTCGGTTTCCAGAGTTTCGCATTCTAAAGGTCGTCGTCATCGTATGAACCCAGGGCCGAGGCTTTCTGGTATTCGGTAACGCGACCTTCAAAAAAGTTTTGCTCCTTGGTGATATCCATCATTTCAGCCAACCAAGGGAATGGATTGGTGATTCCCGGATTCAGGGGAGCCAAGCCTACGCCGGTCAAGCGGCGATCAGCGATATAATCGATATACTGAGTGAATTCCTCAGAGCTGAGGCCGACGGAGTTCCCCGGCAGACAGTCCTGAATGAAATCCTTCTCCAGATTGATGGCTTCGATCATGAGATCGGTCAGCTCCTGCTGGAAATCACGCGTCCAAATCTCCGGATTCTCTTCAATCAGGTCCATCAAGAGATTTCGGAACACTTCAATGTGGTTGGATTCGTCCCGCAGGGTGTAGCGGAACATCTGGCCGATCCCCGGAAATTTGTTTTGGCGATAGAGGCTCAGAATCATCCCGAACAAGCCATAAAACTGGGTTCCTTCCATGCACTGGCCAAACACGAAGATATTCTTCGCTAAAAGCTGCTTATTCGCCGGATCCGTCAGATCGATGTCCCGCCGCAGTTCTTTGGAGATCCGGGTGACAAACTCATTCTTACGCCGAACCGTCTCAATTTGTTCAAACATCGCCTCGCACTCGTGGGGATTGATCCCCAAACTCGAAATCATGTAAAGCAAGCTGTCGGCATGGATGTTTTCTTCGTGAGCGTGACGCCCTAAAACGAGTTTCAACTCCGGCGCCGTTACCACTTCCCGAACGACGTGGATAATGTTATCACCCACGATTCCCTCCGCAGCGGAAAAGTAGCCGATTCCCATCCGAATGATCCAGCGCTCATTCTCGGTAACGGCCTCTGGGGACTGCCATTGCTCGACATCCTTTTGCATCGGAATGTCCTCGGGCTCCCAGTGGTTATTCTTCATCGTCCGATACAGATCATACGCCCAGTGATAGCGCAATGGCAGGAGATTGAAGGCCATCGTGTCCCGCCCGTTAATCACGCGCTTCGCGGCAAAGGCTTCTTCTGCTTTGTCCTGATCGAGAACAAAGGATTTGCCGGCAATTTCAAAAGTCTTTTCCATGTCTGTAACTAATTCGAGTTTGTTGGTAATTAGAAGATAATGAGTAATTTTCTGAGGAGAAAAATACCCTTCACACACGGGGAATGAAGGGATTGAACTCAGTATCTGGGGAGGAAGCAGGTTTCGCTGCTGGAAGGAGAATACCCCAACATCTAGTGCCCTCGCAAACGAATAATTGCCTTTTTTGTCCACATATTGTGAACACGTGCCCAGGCCGATTTGCTGGTTTTTCTCGAAATTCAGAGACAACGGGGCCGAATTTCGTATCTTTGCGCCATCTTGATAATTAAAATAATTTTACCTCTAAAAAGAGCCGAATTTCTCGAATACTGAGGTTTTGAAGCAGGTGACGAAAGCGTCAACAAGAGGGCCGAGGGAACCCTGAGCATTGGACGAAACGAGAGGCAATTTCTATTTCTGGTTTTGTTAGAATGCCTTGTGAGATTGTCTAGCAGGCGCACAATCCGTGGGATTGTGCTTCATCCGGATGACCATCACTTTTCTGGGGAAAATTTACTCCTGATCCGCGCTTCTCCCGCCAGAATACAGGAAACGCTGGACGAAACCTCGGTTTCGGCTAGGCTACGCTCAAGGAAGGATGGCTGAGCTCGGTTTAAGGCGCTCGATTCGAAATCGAGTGTAGGGAAACCTACCGTGGGTTCGAATCCCACTCCTTCCGCCATCTTCCAGTCTCAGATCGAGCGCATTGAGAATCACACGAAACGCGATTTTTGGCTCTTCAGAGACCCACTCCAACTGCTGGTAATTCTGCATAATTTCGATTTGCGGCGTGTGATTTTTGTGTGATCTCTGAGCATGGCTTTTCTGGAGGAACAGTTTGGAGTTCGACTGCTTTCGCCCACTCCTGACGCCAAAACTCAGGCTTGGCGGGTCACATGGTTGCCTCCGGGCGGACACCGCGAACAAAAGTGGTTTTCTCGAAACAGCACCACAAGGGTAGGCGGGAGAACGACCTCACGCGCAGAGAAAGAGGCTCGCGACTTCTTTAGGGTGAAGGTCAATGAGATACGCAACGGTGGCAAAACTCATTGCCTTTCCGAAGCCGAAATCCGAATCCTCGAATTGAGCCGCTCACTCGGAATTCGGCGAGCCGAAGCAACGCTTCAGGCAGCGATTGATGAAAAAAAGGCGCTCCAAAAGCCACGATATACTGTTCTTCAAGCAGTAAACCGATGGCGCGATGAGGCCGAAATTTCCAGCCTTTCGATTGAAACTTGGCGTCAGCGCAAAGCGATTGCCTCCCGAATCTCCAAAACCTCAATCGGAAGTCGATACATGGACTCTCTGTCGCGGACAGATGTCCGGGATTGGTTCACGGAAGAACTCGGCCACTTGGCCTGGAAATCGCGCAACCACACTCTCAACAGTCTTTCGCACGTCTACGATTTATCCTGGAGTGAATGGGACTGGACCGAAGAAGGCCTCAATCCCTGTAGCAAGATCCCACGCGCTCCTAAACCCAAGAAACGTCCACCGCCCGAGATCTGGCAGCCGCAACTTCTCGAAGACGTCTTTAGCTTCATCTCCGAGCTGCCAGAATCAACGGCTTCGGGATCCTATCCTCGTTACAATCTGGAGATTTTCCTCGCCCTTGCTGCCTACACTGGAATGCGTCCCATCTCAGAAATCGGTGGGGTCCACGGGAATCGCGAGACAAACACCCCGCCGCGGCCAGGTCTAACTTGGGAGGACATCGACTCGGAGGAGCGCCACATTCGGGTGCCAAACGAAACCAAAACTGGCTGGCGATTCATCCACTTCACGCCCAATCCAGATGTAGCCTTCACCAAACCGATCGCCGATGCCCTCTGGTCCAAACTGGAACACCACGTTTTGCCGTATAAGGCTACCGGCCCCATCGTCCCCGTTAGCACCCGCAAAACCCTCACCGCAGAACTGAAAAAAGCCGGGCTCATGGATAAGTGGCCGGCCGACGCTCTGCGCCATACTTGGATCTCGGCGCTCGGAAGCCTTGACGTCGCCAAACACTTTGTCGCCAAACAAGGTGGAAACAGCATCGACGAGATTGAACGCAGCTATGAGCATCCCATGCCAAAGAAACAGGCGATGCGATGGCTTGGAATAAAGGAATAGCCCCGGTGTCGGAACTGAGTGATTCCAGAAGGCTGCGCCTTTTTCCTCATTCACCGTTTTCTGCAACCGTCCGCAAAAAGACGAGCGCTTCGCTACGTTGCCCAGGTCCAGGCTTTGCCTTTCGCCCTTTCGGCTCGCTCCGCGAAAAACTCCTTCGTCTTGGGAATGTCCCACAGCCACCGTCGCCCCATGAGATGGACGCAACCTCTCCTCAACAGATCGCGATCAGAACGGAGTTGCCGAAGCGTCGAAAGCGGCACTCCCAACAACCCTGCAGTTTCTTTCTCGGATCGCAGTCCTTCATTCTTGCGCGCCCATTCATCGCTCAACTCTTCCAGCTCTGCACAAATTCCAGGCAACCCTTCCAAGAGTTCTTCCGGGTCGTGATCAGCAGCCAGGAGATGGGAAATCTCGCGGAGGCGCTGGTGCGAAGGTTTGGAATCCGGAGAGCTCATTTTCTGAAAGTCTCAGCGAGAATCCTCCTCATCTTCGGAGCATAGCGGAATGACCTGGCAGGACGTTCTTAGCCTTCGCACAAACTCTATCCCCATTCGTTGGTCAGCAAATCGCTTTGCCAACATCTCTCCATCATATTGGGTAGTAAGAATGGTAGTTGTCTTCCGGCGACTTAAGCGCTCCTCGATCAATTCGTAGAGCGACTCCTGGACACTCGGAGTTGCATTAGCAAATCCAACTTTGTCGAGCAGAAGGATATCCGTTTTCTCGACTCTCTCCAGCTTGGTCAGAATTTCCCCTGAGAACTTGCCAAACTTCATTTTCAAATTCTTCGCAAGGGTCGTCTCGCGAACGAACATTATTGACCTTTTGCGCTCCGCCCTCATCCTCTCAAGCAGAGTGGCAGCAGCGAGCCTTGTTGCACTCTCAGAATCTCCCATCAGCAGTAAACCGTGGCTCTTAAGATTCAAGGCCCAATCAAAACATGAAGACCACTGCGCTTTTGGCAAATCCTCGGGGGAGCAAGCGCGATAATCCTCAGGAACTTCTCTTCGCCAAAGGTTTTCCACCACCTCATCGAAAGTTGGAGGTGTCACAGTCTTGAGCAGAACGGGCCCTTCCAAGCAACTTGGGCAACGGGCCGGAGAAGCTTCCCCTTTTCGAATGAATTGCACGAATGTCTTTCCACATTCGCAAATCGCGTCTTCCGAAATACCAAAGTCGGGCATGGACTGAATTTTCTCTTTGAGTCGCATCTTCATAATTAAAATCCATGCACCTTTTTGGTGGTTGTTTTATGCCCTTCCTCCTTGTTTCCATTTGTACTGACAGCTCCCTTTCGCAGCTTCAGCCTCCGCCAATCCAGGTTCAGCCAGGGGTCAGGCTTTCCGTCTTTTTGATTTTGGGCCGCTGCCGCAAAATGACAAATCACGGCCTCAGCGTGATCATCGCTCAACACCGCTAGGGAAATCCCTTGTTCCAGATCTCGTTGGAGACGTTTCCCAGTCTGGTGTTTGCCCGCCGCATACAACGCTTGTAGCCACCCCTTTACCTCGTTGGCCAACTCCTCCCGGTGGCTGTTCAAGCCTTCGAACGAGCGAATCATCTCAATGCTAGAATCCAAGGCATCCTCGATGCTCAAGCGGCCATCGGGAATTGCTGGACGGATAAGTGTTTGTCCAACCGGCAGGGACGACTCCGATGCTTTCGCCTCGCCCGCGGTTGAGCTTGACTTGGCTTTGCCAGTCTCCCCGCAAACCTGATTCAAAAAAACATCCTCCGCGGCCCCGCCCGCGTTTTTCTTTTTTTCCTCAATCTGTACTTCTAAACCTCTCCTATTATTAGAGGCAACTCCGGCAGTATTCTGCCCCCGTTGTGAAGCCTTCCCTGAAGAGCTGGCAGATTTCTCCTCTTCTTGCTCCGTGTTCTTCGTCCCGCTGGCAGATCCAGCCTGATCATCCCAAGTTTCCAGCAAAATCCAACCTACCTCAGGGCTCGCAAGCAACTCCAAAGCCTCCACAAACAAGTCGAGTTCATGCACATGGCATTTCGATGCCAAATGGTGGACTTTCATTGGACGATCATTCCAAAGGAATCTTCCCCGTTCATAACGGCCTTCGTCAGTTCGTTCACTGGGCTCCCGCCCCATGAACTTGCACATCGAATCAAAGATTGCGTAGCAGGTCATTCCTCTTTCCCCATAGCCGGCAAAAAGCTCCATGAATCCGCGGCTTTCTTGCGTTGGATTCTTGATCCAATCCAACTTGCTACGTTTGCGACTATCTGCGGTCTCAAACTGTTCGTTCCATTTCGCGATACCCACGACCAAATGCCCAGCTCTGGAAGCATTGAGAATCTCTTCCGCCGTCATATGCGCCCCTCCTTTTCACAACGATCGCTTCCGGCCACAATTGCCTCACACTGCGACCAATTTTTCGCTTGCGGCTTGGACTGACCAACACGATCTATAGATCTCTCACAATCTGTTTTCGTGATGGAACCCGGAGCCGCCGTTTTATAGCGTCTTTCGGGTTTCATCGTTTTCTGTGGTGGCTTGTTTCAGATCGGCGATTACCTCATCCGGTGCAAACATTGCGCGTCGCCCCACGCGAATCAGTTTGATGGTTCCCTTGGAGACGAGGTTCTCCACGGTCCTCACCGAAACCCCTCCAAGGAAGTCCTTCGCTAAGGTGCGTTTGTTAACGAGACGTTGCTCTTTCATGGGGGATATTCCATCGACATCACCCGTTTGGCAAATCGCCAAACCTATGTAGGTTTGACTCCGAAAAGTGTTATTTGCCAGTCTTTATACCTTGATTTCATAATGTTTTGCCATAGGGTTCTTCGATTCGGCATACAAAATTAATTTAATATTTCTCGAATTAGACTGCGCTTAAGGCATGAAGAAAGACCAACAACCGAAACCATTGAAGCAGAGCGATACCTTGGCCGAGGATTTCCCCCTCACACAGCTTGCCGAGTATGCTGCTAGAATTCGCAGTGAAAATGAAACACCGAGTGAGTGTGTCGCAAAGACCTTGCGAATTTGGTATCTCTGTCGTGACAAGATCGGCTTTCTCAACGCGAAGTTATTAGAACGCGACCTAGAAATGCGAAGAAGGAATTTTGAACCCGTCGAAAGGGATCGCAGCATCGATGAAACCATTAAGATTAAGGTTCCATATCCAGGCGGTTATAATAATGCATGGGAGTTGTTTCCCGTCGTTCTTAGCCTTGTCGCAAATGGGGTGGCGGAGGAAGAAGCCGTCGAATATGCCTACGAACTAAGTGCAGAGGCAGACAATGCCATACACCAAGTATGGCCCGACGGCCTCTCCCGACCTGCAAAGTTTCCCGCAAAACTCACTGAGCTTCGAAAAGTGGCCCGATACAAAGATTCCCGTACCGCTAAGAAATGGTTTTCGGAGTTCCTTGCTAGCATTGGAAAATCGGAACTTGAAAGCACCTGGAAGTCTCGTGGTGTTACCGAGTATGAATGGATACGCTACGGCTCAGAATGGAAGGAGTGGTCCTCCGAAACCAAGTCAGCAAACAAGGCTGCAGCTGGCCTAAAAGGTGCCCAAACGAGATGGGGGGATAATTCTGAAAAGTGAAGGTCCTCACTCTCGCACAAACCGCCCCACCATTCTTGCAGCCTTCAGAACAGGGTCGGTCAACTCAATCGCTAAGCTTCGGTCCTCTCGCAGCCTCGCAATCCCTTCCTCGTGGTGATTCTGAATCCGCCGAATACATCGTCGAACGACCCCGCCTCGTGATGCCCATGAAAGCATCAGAATCGCAATAGCCACAACCGGAATCAAGCCCAGGATCAAGGCTGTGAACATCATCCCAAAACTCGGCGCCGGGTATTCAGTCCACGGAGTGTTTTGATCGGTCGTAAAGGTTTCATAGGCGGCCTGACCGTAGTCCCAATACACGGAAACCAAGGGTCCTGCCAAGATTGCCAGAAACACGAACGTGGCGCAGAAGCCGCCAAACCAAGTCGTAAACCCGTTTGGAGCACCGTTTGTGGTTTCCTCTTCAAAGGCTCGTTTAGAAAGCTCCAGCACATGATCCAATCCTTCTACCGTTACTTCGTTCGTCAAATGAAGCTCATTCCCTTCAGAAACATGTCTGATCGAAAAAGCAAAATCAGAGATGGGTTGAGCCAATTTCGAGCGGAACTGTTGAGCGACTCTCTCTGTCGCCTTCAGCATTGCTGCTGGCTCTTTGCTCGTCCGGTCTTTCAAGTTCTTTACCGCTTGGTAAGTACTCATCGCCAGTGATGGAATACTTCCTGAAAACGCCAAAGCGAGCTTGTCCCAGGCCCCGGTAGTCAGGCAAAGCAATCCAAGCACGGACCGGTAGGGAAAGAACAAACTGGAAGTCTTCCTCAAGAGTTCGGCCCGAATTCCGAGCTTTGCTGCAGATGCCAATGCACGATCGCTCCCCTCTAATTCTTGAATCACCTCCACTGGAAAAGTTCCGATTGCTTCTTCGATTTGTCGCTGCGAATTGGCACTGGCCAGCAGAAAGCTTTCCATTTCACTTTCCAACTCTCGTCGTAAATCCTCAAACCGATTCACCACAGCCTTCCCCACCAAATCGGGCTCTCGATCCGTCTGCGCAATCACCTTTTTTAAGCTCGCGGCCAGCGCCTCCCCAACCGAATCTAACCCGTCATGATTCAACCCTGGGATGTCCACTTGAGTTATCCTCAACGGCTCGTAAATACGCGAATTTGGCGCACTGGAGCGTAGACGAGCCAGAAACTCCATTGCGTGATTCTGCGCTTCAGGGCTGTCACTTCGCCAACGGAGCATATTCAGGATTGGCACAATCACGTGGCCATCCAGCTTCGTGGCTTCTTCCATCACAGCTCGATCCTCCATTTGGTCGCTCCTAACCACCAGCACCTTGATTTGGCAGGAAGTTCTAGCCCGCTCAGCAGCTTCCATCGCCTGAGGATCCGCATCGTTGAAACCCGGTATATCCACCAGAATCGTCTCGATGCCCAGCCGAGTATCACTCGCAGTGTCCGCAGGCAGATGGACTTCCCATTCTGGAGACAAATCGTAAGGCGCTTTAGCTCCAATCCACGTCACCTTCATGGTCTTGTTATTACTGCCTACGCCTGATAGGATCCCCTTTGGGCGCTTCTCATCAAAAAAGAGGGATCGCAGCATTTCGGACTTCCCGTTGTCTTTCGGGCCAAAGAATCCAATCGTCGGAAGATGTAGGCCACGATTGCTCTCAAGTTGTTCCCGATCGCTCCTGAAACCGCGTATCAGGGCACCAACTTTGTGTTCAATACCAGTGCCAGAAAACACCAAGCCCACGTTGCGCTCGAACTCCCGCAACTGCTGCTCGATGCCGTCAATCCGTTCCATTGTCCTTCAAGTTGGATCTAAGCAACGTATCTAGACGGTTCCATCCCTCTGAAATTTCGCTCCAGTAACCGCTCTTCGGTACCCAATCCTGCGGTGGTTGAGCCTTTATGCCGCACCTCGGCACCTCCATTTTTACGTCTTTGTCATCCTCATCCTTGAAATGAATCGTCGTGGCATTGCCCGAAATTTCCCTCGGAAGTCCGAAACTGTCGCAAGCAAAGGAAAACAAGTTGGAGAACGATTTTGGAAAGACCCACTTCCGTATCTCCTGAAAAACCGACCGATTCATCAGTTCCTGCAACCCCACCGCAAACCCGCCGCCCAAAAGACCTGCACCCACCAATTCAAACACCGATGCCTGGCCAAGGATCGCAACAGCAGCACCGCCCACCGGCACGGCGACAAAGAAGATCGCCACACCAACGGCCACAACAAAGGCAGCCACCACCCACACTCCATATTCGTCACTCGCTTCCTTCCAAAACTTTGCTGTAGCACGATCCAAATCATTCCGGTTCAGAGATGGGGGTTGATCAGCAGCCTTCTTCAAAACCGAGTTCCAAACGTTCGTATGTTGATCTTCGCTTCCCCATTCAGAAATTGGATCCACCACGGGAAATAGGTTTCGCGTCCGCTCAGCCAAGGCCTTCGCCTCAATCCTTGCGGCCCGAATCTTTCCTTCGGATTGCTTGCTGATCCGTTTCGCGCCCCCGCTCACATTCGCCACCCAAACCATCGGTTTGGCCGCTAACGGAGCGGTACGCTTAAAGCTAGCGAAAATCTCCTGAGCCATCTTGTCCGTGATTGGAATTCGCGGATGCTCCCCATCATCTAGACTGAATTCACGACAAAGATCCAGCAGCGCACGCCTCAGTTTTTCTGCGGTCTCATTGGACGTTTTAATTGCAGTCCACAACCGCTTTCGGCTTTCTTTAGTCGCGTCAAAGAGTCGCTGACGGTGAGCCCCAGTCAATGCCGCCTCAAGTTTCTCGTGATCCAGTTGTCCGAAAAAATCCCCCAAGGTCGCATTACGGTTTGACCTATCAATTCCAAAGTAGATCGGATCGTCTGAGGTTCCAAAGCGTGCCTGCAACTCCTTAGGAATTCTCTCCCGGCTATCTGGTATATCGTTGTGGTAAGCCAAAAAAACATGCTGAAACCCCACCCCCATGAGAGCCTCTTTAACTAACTGAACCACCTGATCTGTCGTTGACCATTTCTTTGGATTAACTTGATTGACCAAAATAAACTTGTCCACCCCCGGCATTTGCCGGTCGATTGTCTTTGCGGCAGTCAGGGCAGTCTTGTCTTCAAGTCCCTCGGGCCGCGCTACAAAGCAAATCACCGAACAAAGCTGCGACGCTCGTCTCACGAATTTCAATCGCCTGTCTTCCGCCCTGTCGTCTCCAGCGTGAACACGCTGAACATCCGGGCAGTCTAGCAAGCCGAAACCCAGATCATTCAAACCGTCGTCAAACGCTACCAGAGGCGTTTCGAAAAGTTTCTCAACCGAGCCTTCGTCCTGATTCGCATTGTATTGTTTCCAAGCTGCCTCGCGATCAGCATTCAGATACTCAGGGGCAGTTTCAAAGATGCGCAGAATCGCCGCCTCTATCAAATTTCGAAACTCTTCATCCTTTTCCGTTCTACCAGGAAACCAAAAAACAAATCGCTGGGTTCCCTCATGAACCTGCTCACCAGTTAGAACCCGAACCCGCCCCTGCTCGCTTAAAAAAGACCTGACCGTGGAAGATTTCCCACTATTCATCATACCCGTTACCCCAATGATGGGAAAGAAAGTATTGGATCCCATCACTTCCAGCACCTCGCGCGCCGGTCTTTTTACCTCTCCCCAATCCTCTTCGGCCAATAGTTCCACATGCGCCTCCTTCAGCGTGTAATCCTTCGCCGGATACGGCGCCTCACGTTGTAAGACAAATGTCTTTTCTGGTCCTTCATCCAAAACGACGGACCGGATTCCTACTTCCATTTCGCTCATAAAATTGTTTGGCTGCAGATCATGAATGCTATCTTTTGTATGTCGATGAAAAAGTAGCACGGGATTAGACCATGAGGGTTGGCTTCCCCACTTTCAGAAGAACGAGAAATCACCCGCCAAATCGGACTCCTCATCCGGCGCAAGCGGGAGGCGCTCGGCCTGTCGCAGGAAGAATTTGCCGAGCTCACGGGGCACCATCGCACCTACATTGGCTTTCTCGAACGAGGGGAACGCTCACCCAACATCATCACCCTCAATCGATTGGCAACGGCTTTGCAGGTCCACCCGTCAGACTTGCTGCGTGAAGCGGGATTCTGAAAACCCTCTCCATTCCTAATTCTCAGCCACCACGGTGGCAAAAGAATCTATTCCGCAAGCCAATCAAATTATCGGGCGGCTCCGGTCGAAATCCTTCGCGACGCCCAGAAATTTTTCGAGTGGGATGGGATAAATTGGCAGCTAAAACCCAGATTGAAATCCAATATACCCCGTGGCACTAATGCGCCGCTTCGCATCTCTTGCCGTTATTCCCAGCGCCGTGCCTAATTCGCAACAAAACTCCGCCCCGCCCGCCCTCGTCCTCAAGATCCTCGCCAAAGTTTCCAAAGGCCTAACTGCGGGCGATCTCCGACGGAAACTGGTGAATTCGAAAGCTGGGGAGGAAATTCTAGCGAAACTTTCAAACAATGGCAAACCGGCCTCAGCGCAACAAGTTCAAGATGCAGCCTATCAATGGTGGCGGAATCAGCAAATAGTTGTTGAGCCTCCGCCTCCCGGAAAGCATGTGTTTCGGCTCTGGCATCCCCATCACGTTCCAGAATCATGGCAGAGTCCAGAGTTGAATCGCGCCGACTCTGTTGAGAAACCAGCTTCTCCCCGCGACCAACAACTCATGATCCAAATCTGCGGACAACTCGTTTCGACCTGGAAACGCACTCCGAATGAAAATACCAAGCGCACGCTTCAAAGCATCTTGAATAATCTTGGACTAGATCGCGAGGGCGAAGTTGGCCAACAACTGCCTTTCAAGGGCCGTAATCATGAGTGTGCAACACAGACCGTTAATCCCGGTGACCTTGTCGAAATTCGTGAACCTGGTTGGCTCCTAAAAGATTGTCCGGGTGATTACCTTTTGCTGAAAGCTCAAGTCGTTAAACTCTAGGCATATTACCAGTCGTCCAATGAAACCGCGACCCTGCATAAGCATCGACCTCGGCAGTTCCTACACCAAGCTCGCTATACGCGGACCCTGGGATCGAAACGAAGACTTCGTCCAAGCTGAATACGTCACCGATCCCGCAAACTGGAATTTTGATCAAGGCCTCAGCCTTTGTATCCCCACTTTGGCTGCTTTCAACGCCGACTCAGATCGGTGGTTGTTCGGGGCTGATGTTTATGACCTTCAGGTGAACGCTACTGGCTGGAAGTGCTATCAAAATTGGAAGCGAAATCTCTTTGGCGATTACCAGCCTTTTGATGCTACTTCAGGACCCCTTCGAGTTCCCAATGCATCGCTGTTCTCAACCGAAATCATGGACGCGATTCTCAGTGGTTTTTTTACCTACCTATTGAAAATCGCCACTGATCGCATTGAAGTCGATGATTGCCGGGTGCGCGTTGCCATCCCGGAATTTGGGCTGCGTACTCCAGGTGAAACCGAGCTTCATCAAGCCATGTTGGCGGCGGGCTGGCCAGGTAATAACCGCATCAGTTTTGAAGCTGAGCCTGCAATCAATGCCATTGGCGTGCTTACCAATGGCCAGAATGCGGTTTTGCGGGGCGGAACGGAGGAAGAACCCTGCCCAGATTTTGCGGCCATGTTAGTTGAATGTCCGCTTCAGCAAGGAGTCTTGGAATTCGTCTGTAGTGGGAATTCTTACATCCATTGGACGCTGGTTGCTGATCTTGGGGCCTATACCTTGGACTTTGCTGTTCTTGGTTTCGACACCGCAAACTTGCAGCATGATTTGGACGGCAGGGTCGAGGGCAAGCGTCGGCTGGCGATCTCGTCGGAACCAACGGGTATCAGCCATTTAATCGAGCGAATTCACGATCTCCTGGCATCGGATGCACAAGAGTATTTCGAGCTGATTCTCAGCGAACCGGGCGATTCGATTGCGCTCTTCTTTGCGCGTATCCTCACGGGGGGGCACTTCGAAGATCCGATCACATTTGTATCCATTGGCGAGGGGGCCGAAGGGGAGTCGATTCGTCAGATAATCGCTGACTTCGCGGGAGAGATCGCCTCTAAATTCACAAGTTTCCTGAGCCAAGGAAATTTTGACCGCCTGGAAGAAGTGATCCTCACTGGGGGAGGAATGAACCTGTCACCGGTAAGGAACGCTATTCTCCGGGCAATGGAGCCGTTCAACGTGAAACACGCCTTCACACCGCAACACGAACAGGATCCCGAATCAACTCGCATTCACCAAACGATGGATCCCCTCACCGTTCGAGGCGCCACAGCCATTGGTGGCAGTTCCATCCATTTCGACTTCCTCGAAGTGCCTGAATACGAGTAGGCTGGTGTGAAAGCTACCGCGGTCCGCTCCTCTTCGAAGGTGCTAGTTGGTTAGGGCGCACGTTCCGCCGAATTGTTGCGAATAGAGACGAATCTATTCGACAGGAAGCCCATGCTGATTGAGTGCTATGTTAAGGCGGTAGTTCGATAAGAATTCTTTTGGTGCTCCCGCAAAATGGAAGTTGTTGCAGATAAGACTGATGGCGGACGTGTCTCAATCACCAGGATATACAGGGCCGTATGCCCATACCAAGAGTGATCCCAAGAGCGGGGAAACTCTGCCGTGCACCGAGTGGGAGCCGCTTTTCACGCCATTTGGAACCGACGCTGACACGACTTGCCAGGGCGAACCTGGGGCACCTTGCCCAAAATGTCGCGATCTCGATCCTGAGCACGGTCACCTCAACAAAGTAGCTTGGTGGGCGGCGAAGTTTGCCGGGGAAATGCTGTTGGCCGGTTCAGACGATGCAAAGGCGGCGCAAGAATGGGGTTACGTGGCGGGACTGTGGCATGATTTGGGCAAATTTGCACCAGAGTGGCAGCTCTACCTCAAATCGAAAGTGGATCTCCATATCGACGATGTTTCGGGAAAGGTCGATCACTCAAGCGCTGGCGCTCAGCATGCGACGAATTCCCATTCCGTCCTCGGCCATCTTCTCGGTTACCCCATCGCCGGCCACCATTCGGGTTTGCTCGATGGCATGTCCAACAACGCCTGCCAAGCCACACGTCTCCGAAAGACTGATCTGCCGGATTGGCAAAACGCACCGGTGGAAATCACATCCAAAACCGTCCCCCCGCCACCGGGATTTCTCGCGAAAGACTCGTTTTCCCTGAGCTTCTTCACCCGCATGCTGTTCTCTTGTCTCGTCGATGCCGACTTTCTTGCAACAGAGGCATTCATGAATCCCTCGCAGGCGAAAACTCGGAACGCGACTCCTGAAGACTCTCTAGCCACCATCGCGAAGTTGATCGACTCGAGAATCGACAAATTCGGCACGCCTTCCCCGGAGGACCACGTCAATTTCCAGCGCCGTGCCGTCGTTGAGGACTGCCGCGCCGCTGCGTTGAAGTCTCCCGGAATCTTCACGCTAACCGTTCCGACCGGTGGTGGGAAGACTCTTTCTTCTCTCAGCTTCGCGCTGCGTCACGCTCTCACCTACGGGCAGCTGCGCGTAATCTATGTTGCCCCTTTCACCTCCATCATTGAGCAAAACGCCGAGGTCATCCGCGAGATCCTCTCCCCCCTGGAAACCACCTCGTTCACTCCGCTCGTCGAACACCATTCCTCTCTATCACCAGAAAAGGAGACAACTCAATCTCGCCTTGCTTCTGAAAACTGGGATGCGCCCATCGTCATCACCACCGCCGTTCAGTTTTACGAATCCCTCTTCGCCGCGAGAACCTCCCGTTGTCGCAAACTCCACAATATCGCGAACTCTGTCGTCATTCTCGACGAAGCGCAGTCCCTGCCCGTCGATTTCCTCACGCCCTGTCTTCGCGTCCTCCAGGAACTGACCGCCCATTATCATACCACCGCCGTTCTCTGCACAGCCACCCAGCCCGCCGTGCACTTTGATGCGGCCGAATTTCCCATTGGCCTTAAAAACTGCCGGGAGATCATCGGGGACACATCATCCCTTTTCACCGCCCTCAAGCGCGTGGAGATCGAATCCCTCGGCGACGTCACCGATGCCGCGCTCGTCGAGCGCCTTGCAAGCCACCTGCAAGTCCTCTGCATCGTCAATCGCCGTAAACACGCCCAGCAACTCTTCCAACTACTCGGTGAGGAAGAGGGAAATTTTCATCTTTCCGCCTTGATGTGCCCGGAGCACCGCAGCCGCATCCTTTCGGAGATCCGCACCCGCCTCTGCAAAGGGCTCCCCACGCGGGTCATTTCCACCCAGCTCATCGAAGCTGGAGTCGATGTCGATTTTCCTGTTGTTTACCGCGCCCTCGCGGGACTCGATTCCATCGCTCAAGCCGCCGGACGTTGTAATCGCAATGGGAAGCTCCAGGACCCGGGACAAACCTATGTCTTCATTCCGGAAGATCAGTGTGGAGAAACCTATTTCCGCGAGACCGCTCAAATCGCCCATCAACTCCTCGATCTCCATCCTGACCTCCTCGGCCAGGAAGCGATCCGCCACTACTTCGATCTCTACTACTACCAGCAAAAGTCCCGCTGGGACTCAAAGGACATTCTCGGCCACTTCCGACTTGATGGGAGCATGAGCTCATTCCCGTTTCACTTCGATTTCCGCACTGTCGCCGAAGAATTTCGGCTCATCGACGATTGGCAGGTTCCCGTCATCATTCCCTACGACGAGAAAGCCCGCACGCTCATCGCCGAACTCCGTATGCCATCCATCCCGCTTCACCGGAATCTCCTTCGCGCCCTTCAGCGCTACACTGTCCAGATCCCGCCACGCTTGCGTGACGACAACATCGGCTCCTTCGAGATTCTTCGCGACGGCCAATTCCACGCCCTCATTTCCACCGATCTCAACTATTCCAGACACTTTGGCCTCACCTTCGACGAAGACCACTGCGGCTCCCAACAGCTGATTTGCTAACCAATCATGAAATTCGGCATCACCCTCCACGTCTCCGGCGACTACGCCCTTTTCTCCCGGCCTGAAATGAAGGTCGAGCGCGTCTCCTACGACGTGATGACCCCGTCCGCAGCCCGTGGCATTCTCGAAGCCATTTACTGGAAACCCCAGATCCGCTGGATCATCGACGAAATCCACGTCCTCAATCCCATCCGCTTCACCAATATCCGGAGGAACGAGATCAGCAAGAAGGCATCTCCTCCTACCATAGCGCAAATGTCCGGAGAGGTACCTCCGCCCGAAGGCATCCGATGCGATGACACTGAAAACAAGATCCGAGCTCAACGCGCTTCTCTTCTCTTGAAAGACGTCGCCTACCTGATCAAGGCGCACGTCCTCGTCCTCGAGGCCCGCTTGGAGAAGGGCAATTCGCCCTCTCCAGAGCCGGAGGCCGTTGGCAAGCACCTCGAGATGTTCAAGCGCCGGGCCCGCAAGGGCCAAGCCTTTCAACAACCCTACTTCGGGTGCCGCGAGTTCCCCGTCCGCTTCGAACTCATCGAAAACGAAAGCGATCTGCCAGTGCCTTTTCCCGATCACGCCGGGGAAAAAGACCTGGGTTTTATGCTCCACGACATCGAGTTCGAACAGGACCGCACCACCAAAAAAGTGAAATCCACCACTCCGCACTTCTTCCGCGCCACCATGCGCGATGGCGTCATCAAGGTGCCCCAACTCCCATTCCCCGCCAAAGCATGATCCTCCAATCTCTCAACGAACTCTACACCCGCCTCGCCGGCGATCCTTACTACGAGATCGCCCCGCCGGGCTTCTCGCCTCAGAAGATCAGCTTTCGCATCGTGCTAAAGCCGGACGGTTCCCTTGCCGTGCCTCCCGAAGATGCGCGTGAGCCCGACGAGAAGAAGAAACTGCAAAACAGAGTGATGCTCGTCCCCGGAGAAGCGAAGCCACCTGGAGCCGGAATCAATCCCTGCTTCCTCTGGGACAACCAAACCTACCTCCTCGGTCGCCAACCTGATGACAAAGCCGACGGTTTCGGAATCAGCCGTTTCGAAGCGTTTCGCCAGAAACATCTGAAGTTGGAAGCCACGATCAACGATCCGTCATTTTCGGCTGTCTGTCGTTTCTTGGAACAGTGGAACCCCGAGCAAATCGCCGAGTTCCCCATTCTCAATGACCTCGGAAACGGCTTCGGTATCTTCCAAATTCAAGGTCAGAAGAAGCCCGTACATGAATCAGTCGCCGTTCACAAATGGTGGGTTCGCTCGCAGGCGACGCAAACGCCCGGCCCCATTGGCCAGTGCCTCCTAACGGGAGATACACTTCCGATTGCTCGACTTCACCCAAAGATAAAGGGAGTCACAGGCTCCCAGCCGGCGGGAGCATCCATCGTCTCATTTAACGCCACTGCATTTGATTCCTACGCGAAAGATCATGAGCAGGGGTTGAATGCTCCTGTCAGCGAAGACGCCGCCTTCCGATACGGCACCGCGCTCAATTCTCTGCTTACAGGGCCAATATCGCAGAAACACCGCATCCGCATCGGCGACACCACCACCGTCTTCTGGACGGACCAACCATCCGTTGTGGAAGACTGTTTTGCGGATCTCTTTTCCGGCGGCTCCCAAGCAACGGAAGAAGTGCAGGACGAGACAAAGCGCGCACAACTCCGGCGTCTGTTGGAAGCGATCCGCTCTGGCAGCGGTTATCAGGATTTCGGCGAACCCCAGACGCCCTTCCACATCCTTGGATTGGCTCCCAACGCGGCCCGCGTCTCTATTCGTTTTTACCACCGATCCACCACTGCCGATCTCCTCGCCAAACTGCACGCCCACCAGCAGTGCCTGGAGATCGTCCGCCAATTCACCTCCCAAACCGGGAAACGCTTCCCCGATCCCGAATTTCCTGCCATCTGGCAGATCCTCCGCGAAACAGCCCGCGTCGCGGACGAGATCCCGCCACTGCTCTGCGGAGCACTTACCCGCGCCATCATCGAGGGCAGCCCCTATCCAGAGGGCCTCTTCTCCGCGATCATCCGCCGCATCCATGCAGACCGGACGATCAACTATCTCCGCGCCGCTACACTCAAGGCGGTTCTCGTCCGCAATCACAAACTAGCCATACCGACAATGCTCGACACAGAAAACACCGATCCAGCCTATCTCCTCGGCCGCCTCTTCTCGGCGCTTGAGAAAACCCAAGAAGACGCCCTAGGTACCGTCAACGCCGGCATTCGCGACCGCTTTTATAGTGCCGCGTCCGCCACGCCTGCCAGCGTTTTCCCGCGCCTGCTCCGCACCTATCAACATTGGCTCTCTAAACTCAACGGAGGAGCCAAGGTGAACCGGGAACGCCTCGTTCAGGACATCGTGTCTTTCATCGAGGCCAGCGGCTTCCCGAACCAACTCTCCCTCAAAAAACAAGGAGTCTTCGCCATCGGTTACTACCATCAGCGCAAGGATTTCTTCACCAAAAAGGAAAACGCCCCGAACGCGGAACCGATTTCAGAAACCATCTGAACACTCTCCTAACCACTTACTATCGACCACACTATGAATCACCGTTACGATTTCCTCTTCCTCTTCGACTGCCAAGACGCCAACCCTAACGGCGACCCCGACGCCGGAAATCTCCCGCGCATCGACGTCGAAACCGGCCAAGGCCTCGTCACCGATGTCTGCCTCAAGCGCAAGATCCGCAACTTCGTCGCCCTCACCTCAAAAGGAGCCACCGGCAAGGGCATTTATTTTACCGAAGGCGGCGTCCTCAACGATCTCCAACAGAAGGCTCACGACGCGGTCGGCATCCCCGCTGTAGAGTCCAAGGCTCCGAAAAATGGGAAGAAAGGCGAAGCCACTGTATGGATGTGTGAAAACTACTACGATGTCCGCACTTTCGGTGCGGTCATGTCTACTGAGATCAATTGCGGCCAAGTCCGTGGCCCCGTCCAACTGTCGTTCGCCCGTTCGGTCGATCCCATAGTCTCCAGTGAGCATGCCATCACCCGGTCCTCCGTAACCAACAAAAAAGACGTCGAAAAGGAACGCACGATGGGCCGCAAATTCACCGTCCCCTACGGACTCTACAAGGCGCAGGGATTCGTCAATCCCTTTCTCGCCGAGCAAACCGGCTTTTCGGAAGAAGGCGACAATAGCGACCTCGAACTCCTCTTCCAGGCCTTGGAAAACGCCTTCCAATTCGACCAGTCCGCCGCCCGCCCTGCCGGCAGCATGACTCCCCGCGCCCTCATAATCTTCAAACACGACAACCAACTCGGTAA
>CAYGQD010000061.1:0-33290 GCA_964351855.1 uncultured Verrucomicrobiales bacterium
ACACCGGCGGCTCGATCTTCCGGATGGGCATGTTCCACGGCGGCATCTTGCCAAATGGGAACGATGACGAGGAATTGACCCTCGGAGACATCTTCGGCCAAGTCATTGGGACAGAGATCGTGGAAGAAGCCTTGGAAAATCTGGCGGAATAACGAAGGAATTTCTGCACTTTAGCGGAAAAAATTGTCTTGTTTAGCTTCGCAAAACATGACAAAACCGTCACGCTTGGCCGACCGACAGCCAACTACGTTGTAAATCCCCCCAAAAACCCCTTTTTGATTGGCACCTATCAGTTGGATGATGGCATCTCGGATTCGTTTCGAATCGAATCCGAACTACAGCCGCGTGCTTGGTTTACATCGGAATCCGATTCGACCGACGAACCAACCACCTTCGTTTCAAAGCCTCCCCCGAAGAGGACGGTTTATTTCAGCGCCCCGGCTCGGCAAGACCGGATCAAGGCAAAAATCCTGACCCAGGCTCTGATTACCGCAAAAAAGCGGAAAGAATCAACGGCGGCAAGTCTGGACGTCCGAACTTTTTTAACCAGTTACAAGCGGATTTTTGGTGGATTGTCGGTCCATCCCTTCGAATCCGCATTCGTGGCCAATTCCCCTCTTGCCCGATCCCGTTGGTCGCGCCGAAACCTGATTTTTGGCTCCACTGCGGGATTTTTCGTGGGCTGATCCTACGTTCCTAGTTCCCCTCCCCTTTCCCTATGAAAAAGAAAAAATCGCTCTTTGATCGCATCCAACCCCAAAAGGGAGATGCCAAACGCGAACTGGAGTTCGAAGCTCTGGAACCTCGGATTCTCTATTCGGCTGCGCCGATTGACACTGCCGAAGCCGCGCCGCAAGCCCCAGCGCCAGACGTTGTTCAGGAAGCGGCCGAGCCGGTAGCGGATTCGGGCCAAGAACAGGCCGACGTGGTTGAAGCAGACGTTGCGGCCCCAGAGGCGGTTTTGGAGATGGAGGTTACGGTATTGCCGGAGGTGGAGGAGCCGAATGAAGCGGTCGTCGAACTGGAAACCGAGGCAGATTTGAGTCCGGAGGCCTTGGGTCAAGTGATCGAAGCGGCGACGGATCGCTGGGAAGAGACGGGACTGAGCGAGGAACAGGCTGCGGCGTTGGCCAACGTGACTTACGAATTGACGGATTTAGGAGGGGTGGCTTTGGCGGAGTATGATGGGGATACCCATAGCATTCGGGTTGACAATGATGCGGCGGGACGCGGTTGGTTTATCGATTCCACGCCGTTGAATGACGAGGAGTTCTTTTCGCCCGGTGCGGCGGATCAGATGGTCGCGATGCCTGGCGGCACGACTTCTTCCCGATATGATCTCCTTACCGTGATTCTGCATGAGCAGGGTCACGCCATCGGGCTTTCCGAAGGGATCGGAGGTGCCCTGATGTCCGGGGTGTTGGATGAAGGTGAACGCCTGCTGCCCACGCCTGGATTGGCGGAAGGCGCGGAACCAGGTTCCCTCCAAGGGCGGAATTTTGCCGTCACCGATGGAAATGGCGCTGCCGGAATTTTCGGAGTCGGAGTGGCATCAGACATGGCCCTTTGGGTTCGGGCAGAGGACCTGGCGACCTCCCTGAATGACGGCGATACGGTGGAAACTTGGGCCGATCAAAGTGGCCGGGGGAACGATCTGGATTCTCGCAGTGGTCCGGTCACCTTTGTTGCGAATGGGCAAAACGGAGTGCCCACGGTTCACTTCGGGGATGCTGGCGCAAACACCTTGGGTTTCCTCAGAGCCTCTCAACTGATCGCGGATGGGGAAGACGCGGAGATTTTCTTCATCGTGCAATCACCGGACGCGAACGACGGGCAAGCGGATGGAGGATTCCACCGAACCGGGACCAGCAGCAACCAGCATTTCTCTTGGAACAATAACACGGCCTACGAAAATTTCGGCACCAACGCGCGTCGAGATGCCATTCCGATCAACAACTTCGTCGATCCCAATCAGTTCAATATCTACAACGTATCCGGAGAAAACGCTGGTGCTTGGGCGATGCGGTTGAATGGAGAAGTAGTTTCCAGCAAGAACTCCAACGGAAACTCCGATTTCCATGCTGAATGGTGGTTTGGCCGGAGCCAGTCCGGAAACGAATGGGATGGTCAGATTTCGGAAATCATCGTTTTCGACCGCACTTTGAAGACGGTGGAGCGCACCATCGTGAACAATTACCTGCATTCCAAATATGATCTCCAGGATGCTCTTACCGATGATCTTTACTCCGGTGATACCACCGCCAATGGAGAACACGACCAGGAACTCTTCGGAGTGGGACGGGCCGGGGCTGGCGATGAGGTGCTCGACGCGGGCGCGGGTGGATTAGGTATCGAAGTCGCCTCACTCAACGACGGTGACTACGTTTTAGCGGCTCACGACGGTGGCACCGGCAAAACCACCGCCGGAGTTCCCGCAGGCGTTCAGGAACGCTGGGACCGCACCTGGTATGTGGATACGACCGGAGCGCCGGGCAACGCCACACTGACGTTCGATTTTAGTGATTCCGGCCTTACTCTGACCAACGAACAACGATTTGTCCTGCTCAGGAGCAGCGATGGAACCAATTGGACCGCCACCCAGACGCTGGACCTGGGGGATTCAAATGTTAGTGGCGACACCATCACCTTTGAGGGTATCTTTCTTACGGATGGCGGTTGGTACACTTTGGGCGATGTATCCACTCAGCCACGGGTTGATACGACTGGCGGGCCGCTTTTTTATCAACCAGCGGACGGGGCAGTACCAGTGGATCCTGCTCTCAACCTAGCCGACGACGGGGCTAACATGGAAAGCGCGACGGTAACCATTCAGGGGTTCGTCAACGGGAATGCTGACGTCCTCGGGTTTACCAATCAGAACGGGATCTCCGGAGTGTATAATTCCAGCACAGGTGTCCTTTCGCTTACAGGAACCGCTACGGTGGCGCAGTATCAGGCTGCGGCCCGGAGTGTCACCTTCACGACGACCAACGGCAGTACTCCTCCCCGGGCTATCGAGTTTGTGTTCACTGATTCTGATACGATTACGGGAGTCGGAACGCGCGACATCATCGTGCTCCAGAACGGGTCAGCGGTTCCGTTCGTTTGGGACGGTGACTTTGATGCAGACGGCGACGGCCTAACCTGGACCAATGGTCAGAACTGGGATCAGGATACGGCACCCACAGCTACAGACTCAGTCTTTTTCGCCAGTTCGGATGTTGGAGTGATCGACCTCGGCGGGGGCAGCATCACTGTCGATCAGATCACCTTCGGTCATGGCTTCGGCACCTACACATTTCAGAACGGAACGCTGAATGTGAACAAAATCAACACATCCGGTTCCGGTTCGATCACCTTTGCTGACAGCCTGGTGTTGAACACGACTCAGAACCAAACCCTGACGCAAGGCAACTACACATTCGAGAATACCGGTAACACCCTCAACGGCACCACCTGGTCGCTTGAAACCGGGGTCACGGTCAACGTTGCCGTGCAGGGAGCCGTCCATGCGATGGGGGACGCCATTTTCAATCTAGATGGCGGCACTTTGCAATTCAACAATGCGGCTGATTTGACTGTCGCCAACGTGATCAATGTTCGCGAGGATTCAAGCCTTAGTATCACTTCCAATGTGGTGACGTTTGGCGGCGTAAACCACTTCGCGGGGAAAGTGCTGCAAACTGTCGGTGTCGGCGAAATGGTGATTGATACACCCACATTGCAAGGGGCATCCACTTTTGCCACTACCGCAAACTTGACGACGACCCTCCGGACCTTGAACGACGGCGGGAACGGCGTGACCATCCAGGGCGATGGTTTCGCCAAACTGGATGTAGCGAATCCGGACCTGAGCGGGCAGCTGATTATTCAGGGGGATGCAACTGTCGATGTCACTACCGAAGATGCCTTCGGAGACGATGCCAATTTTGCTTCGGCGACCGCTACCGTGATTCAGGAGAACGGATCGCTCCGTTTCTCAGGCGGGACGTTTATCAACGAACGGTTCATCATCTCCGGAAGTGGAAATGCCAATTCCTTGGGTGCCATTCATCATACCACCAACGATGACACTCTGATTCAGGGCGATACTGTGATTGAGCTTCAGGGCAATGCCACGATTCGATCGGAAGGAAGCTATCTGCGCATCCGGGAGAACCTTAAAATCCAGACCAATGGATTCGAATTGGAGCTAAACGCCGCCAACCGGATCGATTTTGAGAATTCATCGCAGATCACCGGAACCGGTAGCGTTCGAGTGACCGGCGGAAGTGAAATCTACTTTCACCAGGACAACGCCCACACCGGCGGCACGATTGTGGAGGACAACACCCGCCTGCGGGTTCGGACCAACAATTCGTTGGGTGCAGATGGTAGCACGGTGACGATTCGCGACCTTGGCACAGTCTTGTTTGAAAGTGGGAACGACACCCACACCCAAAATTTCCTGATCGAGGGTAACGGTCGTAGTAACGGCGAGGGTGCTCTTTGGAATTTGAACGGAGATAATACGATTGAGGGAACCGTGACGTTGACGGGCGATGCTCGTATCCGCTCCGAAGAGGGGAGCAAATTGATCGTAACCGGCGACGTTGGCGGCACCGGCAACCTCCTCAAGACGGTTTCTGGAGACGTTACCTTTGAAAACCCCGTCAACACCCTGGTTGGTGACACCACCATTTCGGGCGGACGTCTCATCATCAACAGCAACACCGGCCTTGGTTCCAACGCAGGCAATGACCTCACGTTGAATGGTGGAGGCCTCCTTGGATTTAAGGATCTCAACGGCACCTACACGCCCACGGGAAATCTCACCATCGCCGATGGTGGTTTTAGCAACATCAGCGGCACGACGACGCTAAGTCTTCCCTTTAGCGCCAGCGGTGACCTGACGTTTGCTGCGGACTCTGGAACCTTGGACATACAGAGCACCATCAGTCTTGCTGCAGCGAGCGACCTGATCCTTGGCGGGCTTGGCGGAGTGATCAATATCCACGAGGGATTTGGCGGAACCAACGTGTCAAAAACCGGAGACAGCGTTGCTAAACTGATGGCCGCGAACACTTACACCGGCACGATGTCGATCGAAGGTGGAGCAGTAGTCATTTCCGATTCTGGAGCGCTCAGCTCTGCCAATACCGGTCTGATCATTGATGGCGGGTCACTTGAGTTTGCCAATGACATAACCATCGCTAAAGACGCGATCACGATTGCTGGCACAGGGGCCGCGGGTCATTCCGGCACCATGGTGAACTCGAGTGGGACCAACACGCTGAACGTTGCTACGATCGATGTCAGGAACACCTATGAAGGCAAGGTAGTACTCGCTTCGGAGGATGGGGAGTTGAGCATCAACGGCCTCGATGGCACGTCAGCATCATCTGTTGACCTGCAATTTGCCGGGCTCGATTTAAAAGGTGACGGCGATCTCGTTCTGAACGCAGATTTCACGGAGAACACGGCACCAGCCGTTCTGAATACGGTCGCAGCTTACCGATTCAGCGGCAACGACGTGGATCTACCGGGAGATAGCAGCCAGATTCAAGGGCCTGTCTATTTGGCTGATGGCACTGACCTCTATTTCACCACCGGTTCTGGAGCCGGAGAGGCGAATTTGATGGCCCTTTTTCCCGGAGCGCCTTCGCGCCCCGACAATTTCGGGGTCACTATCGTGGGTGATCTGACGATCGGTAGTGATGCCAACGGAAACACCACCACCTTGGAAGACATCTCCGTCGGATTCCGCATGGCGGCGACCGATGACGCCGGAACCATCTGGGTAGATGTGAACCAGAACGGCACGTTCGAATCTGGAGAAGCTCTTTTTGGCACCAACGGTTCGGGAGGCGCTCCCTCCACAACACTCATGTTGACTGAAGGACAGACTTACCGCGTTGCACTATCTATGCGCGAAGGAGGGGGGAACTCCCGGTTAGCCCCGCAGATTAACATTGACGGAACCTGGGACAACTTTGAGGTAGGTTCCATGGCTGGAGGTGCGGCCACATTCGCCACCAACGTCACCCAGAATAACACGGTAACCAAGGCTGGAGGTGGCACAGTGACCTTGTCCGGCGACAATACGGGCTTGGTTTCGACCATTACCGTTGAAGAAGGGATGCTCGTGGTAGCTTCAAACACGGCACTGGGTGATGGCACCGGTATTACGAAAGTAAACGAGGGTGCCACCCTCGCGCTCGACAACACCATCGCCGGATCGGATCTCATCATTAGCGAAGCCATCACGATTTCCGGTTCCGGCGTGGCTGATGGAGGTGCGATTCTAAACTTGGCCGGGAACAATACGATATCTGGGAACGTCAACGTGCAGGTCGGCGGACTGCCACCCATTGATACCAGCGAGTTGAAGCTCTGGTTGGATGCCAGTGACATTGACGGCGATGGAAATTCTGACAGCCTTGCCGATGGGGCAACGATCACTGAGTGGTCTGACAAATCCGGTGAAGGAAATCATGCGGACGGTGTCATAGGCACCCCATTTTACGTGGCTTCCAGCGCAGAGGCGGGAGGAAGGCCCGTCGTTGGATTCAGCAGCACGGTTGGCGGGACGGATCAGCTATTCACCTCCAATTTTGATTCGAGCCTGGGTGACAACTATACGATTTTCGGAGTGTCTCGTTACACGGGTGGCGACAATAACCGGATTATCACATCGAAGAGCACCAATTGGTTATTCGGACAATGGAGTAATAACGAGGGTCAGTGGTTTGCTAACGGTTCAATACGGTTGGGGGGCGATCCTGCTGACACAGCATTTCACGCGTTTAGTGGAGTGATTGGCCCGGACGTCAATGGAGTGGTCGGAGAATTTACCGGTGATCCGGCTGCCGATCTCTGGATGGATGGAGTGCAGTTGGTAGACGATCATCAAGGCTCAAGCAACACGGCGTACAAACCTGGTGGAATTGCGCTCGGTGCGTGGACTGGTGGTGGTGAGGATTCAAACGCCGAAGTGGCTGAATTGTTAATCTTCAATCGGGCGATGAGCGATACCGAACGCCAACAGGTAGAATTCTATCTGAACGCAAAATATTTTGGGGCGACGTTTGACGCGCCGGGTGGACCTGCCACGATTTTTTCCGGGGCTGATCAGCTAACCTTTTCAGGGAATATTGCTGACTTTGAAGAGCTCACTTTCGACGGCGCGGGTGAGATCGTGGTGGAAACGGGTTTGGAGGATCCGGCCGGGAAAACAGCATCCGTCATCAAGGCGGGGAACGGTAGCCTGAGCCTGTTGTCGGACAGCACCTATTCCGGTGGGACGACCATTCAGAATGGGACTCTCCTGGCCAACAACACGACAGGTTCCGCGACGGGAACCGGCTCCGTGACTGTGAGCGGTGGAATCCTCGGTGGAGAAGGTACAATATCCGGTTTGGTGACCCAGACCGGTGGTGAGATCGCGCCCGGCGTTCCGGGTGTCGCGGATGGTATCGGGGATCTGGATTTTGGCAATGGAATTGCTGTTGGAGACGATTTGAATGTCGAGATCGATGCCGCCGGTAATACTGATGCGCTTAACGTCACCGGAACAGCAACGCTGTCCGGCACCCTGAATATAACGCTGAATCCCGCTTACACCGGCACACCCGCGACGCTGACCATTGTTGATGCTGATGCCCTTTCGGGAACCTTTGCCGGGCTCGCCGATGGCGGTTTTGTTGCCGCCGGAGATCACATTTTCTCCATCACCTATGATACCGCAAATGCCGATGTCATCCTGACCCATGAAGCGGTGGCCGAAGCGAAAGTCACCCTCGAAGATGATGGTTCAGGTGGTTTAAACCTCGTAGTGTTTGATACCGGGAGCGACGAAGATGAATACGTTACCATCACCGAAGATGCTACGCATTACATCATCACCGGGGGCAATCCGCTGAATTCGAATATCGCGGGTGCTGTGCAAAGTACTGTTTCGCAAGTGCGCATCGCCAAGGGAGACGTTACCGGCGGAGAAATCCATATCAACGGCGGCGACGGAACGGATCATCTGACGCTCGATACCTCAGGTGGCATGTTGTCCAAAAAGATCATCTTCACTGGAGGTGAAAGCGTCGGAGATAACGACACCCTCACCCTGAGTGGCGGCATCTTCGGCACGGTGACCCACAACATGACCGGCACGGAAGCCGGGAATATTGACCTCGACGGCGTGGCTGGTGCGGAAATCGAATACTCCCAACTGGAACCCGTGAATTTGATCCTGACGGCGGACGATCTTGTCCTGAATCTTCCGGCAGGAAACAACCCGGACGCCGTCCTACAAGACAGCACCAATGCGGGAGAAATGGAACTGACCGGTTCAACGTTTGAAACAACCGTTTTCACGGTTCCGATCGGAGCAAGTCCCACGATCACGATCAACGGCAATACCGGGGTGGATAACATCACCATCGCGAGTCTCGACCCCAGTTTTGCCGGGGATCTGACGATCAACGCGGGCGCGGGAACTGACACCGTGTCGGTTACCGGAAATCTCGACTTCGATGGGAATCTCACCATCACGGCAGAGACCATCAATCTTGGTGCGAACGTCGATACGACGACCGGAGATCAGGAATACAACGGTGATGTAACAATCGTTGCCAGTGAAACGCTGACAGCGGCAGAAATCGACTTCAACAATGGAACAGATCTGGATGGGAACGTCCTGACACTAAACGTCACCGGAACGGTAACTAACAACGCAGCAAGTGGTGATGCGTTCGACCTCAACGGCGGCACCCTAACACTGAGCAACAATTCCGCGTTTGTGAATGCAGGATTCGCGAAATTCGATACCGGCACCACGAACGAATCCCTCAACGGAAATGGGGTTTTCACCAACACCGGGACATTCGCTCATGTGACACCAACACAGACCAACGACAATTTTATCACAGGTGGTTCTGTTTCTTTCATCAATGCCATCGGCGGAATTTTCGATATTCAAACCGATGGCGAGATTGAGCTCAAGAGTTCCAGTAGCTTTGACAACCAGGGAACTCTGACACGGAGCGGTGGAAGCGCTGCCAACATCGTTCATGTCTTCAGCCGTGGTGGAACGTTTACCAACTCGGGAACCATTCAGTCCGATGTAGGCAATCTGAACATTGCCGGAGGCAACTCGTCTTCAGGCTACAGTTCGACAGGCGGCAGTTTCATAACGACGGGAACCGCCCGAATTACGTTTTCCGGGAAGTGGAACGAACTGACCGGGGTATCCATGATCGGTGGAGATGACATCGAACTGAGCAATGACGATCCAGCTGGCACTACCGGTGCAAAGTTCACCGCCAATGCCGCCACCACCGTGATTAACGTGACCGGTGACGGGCTAAGGTGGAAAGACGCTGACATCGACACCAATGGAAACGTGGTAAGGAACGACGGGACTCTCCGTGTGAACGGTAGTGGAGCGGACTTGATCGGTTCCGGTTCGCTGACCAACGCGGGGACTCTGGATCTCGCATCGGGAACTCTGACCCTTAACACCACTCTCACCAACAACGGCACCACGAACCTTCAGGGAAGCACGACAATTGATGGTACCAACACATTGGTAAACAGCGCCACCGGTGTCATCGAACTCAGCCCTCTTACCGGTGACCGTACGTTGACGATCAACAACACTGGCGGGATTGAAAACAACGGGGTCACCCAATACACAGACGACGGACACATCTTCCTGAGCGGGACCGGGCCGTTTACCAACAACAATTCATTTGTCCACTCTCACGGAGGCGGGAGCGATAATCTGACTCTGACCGGAAGTTTTGTGTTCAACAACTCGGCAAGCGGCACCTTCACCTTCACCGATGAAGGGGACGTAGTCATCGACGGCGCAACCGCCATTTTCCGCAACTCGGGTTTAGTCACCAAAACCACCGGCACCTCTATGGATCCCTCCTTCTTCTTTGGAGATGGAACCTTTGAAGCTTTGGCCGGCAGCGAAGTGCGCTCAACGGTCCCGGGAACACGGATCCACATCGGAACGAATGGCACCAGTGATGCTGCGGCTACCTGGACGGCTGACGGGGGCAACTTGAGCTTCGGCGGAGAATGGGGTGGAACCATCACCGGCTCATCAACAAATGGAGGGAGCGTGCAGATCACCGACCCCGGAACTGGCATCACCAGCAATGTTACCGCTGCGGTGGGTGGATTGACAATCGACATAGGCGGAGGCGGCCTAGAGTGGATACAACAGACAATCGACACGACAAATGGCGACTTTACCAACGCCGGTCTGATGGTGTTGAATCTCGGCGTCACGCCATCGATCGTGACCGGCACTGGCAAGCTGATCAACGCCTCCGGTGCCACCGTAAACTGGGCGGATGGTACTCTGCAGCTGAACGCCACAGCAACATTCCAGAACGACGGGATTTTCAATTTCACCAGCAATTCCAATGAGAATCTGGCTGGAGACGGAGAATTCATCAACAACGGCGAATTCCATCATCTTGGTAACAACGTCAACAGTGACAATCTCGTTGGGATCGCGGCGGGAACCTTCACCAACAACGGTCTCTTCGCCATCGCCAGCCGTGGCGATATTCAACTGCGAGAGAATTATACGTTCATCAACAGCGCCACAGGCATCATCCGGAAAACCGCCGACAACAATGCTGATCCGGCTCAGTTCTTTAACAACAACGGCAACCCCGCAGGAACCCTTTCCAGCGAAGGAACCTTGGAAGTCAACGTTGGAACGATCAAGGTTACGACCAGCAGGTCGGCCAGTTTTCAGGATGTGGCCCTGTCCCAGATTTCGGGCACGGAATTGACCGGTGGGACGTGGATCGCGAATCCGACCGGGGCAAACAACGCGATCATTGATCTGGAACCGGCCGAGCCGGGGGGGATCGTCACCATTGGTGAAGATGCTACGGTTTCGCTCACTGGAGCCAATGGGCAATTTGTCCAGTTAACTAACTTCCTCGCTCAAATCGACGGTTCGCTCACCTTGAATGACGGCCAGGTGCTGGATGCGGCAGCAGCGGTCACGGTTACAAGCACAGGAACGTTGGCAGGCCGGGATGGCCGCATCATCGGCGATGTCATCGTCCAATCCGGCGGAACGTTGACTCCGGGAGATGGCGCGGCGGATGAAGGCACGCTCACGGTGACGGGCGACTTGACCCTCGAAGGAGACGTCAATATCGACATCTCCGGCACGACCAACACCACCCATGACGCGATTGTCGTCAGTGGTGCGGTTACGATTGACGGAAACCTGAATCTAAACGTTGACGCGGGAACGGATTTTACCGGCATGGTTGCGGGAACGGAAATCGTGCTGATTTCAGGAGGTAGTCTTGCGGTGACCGATCCATTTACCGGCTTGCACGATGGCATTGCCCTCACCATCGGCGGAGCGGAGTTCACCCTGAATTATGGTGGTGCCAGTGGAAACGATGTGGTTTTGACAGCGCAGGGCGTGGCGGAGACTTCGATCACCCTGGACCCTTCCAATAATCTGGTGATCACCGACATCACTTCGGCCAGTGACGATGCGTTAACGATTACCACCGGCGTGAACCCGATTTCAGGAAGCGGCAGTGGTTATCTCATTACCGATCTGACTCAGGTCATCAGCACGAACATTGCCAATGCGGTTCGCGTCAGCGAGCACCAGGTGTTCATCGACTTTACCGATGTCGGCGGCACCGAATTGCAGGTCGGCACGGGCGGTGGTACGGACATCTTGACCCTGAACTTCGGTGGCGGCGGTGCAGCTACGTTCCAGCAGAAGGTGATTTTCACAGGCGGCGAAAGTGCCGGTGACAACGACACGCTGACAATCGACAATGGAGTGTTCGGCACCGTGACGCATGACATGACCGGAAGTGAAGCCGGAAGCATCAATCTGGATTCCGCCGGAGACGCGGAAGTCGAGTATTCACAATTGGAGCCGATCGACATGACCGGCAGCACGGCGACGGACTTTGTCTTTAACTTGCCGGATGTCGCCAACAACGCGCAGCTGAGCGAATCCGGAGGGTTTCTCACCCTGGAAAGCACGGACGGCACGCCGACCTTTGAATCGACTACGTTTGCCGTGCCGAGTGGCTCCATCACCATCAACGGGGGGACGGATACTGATGCCGTGACGATTTCAACCGCACTGGATGTTGACGTGGATCTCTCGATCACGGCGGAGACGATCCATCTCAACGGCGGTTCGGTCGACACCGGAGCCGGTAACCAGACCTATACCGGAGATGTTAATGTCGAGGTAGACACCGTTCTGACAGGGAATAATATCACCATTTCAGGAACGACCCAAAACAGACCTGATGGTGTCAATTCTCAAAATCTGACGATCAACACCAGTGGAATCAGTTCATTGAACCGGGTTCTATTTGGCAGAGTCATCAAAGAAGGCAACGGGTCTCTTGAACTGACCGGAAGTGGCGATAACAGCGCTCTCGGTGCCACCGTGAACAACGGACTTCTTATTCTCAATAAGACCAACAACAGTCATCGCGCGATTGGCGGAGCCGGGTTGATCATTGAAAACGGAGGAACGGTTCGTCTCGATAACAATGGCGACCAAATTTGGCAAAGCGGCGACGTCACCGTCAATACCGGGGGAGTATTGGATCTCAATGGAACCTCGGAGTCGTTTGATCGTTTACTTGGCGGAGGAACGGTGACCAATGGCAGTGCCGCCACTGACGGTAGCCTGACGGTCGGCGAGGACGGCGCAGTTGATTTTGTCTTTTCCGGAATCATTGAGGATGGCACCGGCGGAGGTTTACTGTCTCTTACCAAAGTAGGCAGCCACCAGTTGACGCTAACGGGGAACAGCACGTTCACCGGTGGCACCCAATTGAACGAAGGCACCCTGACGCTGGCCGCGGCAGGTGGTGATACGCTCGCTTCCACCGGTGATTTCTCCGTAGGAGATCCAGGGCTTACCGTCAGTCCGGTGACCACAACGGTAGTGGCGGTGACCGCAACCGGCCCGGCGGATGCGACCTTGAACGTGCAAAGTGACCAAACCTTCGGGACTTTGACCTACGCGCGGCCAAACACGGTCGGCGGCCAACACATTACCACGATCGATACCGGGGTAACCCTCACCGTGGACGGAGACCTCACCGTTGGAACGAAAACCACTTTCAGGGACGACGACACCCCCCAAAACAGTGGTGTCCCCGGAGAGATTGAGGTCGTGATGACCGGAGCGGGAACCCTGAGACAAACGACCGGCAACTTCGTTGTGAAGAACGATGGTTCTTTCACTCTTAACACGATTCCAGCGACTCTTGATATGTCTGGACTGGCGAGTTTCGAGTCAACCGTGACCAATTTCGAGATTGGCAAAGGGAATGCGATGGGCACGGTTCTGCTGGCGACAACCAGCGCAATCACAGCAAGCAACCAGCTCCACATCGGGACCAGTGGCAACTCAAGTGCTCACGACAGTTTCCTGATCGCCAGCCAGACGACTACCATCAACGCAGGTGAGCTGTTGATCGGGAACAAGAAGACTAGCGGGACACTGAAATTTGCCGACGGTTTGACCGGTGCCACGATGACGATTCGCGACGAAACGGGAACTGGTGCGGTGAATTTGACTTCTGGTGACCGGATCTTCAATGGCGGAACCGGTAGCGTTGCCGGCGGGACCCTGGATTTCACCGGTGGTTCCGTTGACGCCATGTTCGACGATATCCTGTTTGGGAAAACGGTGGCCAACACGGCTGCGAACCGAACCGGAACCGGATTTGGTAACATGATCATCGACGCTGGCGATGTGGTGACGGCTAACACAGTCACGCTCGCTCAAACGGATCCAACAGCCGCTTCAGCCGACCAAATGATTTCTCAAGGCACCCTGACGATCAGAGATGGTGCCTCCGTATCCATCGGGACGCTCACCATGGGCGACCGTCTCGCGGTCAGCGATACGACCGTGACGGCCACAGTAAATCTGGAAGGCGGCACCCTCAGCGTGGCTACCATTCAAGCCGGCACTTCGCAGGCAGGCAGCGGAACCTCCACCCGGGAGATCAACTGGACCGGCGGGACCATTGCCAACCTCACCGGAGCCGACGCCGTGATCGACACAGGACTAACAGTTACCACAACCGGAGCAGGCGGTCAGGCGTTTGACGCAGATCCCGGTCAATCCATCACCGTGAATTCCCCGATCACCGGAACCGGCGGATTTGCAACTGCGGATGACGGAACCGTTATCCTAACGGTTTCGAATGATTATCAGGGGCTGACCGATGTCCAAAAAGGCACCCTTCTGGTGGATGGTGCTGCGGCATCCATTACCACTACAGACTCGGTCGCGATCGCAGCAGGCACCCTTCAGGTGATCAACGGCGGCAGCGTCACAGTAACAAACGGCGTTACCAACGGCGCGGGCTCCGGCTCGCTGCTGGTGGATGAAGGCACGGTGACAGTGGGAGCCGGCTTGAATGTCGATACCCTTCGCGTGGGCTACAATCATGCGGCGTCTTCCGCAACGCTGACCGTGAGCGGTGGCGATGTATTTGTCGGCAGCGGCACCGGAGTCTTTGACATCGGGCGTCGGGACAGTGGAAACGGTCCGACCCTCGGAACCGTGGATTTTTCCGCAGCGACGTCCGTCACCATCGATGTGGCCACGCTGCGGATGGGGACATCCACTTTACACGCGTCAGTTGCGCAGGGAGATTTGTTTCTGTCAGCGGCTGGCGCGAACACGATCACTGCTTCGGTGATTCAGATGGGTTTTGATGTGAACGGCGGAAATCAGGCGGCCTCAAGCAGCAGCGATCTTCACCTCGGTGGGGCGGGCAACGCGATCAACGTGAACACCTTCACGGTGGGTGACGCCAAGAGCGTCGGCACAGTGGATATCATCGCGGGCGGTTCGCTTGCGATACGCGGACAAGCCGGCGGCGTTACCCGCGCCGACTTGAGAATCGGCTACAATACTTCGGGAACCGGAACGGCTCCGGCCACCAGCACTTTTAATCTCGCTGGTGCCTCCACCGTGGATCTTCTGATCGACGACCTCATTGCAGGTCGGCACGTTTCCGGCGGCGGGAACGGCAAAGGTACGCTTACATTCGACACCGGCACAATCGACGCCAACACGGTCACGTTGGGACTTTCCACGGGAGACAATCCGCAAAATACAATTGGAACCATCAACCAGTATGGCGGCGTGTTCACCGTGAACAATGGAGTCGTCGATGGCGGGGGAACTACTACGCTCAATATCCACAACGGCACTTTCACCGTGGCGGCGGGAGGTCTTTCGGTAGATGACATCAGTGTCGGGGTTTCCAACTCGATTGTGGGTGCGAATGGAGCGATCGCCGTTGACGGGGGGGCCGTCCGGATTGGTACGGGCACTCAGAATATCGAAGTAGGCTACCGAACCGCGAACAATACCAATCTGGCGACCGGCACACTCGATCTGGCGGGCGCTTCGAGCGTTGACATCAACGTCAGTAACTTCCTGATCGGCGGGATCACTGCGGGAGGTAGCGGAGTAGTCGCAGGCAACGTGATACTTTCCGATTTGGGTGCCAACATCATCACCGCCACGTCTTTGACGGTGAGTGATTCCACGGCGGCCGGGAACGACAGCGGTCCCGGCAGTACCATTCAATTCGGGGCGGACAATACGGTCAACGCTGACACCGTGACGATTGCCGGACGTAAAGGTAAAGCCACCGCAACCATCGACGCCGGCGGCATACTGACGCTGCAAGGAAAGGCCGGTGTAGGAACCGAAGCGGACCTGTTAATCGGCGACAACAACACTGGTACGGGTACCAATGCTGCGGGCACGCTGAACCTGACGGGAGGCACGTTTAACGCGACTCTCGACGAACTGCGCCTCGGGCGACACGGCAGTCTATCCGGTCAGGGAGACGGAACGCTGACTTACACGGTCGGCACCGTGAGCGCGAACACGATCGTTCTGGCCGACCCGGACGCGAGCGGCAGTTCAACCAACGACGCCAACACCGATGGGATCCTCAATTTTGGCGGCGGGGTGCTGAACTTGAACGGTGGCACCATCACTGAAGGTGGCGGCACGGAGCAATTCAATTTCACGAACGGCACGCTGAAGGATGTTACCACATTCGGCTTCAACCTTGTCCAGCAGGGTGGCGTAATCCAGATCGGTGGAGACGGCCTCATCAGCACGATGACGATCGACGGAGATTTCACCACATCGGTGGGAGGGACGCTAGAAATTGAGCTGAACGGTAATGCCGGAGCGGGAGCCGTCGGCGGGCACGATCAGTTAGTTGTGAACGCTGCAACTGCGGACAGCGCGGTCGATCTGAGCGGCAGCACGCTAGACCTGAAGTTGAATTACGCGCCGGCATCCGGCGACACGTTCACCATCCTCTCCAATGACGAAACCGGCGACAGCGTCACCGGCGAGTTTGCCGGTTTTCCGGACGATCAATTCTTGGATCACAGCTATTCCGGGACAATTTACCGGTTCTCGATCGACTACAACGGCGGCGACGGAAACGACGTCGTGCTGACCTCGCACGGGGCGGCGGAAACCGAGATTTCTCTCGATGCAGCGGGAGCGCTCGTCATCGACGACATCAACTCTGTTTCGGCGGACGATCTGACATTGTCGGTTGATGGCGCGGGCAATCTCGTCATCACCGACGGTGCGCTGACGATGACAACATCCGGCGCCGGAGCAGCCAATCTAGATCAGACGGCCGCGAACGTCGTGAAAGTGGCACTTGCCAATGTGACTTCGATTACGATCAACACGCTCGGTGGCAGCGACACGGTGACCTTCGACGGTACCAACCTGATTTCCGTCTCGGGGAATATCGAAGTGAATGCGGAGAACATCGCGTTTACCGAAAATGTTTCGCTCGCGGCTGCGGAGTTGGATTTGAATGGAGCGATCGCCCTCAACGGCAACACGGTTACGATCGACGTTTCGACCGGCTCCGTTCCGACAGTCCTCGACACGGCAATCACCTCTGTTGGCGGTGGGATCACGGTAGTTGGTGGGGTGGTGGAGATAACCAATACGTCAAACAGCCTCGACGCGGCGACCGATCTTCGGGTGGAAACCGGAACTGAATTATCCGTCCAATCCGGTGCCAGTGGTTCGGCTGAATTTGTTCTCAACGGTGGAGAACTTACCCTGGTAGCGAATCCCGCCGCAGTATTGCCGGATTTGGGGGGCCTGCTTTCCGATCCGGATCTCGCTTTGTGGCTGGATGCTCGCGATCCGCTGGGAACAGGCACTGCGCCTGCGGATGGCGACATCGTTTCGGCTTGGATCGACAAATCGGGGAACAGTCGCGATGCGGACACGTTGATTGGTGATCCGCGATTTGTCGCGGCGAGCGATGCTTCGGGCGCTCCGGCCATTCAGTTCACCGACGACATGCTCTATACCACCTACGATTTCAACAATCTGGGTGACGACTACACCATGCTAGCGGTTTCCCGCTACACCGGCGGTGACAACGAGAGGGTGGTTGGTTCGGTTGGCGAAAACTTCCTTTTGGGCCATAACGGCGACCGGGTCGGACGATTCTATGCCAACGGATGGGTCGATTTTGGCCAAACGGCGGACAACGACTTCCACAGCTTCACTGTAATCAACGGACCATCCGCCGACGGTGTTCCGGGCGGTGGCGTGTTGACCGATTGGTTCATGGATGGCACCCAGCGCCAGAACGATAATACCGGCGTGAATGACGCAGACTACAAGCCGGGACGCATCGCGGTCGGAGGCGGCAATGGCGGCACCGGCGAGCGCTCCAATTCTGAGGTTTCCCAGCTGATTGTCTTCAATCGCGCCCTTTCCGATGCCGACCGGCAGTTGGTCGAGCAGTGGCTGACCCAGGAGACGGGTGGTGGCGTGGCGGCAGACTTTTCGAACAACGATTTTTCGGTGTTGACCGACTCCACCCTGCACATGGGGCCAGGGGTAGGTGAGACCGATCTTGCGGATCTTACGATCGCTGCGGATGTGAGCCTCACGGTTTCCGCAGATCAATCCGGAGCTGAAGTGAGGTTTACCAATACCAGCTTGGGTGGCGGAACCAATACGGTGACGCTGAACAACGCGGTTAACATGGTGGCCAACAACGTGAGCGGTGACGCGAATCTTACCGTCGCGGGAACTGGTACGTTGAGCCTGCCGACCGACAACACCTACAGCGGCACGACCACGATTCAGAACGGCGCCTCAATCATCGCCGGTTCGGACCACTCGCTCGGCGGCGACGACTCCGGATTCAGCCAGGTGTGGCAGCTCGGCACGAATACGAATAACTGGAACAGCTTCGGCGGGAACTCCGCGGACGAGCACTACTACTTCGCGGGCACTTACTCGGCGCGGGAAGATGGCAATGCGGACCTGACTCCGGCTGCGGATGAGGCGACGAATACGTTTGAGCGTGAGCTGACCAACTCTGATCCGAGCAACTCGATCCACTTCAACCTGGGGGCGGGCGATCTGGCGAACACCTACCGTTTGGAACTCGATTTCGGAACGAGTTGGACGCCGAACGGGCCGATTCCGTATGAGGTTCTGGTCAACGGAGTTTCCGTTCACACAAGCTTTCATCAGATTGACGGCCCAATCACCACGGTCGAGTTCGACGGAACCGCAGTTAGCGCCACGACGGGTGACAACGTGATTGAAATCCGCCGAACCGACACCGATTTGGGTGGCCGGATCGGGTTCGACAACTTGACCCTGCTTACCGCGTCAACTTATCCGGGCAACGGCGAAACCGTGGTCGATGACGGCGGCGCGCTCGTGATTGCCGGTGGAATTTCGGTGGACGAGGTGATCACCATCAGCGGCGCGGGCAACACAAGCTATGGAGCCGCGATCACGAAAGAGGCGGGCGGCAACTTGACGCTGACCGGCGAAATCACGGTGGCGGTTGACGCGCGGATTCATTCCCAAGGTGGCAACGAGCTGGATTTCCGAGGCGGAATCGATCTTAGCGCGGGCGGTAGCCTTACGCTGGACGCGGACAACCGAATCGATCTCGATTCCGAGTTGACCGGCTCCGGCGATTTGTTCGTGGTTGGCACTGATCGGGTCGATTTCCACTTCAGAAACACCACGTTCACCGGCGACGTTACGGTAGGTGCGGCAGGAGTTGGCGAGGCTGAGTCCGTCGGTCGGCTCGATGTGCACGAAGGGGATGGCTCGATAGGCACGGGCAACACGGTAACGATTGCCCCGGGCAGCGACGCCGGAATCATCCTGCGCAACAATTACGATCACTCCAACGACTTCGTAATTGAGGGCAACGGCCTTGGCACGGAAGGCGCGATCCGCAAGGAAGGCGGCACCGGCACCCTGACCGGAAACGTCACCATGACGGACGATACTTCGATCTACGTCAACAACGGCACCCTGACGATCGCGAATGCGATTGCGGCTGGGAATCACACCCTGGACAAGACCGGAACCAACACCACAAGCCGTCTCATTCTCAACGCGAGTAATCCAACAATCGGCAACGTGCTTTTGAGTCACGGTCAAATTCGGATTCTGCAATCCGATGGCCTGGGACAGACCCAGTCGCTCAACATCGACACGGGCGAGGCGGTTGAGTTCGATTTCGGCGGGATTGGGCCAGTGACCTACGACGGCACGACGACCTTGAGCTCCTTCTATGTCAGCGATGGCACGATTGAGGTCTTGAGCGGCGAAGTGACGTTAGACGAGACCTTCACGATTGACCTCGGTGTGACTGGCGACATCAATCTGGGTGGTGATGGCGACCTCACCGTGAATACTGCGTTCGGCAATGGCAACACGGATGCCCCGATGGATGCACTTTCGCACTTCGGCTATCACATCAACAACGACAACGCCACGCTGGACTTGGACAACAACGGCGGAATGATGGGGGGCGGGGATCCGTCGACCTACACCAGTTTTCAAGGACATGGTCTGCTGGAAAGCGGCCCCGGTAACCGCGGGCTCGATTTCGACAACGACGCCGACTTTAATGCGGTGGCCGCGATTGGCGGCGGCACGGTGATTGCCCAGAACGACAACTACAGCAACCTCTGGGTCGGAACATTTACCGCGCCGATCGACGGAACTTACGGTTTCCGCAATGGGGGCGATGATGATCGGGGCGGGATTTGGGTCGATTTGGACCAGGACGGTATTTTCGAGTCGAGCACAGCTGGTTTGGGTAGTGATCGCGGGGAGCAGGTGTCCTGGGAGAATACTGCCAACTTCGAAGTGACCCTGACAGCGGGCGAAGAATACCTGGTGGCGTTCACCCACCGTGAAGGCGGCGGCGGGTCGCGGGCAGAATTCCAGTTCACCGTGCCTGGCGGCACGGAAGCGGTCATTAATCCGGGGATTCAATCCGGACTTTGGAAGGCAATCAATACCGTAACCACCGCAGGGGATGGCGGCACGCCGGTCTATAGCTACATTGAGGTCACTCCGGACAACAATCTCACCAAGATCGGTATCGGAACCACGACGTTGCACGGTGACAATACCTTCAACGGCGATGTCACGGTGGAAGGCGGAACCTTGACACTTGGTCACGACAACGCGTTAGGCCTCAACTCGACCAATGGCGGCAGCGGCACGGTTACCGCGTCACCTAGCACTACGGTCGCACTGACGGCCGATCTCACCGGCGGCGATATCACGATTACGGGCGAAGACATCACGGGGCTCGACGGCAAGGATTCGGATCAGACCGGCACCATTGTGAACGTGGCGGGTGACAACACCTTCCTTGGTAACCTCTCCGGTTCAGACACCCCGACAGAACAACTGATCACGGTTTCCTCAGAAGCTGGGTCGCTCACGATTGGCGAGCTGGGTACCCACACCATCGATCTGAAACTCGCTGCGCTCGACTTCGTCGGGGCTGGCGACGTGATCGTGAAGAGCGACATCACCGAATCCACCGGCTCCGCTGAGCTGGGACTCGCCGATGCCTACCTCTTCGACGGGAACGACACGGATTTACCCGGTGATGCGACTCAAGTCGCGCAAACTCAGATTGCGGGTGGCGAAATCTACTTCGCGGATCAGGACGCGGTGATTGACGCCTGGGGCGAGCAAATCCTTGGGCTGAACAATGCGGGTAACCCGACCGATCCGAACAACTTCGGCCACACCTACATCGCGACGCTGATCGTCGATGCGAATAGTACGGTTGAGTTCCGCAACACCAGTGCCGATGACGCGACAAGAATCCGGATCGATCTGAATGGCGACGGCATGTTCGAAGATGTGGTGACTGAGGGTGACGAAGATCCGTTCGATGCGGATCGTGGAGGCACTTACACGACCAACAAAGACATCCAGCTGATTGCGGGAACCAAATACCAGGTTGCCATTCAGGGCCGCGAAGGTGGTGGCGGCGTGCGTTTGCAGCCGGAAATCAGCTTGGACAATGGGGCCAGCTGGCAACGGTTTGTTCTCGGGGCTGGAAACATGACCGGAGCGCGCTTCGTCAAAGATATCACGGCGGTGAATGAGGTCACCATCTCGTCCACCGGCAATGTGACTTTCGCCGGTGATAACTCGGCCCTGGTTTCTGACATCACCGTGGCAACAGGCACCCTGACAGTGGGTTCTGATACCGCGTTGGGTGATGGGACGGGAACGACGACCGTTGCAGACGGCGCCGTGTTGGCGCTCGACAACACTTGCGTTGATCAAGAGGACAACGCAGCCCTTGACGACAGCGCGGACCTCACCATTGCGGGTGAAACGATCACACTGAACGGCAATGGCACCGGTGACGGTGCATTGGTGAACGTGCGGGGTGACAATACGATCGCGGCGACGAGTGCGGTGGTGGCCGAAGTCGTCAACCTTGGTGGGATTGGAATCGGCAACACGAGTGTCGGTGAAACGCTCACGATCGATGCTGACATCGACTTGGTGCTCTCCAAGCTGGATGTTCACGGCGATGGCGACATCACCATGAATGGTGTGATTTCGGGTAACAATTCGCAGATCGTGGATCCGACTCAGCGCGACGTGGTTCTCGGAAATGCAATCGCTGGCCAAGCTGGCTTCGGTGCCTTGGGCTACTGGGAGTTCACCAGTGGAACCGGCACGGATTCGACTGGAAACGGAAACGACGCCGCCATCGGAAGCGGCGTGGAATTCACCGCAGCCACCGGCACTGGCGACGGACAGGCTGCGCAGTTCAATGGAGAGGGTGGCAATGACCAGATCACGATCCCGAGTGCTGGGTTGGAAACGATTGAGCACGATCTCACGGTCGGTTTCTGGATTCAGGCCGATGCCTCGGTCAATCCCAACTGGTTCCGAGTGATGCGCAAGGGCAACGAGGGGCAGAGCGCTTGGTTGCCAAACCGTGAAGGCAGCAGCCAAGATCTCATCATTCGCTATGACACGCAGGGAACAGGTGGCAGTGGCAACCAGAACCGCAACAACGATGGCACCGCCAATGAATTGGACGGCAACTGGCACCACATCGTGTTTACCGCATCGGGCACCCTCGGCAGCACCGGTACTGCGAAACAGTATGTCGACGGTCAGTTGGTCAGCACTCAGAGCTACAATCACGGCAACGGTTTCCACAACACCGTGGATCTGATTGTCGGCAACATTAACGGGAACTGGACCGGAGCGATCGACGAACTGTTCGTGATGGACGCCGCCATTTCCGACGCGCAAGTGACCACCTTGTGGGATGCGCGGGATGGGGCAGGGGTGTTGGTGGCGGACAACCACCTCACGAAACAGGGGACCGGAACGCTAACGCTTACCGCGGCCAACACCTACGAAGGCGGAACGACGATCAGTGATGGTGAGTTGCTGGCCAACAACACGACTGGATCGGCTACTGGCACGGGCGCGGTAGGTGTTGCAACGAATGGCATTCTTGCGGGCACCGGCACGATTTCCGGGACGGTCACCGCAACGGGCGGCACGATTGACGCGGGATTGCTGGCGCCTGATGACGAGACCGATCAAATCGGCACGGGCGATCTCACCCTGGACAGCACCTCCACCCTAACCGTAGAACTCGATCCCAACTCTTCGGATCACGACCGCGTCAACGTAACTGGCACGGTGGACGTGGATTCCGATACAGGCGGTGGAGCTCTGTTGGATGTGTCTCTGATTTCCGGCACGCCCACCAGCGGCGATCTCTACGTTATTGTGGAGAACGATGATGATTCTCCATTGGACGGCGTGAATGGAGTCTTCCGCTACAATGATCCGGTCCTGGGAGTGATCAGCCTTCCGGACGGTTCTGCGTTCGATGTGGGCGGTGAGACTTTTACAATTCAGTATGACTACAACGCCGCCACGGGCCAGAACGACGGTTCAGGGAATGACATTGCGTTGATTGCCCAAGGGCAACCTGAAACCGAGGTTTCGCTGGATGGCAGTGGCAATTTGGTCATTACCGACATCAACAGTGATTCGGACGACAATCTGACGATCACGGCAGATACGGCCAACAGCCGGTTCGTGATCAGCGACGCAGGTTTGGTCTTGACCGATGCGCCAAGTGGCGGACGGACGGCCGCAGCCAATACCACTCGGGCCGACGCAAATACGATCTACGTTCCATTCGCCTCAGTCAGCGGCGGTCTTATCGTCAACACGACCAACGGCACGGATGCAGTGACGCTGGTAGGCGACTTCAACATCACCAATGGCGGACTGGAGGTCAACGCAGAGGGGATCACGATTCAAAGCGCTTCGATCACCACAAGCGCCGACCAAGATTTCAATGGTCCCGTGACGCTGGAATCAGATCTGACGTTGACTGGGGGCAACGTATCCTTCAGCTCCACGGTCGATTCGGATGCCACCCCACGCGCCTTGGTGGTGAACACGAGCAACAGTGGAGTCACCACGTTTGGAGATTTGGTAGGCACGACTTCCGAACTGGCTTCGTTGACGACGAACGCTGATGGTTCGCTCAGCTTGGCTGAAGACGTCACCACGACCGGTGACCAAATCTACAATGACGCCACCGCGACCCTAACGGGTGGCGTGACCATGACAGGCGCAAACATCACTCTGGGATCGGTGTTCTCCAACGAGGGCAATGGCTTGGGTGTCGATGCAGATACGATCGATGTCGTGGGCGGAATCAACGGGCAAGGTGGCCTGATTCGCTTGAACGCCAGTTCAAACTCCGGGGTTGGAGTCCATATTGGCGCGGCGTTGGTGAACTCCGGCAGTGGGGCGATTTCGTTGACCGGAACAGGCGGCGGGGCAGGGAACCAAGGCGTCCTGATTGAGGCTGACGTGACGACGGAGAAAGGGAATATTTCGATCACCGGCTCTTCCAGCGGAGACGACGGCGTGGCGATTGGAGCAGTGACGATTGGCGCAACCTCCGAGGGGAGAATTCGGATCACTGGCAGCGGCGGGGACAGCAGCAGCACGTTTGCGGTGGATGTGGATGCTGCGGCGGACATTGCGGCCGCAGACGGCTCGATAGAAGTAACCACCAACTCCGGCAGTGCCCGGATTGGCGGAAGCGTGGATTCTGGACTCCATGCGCTTACCTTCGACAGCGCGGAGGATCTGAATCTGGTCGATACCACCATTGTTGGGGGAATGATCGAACTGGAGGCAAACAATGACGTTAACATGACCGCCGCCACCACGGTGTCGAAACCGGCTTTTGGGAATGTGGTGATTCTGGCGCAGAACTTTGAAGATTTCCCGGCGGGAAGCACCGCTGCAGGGGCAAATAACATCATCCTTCCCGCCAACGAAGGTTGGGTAAATGCCCACTCCACACCCGGAGAGGATTCGCTGGATTTTGTTTCTGATCGCGGTGGAACGCCCAGTGGCGGGACCGGCCCGAGCGTCGATCACACCGTGGGTGATGCCACCGGGACTTACCTGTTCCTAGAAGCATCCGGCGAGGTGGATGACGGAGAGTTCGCTGAACTGACCTCTCCGGAGATCGACCTGACGGGGCAAACCAATTCCGCAGTCGAGTTCTACTATCACATGTACTCGGATTTGGCAGGGACGATGGGTACCCTATCGGTGCAGGGAAGCGCTGATGGCGGAGCGACGTGGTCGGCGGATCTGTTGTCGGTCAGCGGGGATCAGGGCAATCAGTGGAATCAGGCCATCGTCGATCTTTCTTCCTTCGATGGCGCCGCGCAGTTTCAGTTACGCGTAACCGGGACCAAGGGAACGGATTACCGCGGCGACATCGCGCTGGATGATTTCCGGTTCTACGCCGACAGCGGCGACCTCTTGACGGAGGATTTCGAGTCCTTCGGGCAGGGGCCGACCAACAACCCACGTCCGCAGCAGACGCTTCCGACCGCATCGGAGTGGACCAACGTGTCGACTTACGTCGATCAAATTGATTGGACGGCCCGGCGCGGGGCAACGCCGAGTGGCGGCACGGGCGCGAGCAATGATCACACGTTAGGCACAGCCGACGGCACTTATCTCTATATCGAGACTTCCGATGATGTTCAGGATAACGACACGGCCCGGTTGTTGTCGCCGGTGACGGATTTGAGCGGCCATTCTACCGCCAGCGCCGAGTTTTACTACCACATGTACGGTGTGCACATGGGCGATTTGGAGGTTTACGGAAGCAGCGACGGCGGAGCCACGTGGTCGTCGGCGTTGTTGACCGTGTCGGGCGATCAGGGCAACCAATGGAATCAGGCGTCGATCAACTTGGATGCCTTCGCGGGCAGCTCGCAGTTCGTCTTGCGGGTCGATGGGATCGCCGGGCTGGTCAGTCCCGCCGGCGGAGCTGGCTTTGCGAGCGATATCTCGATCGACGATTTCCGCATTTTAGGCGGTCTGGTCGCCGACACTCACATCACGATCACGGCTGACGCGGATGGTGATGCGGACGGCTCCGGCGGAGCGCTTACCATGGCGGATGGCTCACAAGTGAACGCGGGTGACGGTGAAGTCACCTTGAGCGCGGACGAGAACATTGCGGTATCGAATATCACCACCACTTCAACGATCACGGCTACCTCAACCAGTGGCGCGATTGTCGATAGCGGTGATACCGGAACGGATCTGGTGGCCGACGCCTTTGTCGCAACGGCTGCGGCGGGTGTGGGAACTTCAGGCAATAGCCTGGATACCCAACTGAACAACCTGGAAGCCGATGGCGGCACGGGTGGCATTTTCGTATCGAACACTGGGGACCTTGTCATCGGTGAAGCGGGAGCAGGAATCGGTGTTGTTTCGGAAGAGGGGGCAACCGTCACCATCGAAAGTTCAAACGATCTAATCGTCGCAGCAAATACCACCGTTAGAGGCGAATTCGTAAATCTGTCCGCTGACAACGATGTCAATTTCCTCACCGGTTCACAAATTGCCGGCCCATTGGCGGAGACTCTGTTGCAGGAGAATTTTGATTCATTCAGCCAAGGCAGCGTAAATGCCGGGGTCACGAACATCGTTCTGGCAAATGACTGGGTAAATGTTCAGGGAAGTGATCAGATTGACTGGTCACCTGATGCGGGTGGAACGCCCAGCGGTGGCACGGGGCCCGGCGGGAGTGGCACGACCGGGACTGATCATACTACCGGCACTACAGCTGGAAAGTATCTCTATATCGAGACATCGGATAATGTGCTGGAGGGAGACACTGCCACTCTGCATTCACCAACGCTGGACCTGAGTGGTATGCAGAGCGCCAGCCTGGAGTTCTATTACCACATGTATGCCCAAATCGACAGAGGCGGTGGTGCTACTGACATGGGAACTCTGAAAGTGTTTGGAAGCGGAAACGGAGGGGCAAGCTGGACGGAAGTATTTTCGGTGTCAGAAAATCAGGGTAATCAGTGGAATCAGGCAGTCGTCAATCTCGACAGTTTCGTCGGCAGTGACCAGGTTGTCCTGAGAGTCGACGGTATCGCCGGCGCGGTCAGTGGTATCGGTGCGGCCGGCTACCAGAGTGACATGGCGATCGATGACTTCACGGTCACTGCCGTGCCTATCGCTGGAACGGTCAACGTTGTGGTAACGGCGGACGCGAATGGGGACGCCGATGGTTCGGGCGGTGCGATCGACATGGCCGACGGCTCCTCGATCGTGGCTGGGGCTGGCACAGTTGCCTTGAATGCGGACGAGAACGTGACCGTGAACAGCATTGCCACGTCAGGTGACGTTACGATCACCTCCACCAATGGTGAGATCCTCGATCGCGGTCAGAGTCCGGACATCACCGGAGGCACGGTCACTTTCAACGGAGACCTGGCCCCCGGACTTTCTGCCCCGGGCACCCTCGATCTCGCAGGCAACCTTGAGCTGGCCAATGACGATGTGCTGAGTCTGGAACTCAACGGAACCACTCCGGGCACCGAGCACGACCAAGTTGCGGTCATTGGAGAAGTTAGCATCGACGAAACGCTGCTCGACCTGACGTTCGGCAGTGTTCCGGCGGACGGCTCTACCTATGTCATCGTCGACAACGACAGCACGGATGCCGTTACCGGTAACTTCCGGATCAACGACGAAGCCCGTGGGTTGGTTGATCTCCCCGAAGGCAGCGCATTCACTGCGGCTGGAAAGGTCTTCACCATCACTTACCAGGGCGGGACTGATGCCAACGACGTGGTCCTGACTGCAGTTGGCGAAGCCGAAACAGAGGTCCTGATCGATGGGAGCGGCAACCTCGTCATCAATGACATCACCAACGAATCGGCCGACCTGATTGATATTTCGATTCAGAATATCGGTGGCACCGACTACTACGTGATCCGCGATCTGAATACGACTCCGCTGACTCTGACCACACCCATCGCAGCGGCAGACGCCAACCGGATCAGTGCCAGCGAGATTCACGTTCGCGTCGGCGCGGTATTGGGTGGGCTGGATTTCAACACGGCTAATCCTAACGAGACTGGAGCGGTTGATTCCGTGACCGTCTCCAGCAATCTGACTTTCACCGGTCCAGTCGAAATCAACGCGGAAACCATCAACTTGAACGCGGATGTGACTGCCACCACGCAGACTTACACCGGCTCCGTGGTGCTCGGCGCATCCGTGGAACTCGTAGCGACAACTCTGACCGTGAATGGCTCAGTCGATCTGGATGTGAATACCCTGTCCGTCGATGTCTCGACCGGAACCAGCAGCATCAATGGCGCTATCGCCGGAAGCGGCGACCTGGTGAAACAGGGCGCGGGCAGACTCAATCTGGCTGGAACAGTCGGCAACACCTACAGCGGAACCACCACGGTGAGCGCCGGGCAACTCCACTTGAACAACAGCGGCGGGAACGCCATTGGCGGCAATCTGGACATCACGACTGGTGGCCAGGTTACCTTTGGACGCAGCAACCAGATCATCGATACCGCTGCGGTGACGATGAGCGATGCGGGCAGTGTCTTCAACGGCACCACCGTTAACGGAGGACAATTTGGAGCGACGGAAACATTCGCCAGCTTCACAGCTACCGGAGGAACCTTCAACACCAGTACTGGAGGAAACTGGACCATTACCGGTTCCGGCAGTTTCACCGGTGGCGCGGGCAACACCGCCGTGGTGGGCAACAGCGGAACCCGGCTTCTCTCATTCGGCAGTCTTGCCCTGGTTAATATGACATCCACCACGGGACTAAGTGCAAACAGCTTCACGGTTTACGGAAACAACGCGGGTATTCTCTCTACCCTGGAGATCGGCAGTGGTGGTTTAGCCCTCGATAACAGCAATCTGAATCTCCGCCGCGGCAGCAGCGGCACATTTTTGGGCAGCAGGCTGGTCCTCGATGGCGATGTCACTACCCTGGGCACCTCGCCATCCGCCATCCGGGAGGATACCGCTGGCGGCACCAATGGCCTCGCCGAAATCCAGTTGAACGGAGCGCACAATTTCAATGTGGCAGGCGGCGGAGCCAATCTCACAGTGAGCACGGGCGTGAGTAACGGTTCAATGCCGGGAGCACTGACCAAGACCGGAGCCGGTCAGCTGACCTTGTCGGGCGTTCTCGCCAACACCGCTACGGGTGTAACGACCGTTGCCGACGGCATTCTGCATCTTGATCAATCCAGCGGCAATGCGGTGGCGGGAGACCTCCATGTTGCCGGAGGGCAAGTAACCTTCGGAGGAGACAACCAGATTGCCGACACCTCGGCGGTCAGCATGAGTGGAGCAGGCAGCGTGTTGAACGGAACCGGAGCCAACGCCGGAAATGAACAGGTCACAGAAACCATCGCCAGCTTAACGGTGGATGGAGGAGTTTTTAACACTGGATTTGGGTCCGACTGGACGGTCACGGGCGCAGGCAGCTTCACCGGCGGAGCGGGCAACACGGCATTCCTCGCTAATAGTGGTAGTCAGATTTCGTTTGAAAGCCTGGCCGTGACTGAAATGGATGCCTCGGCTGCGATTCTCGGCACGGCCAACAGTTTCGCGGTTTTCGGCAACGGGACCAGCGCCCAGACCACCCTATCTGTGGGTAGCGGCGGGCTGTCGCTGGATAACAGCCAATTGAGTATGAAACGCGGGAGTGGCGGCGCGCTTGGCAGCAGGCTGATCCTGGATGGCGATGTCACTGTCAACGGCACGACCACATCTTTGATCACTAACGACACCTCAAGTGGCACCACCGGAACTGTGGAGGTCGAGCTGTCCAGCACAGCGGCAGCGGCGACAAGGGATTTCAATATCGCCGCAGGAGCCGGCCTGACGATTGATATCGAAGTCAACGATGGTGCAAGCACTGCCGGTTCGGTCACGAAGTCCGGTGACGGAATCCTGACCTTGAACGCTGACAACACCTGGCAGGGAACCACGACGGTGAGTGCGGGAACTCTGCTAGTCAACGGCACGCACACGGGCGGAGCCGGATACGCGGTGGCCGCGACCGCGACTTTGGGCGGCACGGGCGCAACCACTTCGACGGTTGATGCCAACGGTGGCACAGTCAGTCCCGGTCTTGCCACCGGGGCCGACACGATCGACGATCTTGCGACCGGCGACCTGACCCTGACCGGGGCAGCCACGACCTTCAGCGTTGAAATCGAAGGTGCCACGGCAGGAACGCTTCACGATCAGATTGATGTGACAGGAACTGTCGATCTCGGCGGTTCGACTCTCCAGGTCAACGTGACCGGCGGTTTCAGCCCCGCAGCGGATGACGAATTCGTCATTGTCGACAACGACCTTACGGACGGCATCACTGACACGTTCGACGGTCTGCCCGAGGGAGCCACAGTGACCGCCTCGGGAGGCGAGAAATTCACCATCACTTATGCCGGTGGCGATGGAAACGATGTGGTCCTCTTTGCCGGTGAAGCGGAGACCAATGTCGACCTGACCGGAACTGTTCTGACCATCAGTGATATCAACAGTGAAAACGCGGATGCGATATCCTTCACCTATGATGCCACGGCAGACGAGTACGTCATCACCGACCCGAATTTGGTCATTTCCACCACCGGGCTGGACGCCACTCAGGTCACCCGGCCCGATGCTCACACCGTGCGGGTCAAAGCATCCGCCGTGACCGGTGGTGTGGTGATTGAAACGACGAATTCAGGTATTGCGGCTGATGCCGTGACCATTGGCGGAATCGAACCCATTGTATTCCCCGGAAGCCTCACGATCAATGCCGAGACGATTGACCTTGCTGGAAATGTGACCTTCGGTGGCAACAGCAGTTTGACCGGTGAAACCGCGACGTTCAACGGCGATACGGATCTGGGAAGCAACACGCTGACTCTGGACCTCAGCACAGCCGCGACGAACTCAGCGACAAGCACGTTCGATTTCAGCACGGGCACGATCACCTTCGCCAACGGAACCGAGTTGGTGAACGACGGAACCTTTGTTAACTCCGATGGAACTACCAACACGATTCTGAATGGAACCGGCACGTTCACGAACAATGGCACGGTAACCCATTCCGCCTCCGGAAGTGGAGACAACATGGAACTGGAAGGCGCGGTGACCTTCAACAACGTCGGAACTTACGAATTCACCCAGATTGGCGACATTCGTCTGCAGCACGCCGGAGCGGTGTTTAACAACAGTGGTCTTCTCCTCCGATCAGGGACATCGAACGACCCCAGCTTCGTCTTTGACAGTCTCGGCACGTTCAACAACCTCGACGGTGGTGAAGTACGGGCGACGGCAGGCCGCTTGCGGGTCGATACCGGCGGAACCAGCCACATTGACTCGCTGTGGAACGCGAGCGGCGGTGATATCGGAATCGGCAGTGGCACCAGTTCCACGGGCGCAGCCTGGACCGGGACCTTTGCCGGCACCGCGACTGGCTCCAGCCACATCGAAGTGGTGAGCCCGGGCAACGGCACGATCGGCGATGGTAATTTCGTGATTGGAGGCGCTGGAGTGACGTTCAACATCACCGGCAACGGGGTCGAGTGGAACAACACCACCATCATTTCGCAGGGTAACGCGCTGACCAATGCGGGTAACCTCCGCATCATTGGCACGGGAACGAACTCGATCACCGGCGGCGGCACCGTCACCAACACGGCGACCGGTGACATCGATTTTGAGAACGGCACGTTGTCTCTCTCGGGCGATCTCACCAATAGCGGCAACATCGACATCGAGACGACCAGCGCCAAGATCCTCACTGGCGGTGGCGATATCGTCAACGCGAACGGGGCGACCATCAATCACACGGGCGGTTCGTTTACCCTTGATGGGGCCAGCGACATCGTCGGACAGAGTGGCTCCACCTTGAACCTCACTGACGGCAGTTTGGTTCTAACCGACGGCAATGTCACCAGTGCAGGCTTAACCAATCTTGTTGACACCGACTATACCATCGATGGCACCGGAATGTTCACCAACGAGGTTGGCGGTGTGTTTGATCTGTCACCGGATGCCACCGTTCGCGGGATAACGGTCAATGCGGTGCTCGCCAACAACGGGACCATCAACTTCAGCGATGGCGGGCACTTCGTTTTGTCCGGCACGGGTAGTGTTGAGAATGCGGGGCTGTTCGATCACATCGACGGCAGCGGGGATGACAACTTCCATCTCAACGATTTTGCCTTCAATAATCTCGCTGGTGGTATCTACCGGTTTCACGCTGGGGGAGATATCGAGATCAGCGGCAACGGCGTGTTTAACAATGCGGGAACCCTGGAGCGGACTGCGAGTGCCGTGAACGACTCCGTCATTTTTGATTTTGGAAATGGGGCGAATGGATCCTTTAACAATCTCGCCGGCGGAATCGTGCAGTCCCTGAACGGAATTCTCCATATCGCGGCGCAGGGAAGCAACTCCTCTGATCCCGGTTCGCAATGGATTGCCGACGGCGGTGATCTTCGCATCGGCGGTGTTTGGGAGGGAACGATAAACGGATCGTCAGCCAATGGCGGGCGCGTCGAAATAACCGCAGCAAGCAACAGTGCATTCTTCGAAAACGTCACGGTGGGCACTGCTGGATTGACGATTAACATCACGGGAGACGGGTTCCTCTGGGATGATTCCAATATAGATACCGATGGCAATACCTTCACCAACAATGGTGTGATGGTGATTTCCGGTTCGGCAGCCAAACAACTTCAGGGCAACGGAAAACTGGTGACGGGCAACGGTGGCATCACGACGATCGCTTCCGGCACAACGGTGACCACACCGGGAACTGCCAGTCTAGAGATCGGAACCGGTGGCACCTTAGCCGGAGGCGGAACCTTTGTTGGTGAAGTGATAGGGTTGGCAGGATCGACCGTTACCCCGGGTGAAACGGGTGGCGATATTACTCAGACACTCAGCACAGGCTCGATTGAGCTTGGAACCGGCACCTTGACCATCGATCTCGATGGAACAACCAGCGGCGATCTCCTGAATGTCACCGGCGCGGTGGACCTTGGTTCCGCAACACTTTCGATCGTCTCGGCCGCCAACCTCGTCTCGGGAAGCACCATCACCTTGATCGAGAACGACGGAACCGATGGCGTGGTTGGGACGTTTAACGGCCTGCCTGAGGGTAGCGTCTATTCGGACCTCAATGGAAACGACTACGTCATTAGTTATGTCGGCGGAGATGGAAATGACGTGGTGCTCTTCGCGGGTGCCCCGGAAACCGATGTGGTGCTCGACGGCGCTGGAAACCTGGCGATCAACGATATCACCAGCGACAGTGCGAATACGATCTCAATCACGTTCGATGCAGCAACGAACGAATATGTCATCACCGATCCTGGATCGACCATCGCTGCGAGTGGTTTCAATCGGGCGGATGTTTTGCGGCCGAACGCAACCACCGTGCGCATCGCGGCGAGTGCGGTAACCGGAGATTTGACGGTCAACACAGCCTTCGGCGCGGACGCCGGAATCGATG
>CAYGQD010000062.1:0-19155 GCA_964351855.1 uncultured Verrucomicrobiales bacterium
CCATTTATGAGCAGTGGCCCCCGCCGAGCCACCGAGCCCTCTTCGGAAATCTGAAGGTGAGAGAAGTGGGGAAGCAAGCCGCCGGCGATTTGGCCGCGATCGAGATCGTCACGACGGAGCCGATCAATGACGCTCGCCAGTTGATGCGCCGCTTTCTCAATGTCTCGTTGCGTCGACCGGTAGCCGGAGCGGACCTGAAGATCCCGATGGAGATCGTGAATCAAAAGTTGCGACGTGGCGACAGCTTCCTGGAGTCGATGCTGGCGGGCTACCGCGCCGTCCTCACCTCACCAGACTTTCTGTTGATGCAGGGTCGGCCTGGCCAGCTGGATGATTTCGCCCTGGCGGAGCGGCTTTCCTACTTTTTATGGAACTCGCCTCCGGACCCGGTCTTGCGAGGCTTGGCGGCCCGGGGAAAACTGAGCCAGCCGGAGATGTTGCGGACGCAAGTGAACCGGCTGCTCAATCACCCGAAGTCAGAACGGTTCGTGACCCACTTTCTCGATCAATGGTTGAAGCTGGAAGATATCGCTTTGACCGAACCGGACGGCAATCTTTACCCGGAATACACCCCGTTGCTGCTCGACTCCTCGCTCTGGGAAACGCGGGCCTATTTTGCGGAGATGCTGAAACAGGATCTGGGGGCCGCCTACGTCGCGCATGCGGATTTTGCGATGGTGAATCAGCGGCTGGCGCAGCTCTATGACATTCCTGGCGTGGTTGGGAATGAAATTCGGAAGGTCAAGCTGGAGAAAGACTCTGTGCGGGGCGGATTACTGACCCAGGCATCGGTTTTGAAGACGACGGCGAACGGAACGGTGACGTCGCCGGTGGTGCGAGGCGATTATGTTCAGGTGCACTTCCTGGGTGACCCTCCGCCGCCACCTCCTCCGGCAGTTCCCGCCGTCGAGCCCGATCTCAGCGGCGCTACCACGATTCGCGAGCAACTGGCTCAACACAGTCAGGACGCATCTTGCGCCACTTGTCACGCAAAGATCGATCCGCCGGGATTTGCGCTCGAGGGATTTGACGTGATGGGAGCCTATCGGACGCGCTATCGTTCCCTGGAGAAAGGGGATCTGATTGGGGGACTGCTCCATGAAGGGCGTCCTTCCAAGGCAAGGCTGGCCTTACCGGTCGATTCCTCTGGCGAGCTCCCCGACGGAACGAAATTTCGCGGGATCAAGGATTTCAAAGGGATCCTGATTGAGCGCCAGGACCAACTGGCTCGTAACCTCCTTGAGCAGTTCATCATTTACAGCACCGGCGCACCGATCGGATTTGCCGACCGCCCGGTGGTGGATGAGCTCATGAGTCAGCTGAGCGATTCCGGCTACGGAACCCGATCCATGATCCACGCCGTCGTGCAAAGTCGCCTTTTCCAGGAGAAATAACCCGCCAGTCCGTTTCAACCTTCCTCCCATCATGAACTTCCCTCATCGAATTTCCCGCTCCCGCCTTCCACGCCGGACCTTCCTCCGCGGTTCAGGGGCGGTGTTAGCCTTACCGTTGCTGCGCTCCATGGCTCAAGGCGAAGCGAGTTCGGAGGAACGGCCACGACGCCTTATCGCGATCTGCAATGACCTCGGCTTCATCCCGGACCACTTTTTCCCGAAGACCGCCGGGCCGGACTACATCGACAGTCCCTACACGGCGGTGCTGAAGAAGTATCGGAAGGACTTCACCGTCTTTTCCGGCCTCTCTCATCCGGAATGCGTGGGCGGACACCAGACGGATAAGTGTTTTCTGACGGGAGCGATTCATCCCCGGAAACCCGGCTTTAAGAATACCATCTCGCTGGATCAATTTGCCGCGAATCAAATCGGGAGTTCCACGCGATTTCCGTCGCTCTCCCTGCGCATCGGCCCGGGCGGCGGTTCTTTATCCTACTCCGCGGACGGGGTTCGCATCCCTTCGGAAGGTTCACCCTCAGAGATTTATCGTCAGCTCTTTGTTCAGGGCTCTCCCCAGGAAGTGAAGCGTCAGGTTACCCGATTGAAGGACGGCCAGAGTTTGATGGACTCCTTTTCTGATCGGGTGAAGACGCTCGAAAAGCAGGTGGGTGCGGAGGATAAGGCGCGGTTGGATCAGTTTTTCACCTCGTTTCGAGAGTTGGAGCATCGCCTTCATGAAACGGCGGAATGGGAGACGAAGCCGAAGCCGTCCGTCCCCGTGAAAGAGCCGAAAGACGTTCGGGCGGCGGAAGCGCTGGTCGATCGCACCCGCCTGATTCTGGACATGGCAAAGCTGGCGATCGAAACCGATTCGACCCGGTTGGTGACGATCTTTGCAACCCAGCAGTTCAACCCGAAGGTCGATCTCCCCGGCGTCGATCTTCCTCATCACGCCCTCACCCATCAACAAGGGCAGAAGGATTCTCGTGAGCAACTTTCGATTGTCGAGACCGCCCAGCTCAAGGAATTCGGCCGCCTGCTCGGGGCTCTCAAAGCGTCGGGCGAAGGGGAGTCGAATCTGCTCCAGCAGACCATGTGTCTGCTAGGGTCCAACATGGGAAATGCGAACAGCCACAGTAACGCCAATCTCCCCCTGATTCTGGCCGGAGGCGGGTTCCGCCATGGACAGCATCTCAACTGCGAGAGCAAAGGCGAAACGCCCCTCTCCAATCTCTATCTGACCATGCTGCAACGCCTAGGGGTGATGGCCGGAGAATTCTCGACCGCGTCCGGGCCGTTAAAAGGGCTGGACGTGGCGTAGTTCGACAAGGCTGCCGAAACTTCGCAAAAAGGGCGCAAGCTTTCCACCCTGCGGGCTATAGTTCCGGTAGATCATGCCCGACGATTCCCGTCACGACGAATTCATGCAGCTGTTCATGGAGTATCAGCCGAGGATCTATGCCTACGTGCGGAGCCTGCTCTATCAGCGGGCCGATGCGGATGACGTGATGCAGGAGACGGCCTCCGTGCTCTGGCGGAAGTTCGATCAGTTCGAGAAGGGAACGCGTTTCGACCGGTGGGCGTATCGGACGGCTTATCATCAGGTTCGCTATTTTCGCCAGAAGAAGGCCCGCGAGTCGAAGCGGCTCCAGTTTGGCGATGATCTCATCGAAACGCTGAGCGGGGAGGCGGAAGCGTTTCTCGACAATACCGATGACACCCTCGCCGCCCTGGAGCGCTGTGTCTTGAAGCTTCCGACGAAGCAACAGGAAATGGTGCGGTGGCGTTTCGAACCCGGCGGAACGAATCGGGAAGTTTCGAAGCGGATTGGCAAGTCCGAGTCCGTCGTGAGCCGATCGATGAACAAGATTTACGAGGCGTTGATGCGCTGCGTCTCGCTACAGCTGAAATTCAAAGGACCAGTAGGATGAAGGAAACGAACGAAGCGCTCAGTCGCCTCTGCGGAAAGCTGCGAGACGAGGGAATTACGGAGGAAGAGCTTGCTCAATTAGAGGAGGTACTGAGTCAGGATCCGGCGGCGCGTGCCTATTATTTACGTTTTATGCAGGTGAATGCGTTGTTAGAGAAGTATCCGCCCATCGTGGAACCTGATCGTGAGGATTCGATGACTGGGGGACGGCTGATTCACCTCCCGATCGCTCGAGCCGTAGGTTGGCTTGCGGTCGCCGCCGTCGTGACGCTGCTGTTCAGTCTCGGGATTCAGATGCTGCTATCGCTTCGGATCGAAGACGAAACGCTTCGCGCGGCGAATCCCCGGATCGGGACTCTGATTTTCGCGGAGAATTGTCGCTGGAAGGATCAAAGCTTTGCGGAAGGGCAACGGTTGGCAGCGGGAGTGATGGAGCTCCAGAGAGGGACGGCGTTGATTCGTTTCGACGGCGGGGCGGAGGCGGTATTGACCGGGGCGGTCGGGCTGCAACTGGAAAGCGCTACTGCGGCGATGCTGCTTCGCGGCGAGGTTGTGATTCGAGCCGAAGAAGGCGCAGAAGGGTTCGTCCTCGACACGCCATCGGGGCGGCTGATCGATCTCGGAACCGAGTTTGCGGTGCGGGTCGAAGATTCGGGAACGACAGAACTTCACGTCCACGAAGGGGAGGTCGCGCTCGGCGCAGATTTTCGGGAAAAGCCGGGGAGCGTGATCGAGGCGGGACACGCGGTTCGGCTGGCGGGGAATTTCGATTCCGGGCGGAGCGTCGTGGATCTCAACGCGCCACGCTTTCAAGAACTCTTGGAGCGCGCCAACCCCCGCGAACGCCGCGATCTGATGACGGCGTATGAAGGGTTTCACGTCGATCCGGGCCACTATCGGCCCGATGAACTCACCGGCGGGAAAGGGTGGATCGGCCCCTGGCGTCAACGCTTGCCGGAAGAACGTCGCGACCAGCTCGAGGAAACGAGCGACGATCTCACCATCGCCATGAGCAAGATGGACGTCGCCTGGCCCTTGAAAGGCGGGCAGCTCGGGATGCTGGAAATGCCGGAGGGAGCCAATATCTGGTTGCGAGAAATGGCGAAGCCAATCGACATGTCCAAGTGGGGAATCCGCTATTTCAGCTTTCTCGTGACGGAGCCGGCCACCCTGACGAAGGAACCGGAAGATGGCAAATCGGAGCGTCAGGATCTGCGGTTCACCTTTCGCTCTTCAGAAGACTACTTTGGGGAATCGCTCAGCCTGGGGTGGGAGCGGGCGCTACGGCCGCGAGTCGCCACGGAAAGTGGTCCATCGACGCGCGCGATCCGGGAAATCCCGGGAGGACAGACGATCTTCTGCGTCGCAAAAATCGAGACGCGCATCACGGCAACGGATCGCGTCAGTTTCCGATTCTACACCCGGGAAGAACCGCTCGACATTGTGGAACCGGCGGAGTGGGACATCACCGTGACGAACCTCCGCCAAGATGCCCTTTACGATTTGCTGGTCCTGACCTCGAACTCGCAAAAGGTGCGCTTCGTCGATGAGATCCGGATGGGCCCATCCTGGCGATCCGTGACCCCGATTCATCGTTCTAAAATCGTCATGGAAGCGACACCCTGACATCCGGTCGTCAAACCATCAGAAGGAAAAAAGGAATGGGCATTTGGTCGATTCTGACCGTTCCTGAGAAATGAACCCAATCCCTCTCCTGGCCGTGACCTTGCTCGCCCTGACGTTGCCACCTCTCCTTCGTGCGGACCCTGGCTTTGGCGAATTGATCTTTGAGGATGCCTTTGAACGCAGCGAATCCCAGGAAGAGACGGATGAGCCGGGAAACGAGTGGACGACAAGTAGCGACAGAACTGCGGGAGGACGCAAGCAGGTGGACTTGCGCGATGGAGCCATGTTCATGCACACGGCGGAAGGAGCCAACCACGCGGTTTCCACGCGGCACGCGTTCCTGTTCGAGGATGGAACCCTGGGAATGCGGTTTCGCCTGGATCACGATGGCGATCAATTGCAGCTGAACGTCGCGGATCTCGATTTGAAAAGCGTGCATGCCGGGCACCTTTTCAGCGTCACCGTCAGTCTGGAGAAGGTGTATTTCGAGGATAAGAAGACCGGTGCAATGAATCTGAAGATACGCAAAATGCGGGAAGCCGGTGAACTGACGCCAGAGATCCTCGCCGAGCTCAACACCAAGAAGCGCTGGATCGATCACCCGATAGCGAAAGGGGAGTGGCACGACCTGCGGGTTCAGATCGAGGGCGATCAAGCCACCGTGACGATCAATGGAACGGAAGTCGGGAGGTTTCGATCCGAGGGCTTTGCCCACCCGACCAAGCGGCTCTTGCGACTGCTCGTTCCGGGCCATGCCGCCGTCGATGACGTGAAGATTTGGCGGAAGAAGTGACGAAAAGCGGCAGGATTGGACCGGTGGGCTCGGAGAATCACACAGTCCGTATCGCGAGTCTTTGATCACCAAATCGTGCAGGGAAAGGAAGTAGTGCGCTAACTAATTCGGACTCGAAACAGGTGCGGTTCCTCCCTTTGGGGTAGCGGTATCTTCTTTCGGTTCAGGAGCGGGTGCAGGTGTCGCAGGTTCTGGCTCGGGATCTGGCTCGGGATCTGGCTCAGGAACTGGAGCCGGTGCCGGAGTGAGCGAGTCGCGGACCATCTCTAAGATGTCGCGCGTCTTTTTGAGGGATCCTTGGTAATTGGTGTTGTCTGGATGCGCCTTGACGAGATCGACAAGGAGCGCTTCGGCGGACTCCAGGCTGGCGAGGCAGGCAGCTCCATCGGAATCGGCCTGAACGATGGCGAGCTGCTGATAGCTTTCCGACGCGGCGAAGGCGATCGCGCTGTTGCCGGGATCTTGCGTGGCGAGCGCGGTGCGAAGAAGGGCCGCTTCTTTCAGCGCTTGCAGAGCCTCGTCGGTTTGCTTGGCGAATTTGTGACTCAGCCCCAGCGCGTGCAGGGGACCGGCGAGGGCGGTTTGAGCTTCGACCGATTCCGGGTTGAGCTCAAGGACGGCTCTCCGGATCGGAACGGCTTCGCCGTAAGCTTGGAGCATGCCTTCCAGATTGCGATTCGCGGCGGAGGCGTCGCCCACCATTTCCAGGGCATAGGCATGGGCTTGGAGGAGAGCTGGTTGATCGCCTAATTGGGCGCGCTTCTCCTCATGAACGGGAACCATTTTCTGCGCCAGTTGGAGCATCGTTGGCGGATCGCCGAGCTTTTCGGCGGTTCCGTACCCGGTATCGAGCATCTGGAGATAGGTGTTTTTGAGATCAATGTTCGACGGGTCAATGGCCATGGCGCGTTCGGCGATTTGGAGTCCTTCCAGGATGCGCTGCATGGCCGATTTGAGGTCGCCGGTTTGTTCGAGCGCCTGCGAAGAGAGGACGAGTCGAAGCGCGAGGTCCTTCTGCAACCGAGCGTTGCCGGAATCGACGGCGGAGAGCTCTCGCGTCATTTGGATCGATTCGTCGTAGGTTTGGACCGAGCCCGGCGCGTTCCCGGTATCGAGCTGGGTCTGAGCCAGTTTGGTCAGCGAGTTGGCCAGCGTCGTTCTGGCGGTGAGACTGTCAGGGCGTTCTTGAACCCAGCGTTTTCCAAGATCGATCGAGCGATCCAGAGTCGCCCGCGCCGCGTCCAGGTCTTGGTTCAACGCCTGAGCACCGCCGAGTAAATCGAGACAAACAATCAGATTGGTCACGTGGATTTCGTCGTCGGGTTCTGCTTCCCAATTCGCTTCAAAGAGTGGCGCGGCTTCCTCAAGCAAAGGGGCGGCGCCCGCACCATCCAATCGACTCAGCTTCGCGCGGGCCATTTCGTAAAGCGCTCGACCGTAGAGATGGCGAAGATTGGTGTCGGCGTCGCCTTCTTCATAACTGGCGCGGGCAATGGAGAGCGCGCCGGAAAAATGCTTCATGGCGACGCCTTCTTCGCCTTGGGCGAGGGCGGCTTGACCGGCGGACATCAGAGCCTGGGTGTAGTGACCGCCGATGGCTTCTCCACGTTCGACGAGGTCCGCCAGTTGTTCGATCGCGGTTTCGGAATAGCGGCGCTGGGCGGCAATGTCACCGGAGCGATTCGCGATTTCCGCAAAGCTGAGAAGGAGCGCGGCGCGTCTGCGATCCAGCTCCGGACTTTGCACGCCTGCGGCAAAAAGGCGCTCGAAGCGGCCTTCGGCAAAGGTGAGCAGTCCTTCGACCGCTTCTGTGGGAACCTCGTAGGTTCGGGAGAGGTCGCCGGCTTTATCGACCACGCCCGCGCCGATATCGATCGCCTCCAGGGCCATTGTTTCCGCGCGATCGCGTTGCTGAATCGCGAAATAGGCGCTGACAGAAGCCGCGATCGCGAGCAGCGCGAACAGTGCGACGAGAGCGGATCGAATGCGGGCGCGTCGCCGTTGGGCCGCGGCTTCCCGATCCCGGAGTTCGCCGAGATCCACGTTGAGAATGCCGGCAACGAGTTTGAGAAAGCCGATGTCCTGGCCATCACCATTCGGGCGAAAATCGGCGGCAAGAGGCGGAAGTTCCTGCAAGGCGGGAGGAAACACCGCTTCCGGTTCGCCTTCCAGAATGACGGCGAGAATGGCATCCCGACCCCGAGTTTGGATGACGTGCTCGATTTCGGCATTGACCCATTTTGAGGCGGCAGCTTCGGGGCTGCAGCACACGATGAGCCACTGCGATTCATCCAGATTTTCGGTTAGTTCGCCTTTGAGTTCTGACGAAGCGGCGAGTTCTTCCTTGTCGCGAAAGAATCTTCCAAGCGTCTTTTTCGCGACGGAACGAAGACTTTTCGGGATCTGATAGCGTTCGAGGCGACGATGAAGTGCTTTGGCTTCTTTTGCGTCTCGGCGACTGTAACTGAGAAATCCTCGAAATTTGAACGGCGGCGTTTCTGGCATAGGAGAGGGAAGTTAGGGGCGAAAAATTCTGGAGCAGACTTCAGTCAAGCGCACGCAAAAGAGTCAAGAGAATGAAGAGTTGGCGCGCTAGTGTTCGCCCCATGTGAAGGGTGAAGAATTCCTTTTTGGCAAAGCTTTCTGGTGGCGTCGCGTCCATTTTCATCTTCAGTGACTGTCATGAAAGCCCTGATTTTTTCCGCCTTTTTCCTGAGCTCCATGTTGTGGACCCATGCTGAAACCGATTCCGCCGCAGTCGAATCTGCCTTCGTCGCCATGCTGAAGAATGCGACCTTGAAGGGAACCTGGGCGCCGGTCCGGGATGGGAACGTGGGTGAAGACCGCAGCGATGCGTATCACATCGTACGGGCCGAGAAGAAGGAAGGAGATCAGTGGCATCTCGTAACCCGGGTTCAGCACAAAGGGCAGACGCTGGAGCATCCCATTCCGGTGGTCGTGAAGTTTGCGGGTGATTCCGCAGTGGTGATCCTAAACGATGCACGAACGGGAGATGGCGGAACCTGGTCCGCGCGAGTTCTCTTCCACAACGACGTTTACGTGGGCAGCTGGTGGAGTCCCGGTGGAAAAGCCGGAACGGTCAGCGGCACGATTTCGCGGTAACGCCGCCTACTGCTTGGCCCCAAGAACCCGCAACAAGACGGGGCGAGTTGTCTGGCTTCCGCCCTGGCCGGTCTTCAAATGAACCATTCTCTCACTGGGCTGGACCCATGGGGATGCGGTGATGAAGAAGGTTCGCTCGCTGATGCCGTCCGGGAGCATCAAGCCACTGAGGCCGATGTTGTCGACGATCAGGCCGTGCGCGAAATTGCGGCCCGCGTCTTCTTTGCCGAGTTCGATCCGCTCTTTGAACGCGCCGCGATTGGCGACGACTTTCGCGGTGATGGTCTGGCCGGGCCGAATTTCGAGGACGACAGGATGATCGGGCTTGGCTGCGGGATCGGTCGATTGAATCTCGATGGTGATGGGCGGGGCTGGTCCTAACTTGATCTCGCCGAACGTCCCGATTTCTCGAGTGACCTCGCTCGAACCGAGAGTGGCGGTTGCCGTTAGCTTGGAGAGCTTGGCTTCTCCGGGAGAGGGAGGCGTGGCGTCGGGTTCGGCGAAGATGGTGCCGGTGGCCATGGTTTGCTCGGCCTCAATGATGATGGGGTTCGTTACCGTAAAGCCGGCGGGGAGGCCGGTGATATCAACCCGAATTTCTCCGTCAAAATCGTCGAACCGATCGACGTTGAGGACGAATTCCTTTCCGCTGCCCAGATTGATGGTCGGGTCTTTCAGGCCGGTTAGCGTGAGTTTAAAATCCGGTTTTTGAGGCCGGATCTTGAGTCGGTAGTGGAAGCCCTCGCCGCCAAATCCACGGACGTCACTGACGTGTGCCACATAGTCGCCAGTCGTCGGCGCGGTGAAGATGAGCCGGGAATCCGAACCGAAATGGCGGCTGGGGTCATCGTCGTTCTCGTAGAAAATCGTGTAGACGGGCAGTCCGTTCGCGGCTGGCTCTGCGCCGACGGGAATCGGTTCCACGATCGATGCGGGCTGACCCAGCGGATGGGAGAGTGCGCTGGTGCCGAAGTAGGTGCGGCGATTGCCCATCCCTGGATAAACTTTGAAGCCGGAGTCGGGGCCGCGCGGGTAAAGCCAGAGCTTCACGACTTCACCGTTTGCGTAAAGATACTCGTTCAGCTCCATTTCGCGCCAGTTGTGAACCCGGAAGTCGTTGGACGTGTTGGAGTCTTTCCCTCGGAAGGTGAGCCAGGAATCTCGCACCGCCTGAAGCTTGATCCGTTCGACGGGGTCGCCGTTGGCATGGAAGACTTGGACTTTGGAATCCAGCTTGGACTTGCTGCGGGCCGCGTCGGTCTCCAGCACCCAGGTTTCTCCTGCGTTGGCGTGAAACCAGAAGTTGTCAGCGTCTGCTTCAGAACCAATCTGGCCGCTGATTTCGGCAGGCAAGCGTTGCGCGGACATGGCTTCGCTGGGTTGATCGTTTGGCTCGATCTCCGTCAGCATCATGACCTCGCGATCGCTTTTTGCGCTTACCGCGGCTTGCATCGTGCCAGCAGCTGCTGGATTCAGAGCCGGTGCGGACCTTGCCAATTTCAGAGACGCCTGCGAGCCGTCCATTCGAGCGACGACCAATTCCTGGTTTCGCAACACCAGCGCTGGAGCGACGTCCGGCTGGTTTTCCCACGCCCGAACCTGACGCAGCGCGGGCAGCGCCCACTGCTTGATGGCGCGGTCATCGCCAGAGGAAATCAAGGTTTTGCCATCTGCGGACACGGCGATTTTCACCACCGCGTCTTCGTGAGCGAATCGGGCGTGAACCAGAGGATTGATCTGCGGCTTGGTTCGTGAAATATAGCGCCACATCCGGATCCGATGATCAGCTCCGGCAGCGAGAATATAGTTGCCGTCCGGCGTGAACTCTACCGTGAACTGCTCGCCCTGCGGTTGGTTGAGGGTGTCGAGGCGCTGTCCGGTATCGACTCTCCAGAGCTTTACGGTTGAGTCTCCACTCGCGCTGGCCAAGACCGTTCCATCGGGGCTGAAAGCCAGGTCAAAAATCGCGCCGTTGTGAACTTCAATGGACTGGAGTTGCTCGCCACTGGTCCGATCCCAAATCGCAATCGCCCGATCGTAACCTCCCGTAGCGACTTTCGTTCCATCCGGAGAGATTTCCGCGTCATAGAGGACATCGCGATGATAGCCATCACCGAACTCGGCCAGCTTCTTGCCGGTCTTGGTATCAAACAGGATTGCGATGCCGTTGAGTCCGGTGATTCCACTGGCGGCGAGCAGCAGATCGCCGTTCACAGAAAAATGGAGAGCGTTCACTTTACCGGGAAGATCATCGATCACCCGATCCCCAAGTTGGATTCTCCCGAAGGAAGCGGTGGCGCGTAAGCCGGAGGAGGACTCCGCCATCGCGGTGATGGAGCGTGGTCCCGGGCTGGCCGTGATCTCAGGAACTTCGAGGTGGGCCAGGATCGAGAAGTCATCAGCACCGGAGGGACCTTTCGCGCCAGCGGCGATCCAGGCTTTGAAGATCGCAATCTCCTCCTGGCTGGGTTGCGGTTCGTCAGCCGGAGGCATCGGTTCCTTGGCTTGTCCGGTGATCAACCGAATTAACTCGCTCTTTTCGGGATCGCCCGGTCGGAGGTTGAGGCCTTCGTCGAGATCGCTGAAATACTCGACGGAGAAGTCACCGTCGAGATCCACGTCGTTGTGGCAGCCCGCGCAATATTGGCGAAGCAGCGGTGCGATGTCTTGATGGTAGTCCGGTGCGGCGGTAGCCGAGAGCGCGAACCCAAAGAAGAGGCTGTAGTAGAGGACGATGCGGGGCATGGATCGAGGCATGGAAAGGGGCTGTTTAGTGTTGGAAGAGGAATTCCCGGGAACTCATGAGCGACCAGAACATGTCTTCGACGACGATGCGTTTCTCTTCCGGTGGAGCGCTGGCGATGATCTCCGTTAGACCGCTGCTTTCCCGGTCTGTAGGAAGGCGGGATAAACAAAGGAGATAAGCTTCCTCAACGATCTGCTTCGGCTCCATCGGCTTCGAAGTGAGTTCCGTCACCACGCTGGTCTCCGCTCGCAACTTGTCGTTGATGGTGGTTCCGTTCGAGACGTGGAGGACTTGAACGAGGCTGGGTTGGCTGGATCGTTCACACTCGCAGCTAATCTCGCGATCATTCCGTCCGAAGGTCTTCAAAAAGTAGGAAGCGACGGCGGAATCGAACAACTGGATCGCTCGCGTGCCCTTCTTATAGAACTCCGTCTTCTGCTTGCTCCCATCGCCCAACGTAATCTCGGTAAACTCGGTCGGGACTTGGGTGATCGAGGCAACGGCATCATGCAGCACCTCAGCCATCATCCGGCGGGGATAGTAGCGGGAGAAGTAGCGCTGTTCGTCCTGGTTCTCCGGAAGAGCGACGCTGCTGCGTTGATAGGTTTCGCTCTGGAGGATGAAACGCATCAGCGCTTTCAGGTCGAACTTGTGCTCGACCAGATATTCCGAGATTCCGGCCAAAACCGGCTCGTTGCTGGCGGGGTTCGATGCACGGAGATCATCGACCGGATCGACTAAGCCGATTCCGAAGAAGTTTGCCCAGACTCGATTGGCGATGGATCGGCTGAAGTGATCGTTTTCAGGAGACGTGAGCCATTTGGCAAGGACTTCTCGGCGATCCCCCGGATCATCCGGATGGATTGGCTCGGCATCCAGGGGAGCGGGAGGTTGCGGTTTCCCGGTGCGGGGCTGAACCAGATCTCCGCGCTCTTCGATATAGAGCGTGCGGATTCCATCACCATTGCGCGCATCGCCGCCCCAACCTTTGGCCCGGACTCGGGCAAAGAGATTGGCGAACTGATAGTATTGATCGTTGGTCCATTTCTCCAGAGGATGATCGTGGCACTTGGCGCAATTGATCGAAAGACTGAGGAACGCCTGACTGACGTTTTCCGCCATCGTTTCCGGATCCTGGTGGACCGCGAAAAAGTTCGTCGCGCCGTTTTCGATACTGCTCCCCTTGGCCGTGACCAATTGGCGAGCCATCTCATCCCAGGGCATGTTCTGTTCTACGCAGCCACGGATCCACGTATAATACGCCTCGACCGCTTTGGGGCGAAGTCTGCGTCCATTCACCAGGAGCATGTCCGACCAGCGATAGGCCCAATAGTCGATGAACTCTTCGCGTTGGAGGAGGTCATCGATCAGTTCGTCTCGTTTCCGGGGAGAAGCATTGCTGAGAAAGGCGCGAGTCTCTTCTGCGGTTGGCAAGACCCCAATCGTATCGATATAGATGCGGCGGATGAATTCGGAATCGCTGGAACGGGCGGACGGCTTCAGGTTGAGCCGCTCCAGTTGTTCGAGAACGCCTTCGTCGATGAAATTCCGCTTCGGTGCAGTCGCGAAGATGTCGCTCGGGATCTGGTTCGGGAACGGGGCGGAGATTCTGGCGGTGACGATTTGGCTGGAGAACCAGGCGGTGACCGCGCCTTCGCCGGGGCCGACCACGGAGATGTCCCCATCGTCAGTCACCATCGCGACGGCCTCGTTCGAGGAGGTGAACTTGGCCCACTGGGTGACGTCTTCACTGCGTCCGTCCGTGTAGGTGGCGCGGACGAGGAGACGTTGCTCGTCGCCCGGTTCCAAGATCGAGAGAGAAGGGAAAATCTCCAGTCCGGCGAGTCGCGGATCCTCGGGGTTGGGCGGCGCGGCGCCGTCGGAAATCCAGTTGGCGAGAATTTCGTAATCGCGTGAGCCGACTTCGATGTGTTTGCCACCGGTGTGCTTCAGAGCGGTGGTCGCTTTCGTTAACAGGAGGCTGCGCCCGGGATCGCTCAATTCGATGCGTCGCCCCCGGGCTTCGCGCGTGATCAGGTGATGATCGGTTTCCGGATCATACCCTCGCAAGCTGAGCCGAAAGCCGCCTTTTCCCGCCACCGCGCCGTGGCAGGCACCCATGTTGCAGCCTTGTTTCGAGATGACCGGGAGAACGTGATTGCGGAAGCTCCACTCGGTGTCGAACTCGAAGTGCTGGACGTCGACCGAGACTTCGGCCACTCGGCCATCGGCGGTCCGAGCGGTGATCGTGGCGGTTCCGTTCGCTTTGGGAACGAGCACGCCGCTTTCCACCGCCACCACTGCGGGATCGGATGACTGAATTACAGCGTCGCGAATTTCATCGCCGTAGGTGCCCGCCTCCAGTTGGGGCACGACGAGCAGATGTTGGCGCGCCTTGGGGCCGAAGAGCGTGATCTCCCGGGGGAGAATCGTCAGTTCGGCGGCACTGGCCGTGAAAGGAAGCAAGAGCGCCAAGAGGGCGGAAAGAGGGGAGGGTTTCATGGATGGAAAACGTGGGATTTAACCAAACAGCTCGTGAATCGGATCGTGTCCGAAGTCGACCAAGGGAAACGGGCGACCGGCCGGGCCGGGGAGGTGACTCTCCGGGTCGAGCCCGAGACTGTGGAAAATGGTCGCCACGACTTCAGGAGGTCCGACGGGCCGTTCCGCCGGGAATCCACCGATGGGATCGCTCTTCCCAACCACCTGTCCGCCTTGCACCCCGCCTCCGGCGAAGGAAACCGTGAAACACTGCGGCCAGTGATCGCGCCCGCCGGCTGGATTCACCTTTGGGGTTCGGCCAAATTCCGCTAGCGTGGTCACAAGCGTATCATCCAGCATTCCGCGATCGAACAAATCCTCCAGGAGTGCGGAGTAACCTTGATCATACATGGGCGCGACCTGCTCCTCCATCTGCTTCACGCTGATAAAGGGCTTCGAGCCGTGAATGTCCCAACTCAGCTCATTGAACACCGTCAAAAAGGTGTTCACGGTGACGAAGCGGACCCCGTTTTCGACGAGGCGCCGCGCCAGAAGAAAACACTGACCGACTCGGTTCATTCCGTATCGCTCCCGGGTCTTGTCAGTTTCCCGGGAAAGATCGAAGGCGCTTCGAGCCTGTTCGCTGGTCATCATCCGGAAAGCGGCTTGGAAGTTTTCATCCAACAGTCGAGCATCTTCGCTCGCCTCGAAGTTCTTGACGCTTTCCTCGACGATGTCGCGCATCTTGCGTCGCCGATCCAGTCGCGCCGCCCCGATTTGGTCCGGAGGCAGCAGATCAGGAACCCGAAAATCCTTTTTGGAAGGATCCGCCATGAGGGCAAAGGGATCATGCGCCTTCCCGAGGAAACCGCCGGCCTGGCCATTCGGCAGATTTCCGCCGCCGCGTCCCATTAACTCCGGTAACACCACGAAGGGCGGGAGATCCGATTTGCGGCCTTTCAGGTAGCTGGAAACCGCGCCGACGTGCGGGGTCGAAATCCCGCCGGTGAAGCGGCGACCCGTTTGCATAATCTGCCAGCCGGCGTCATGCACCGCCGCCCCGCTATGATGACAACTGCGAACCAGGCTGAACTTGTCCGCCACCTTGGCATGCATCGGCAGAATCTCGGAAATGTCGATCTCGGGCGACTTCGTGCGAATCGGCTTGAACGGTCCCCGAATCTCGCTCGGCGCATCCGGTTTCATGTCCCAGAGATCGATGTGGCTGGGAGCACCGAGGTTGAAAATCATGATGCAGGCTCGATTTTCGTGGCCGGGTTTGACCCCGCCATTTTGCTTGGCCGCGAGATACTGCGGGAGCGAAAGGCCCACCGTGCCGAGCACGCCGGCTTGGAGGAATTCGCGGCGATGTTGTTTCGAGCAAAGATGCGAACGATCACCAGGGGTTTCAGCGAGAAAGTCGAACATGGGTGAAACTGTGATGGAAGTCCGGCCGAATAGCAATGAATCAGGCCGCAAGTTTTGGGAGAATTACCGCATGATGGGTTGGTGTAAATTCGCCAAAATGAGGTCAAAAATAGCACGCATCACGCATGTTCTCTCTTTCAACCTCGCGAGGGGCAAACCGAAGGCTTCCCTTTGTTTTTGCGGTTCGCTCGCCCGGGTTGTAGGGAGAAATCATCATGGCCCGACGCCCCAAGGATATTTCTCCGAAGACCCATTTTCGCGGGTATGCGATTCCCGGTGACCCCGTTCCGGGAAGCGCGGATGATCCGGAGCTCGCGCTTGGCGAGGGCGAAACCCTCGATGTCCTCTGTGGTCACCTGCGCATTTTTCAGCTCAGCAGCGGCCACCGCTATTCCACGGACGACATTCTCACGGCTTGGTATGGGACGTCCTGGTGTCCGAGCGCTCGGCGCATCCTCGATCTCGGAAGTGGCATTGGAACGGTGGCGATGGTTGCGGCCTGGCGCTTACCGGGCGTTCCCGTGGTGACGGTGGAAGCGCAGTCGGAAAGCGTTCGCCTGGCTCGCAAATCGGTTCGCTGGAACGGCTTTGAAGATCGTTTCGAGATTCGCGAAGGTGATCTTCGAGATCCCGACATTCTCGGGCCCGAGGAGCGCTTTGACCTCATTCTCGGCAGCCCGCCTTATTTCCCGCTCGGCAGCGGAGTGGAAGGCGATCATCCGCAAAAAACCGCCTGTCGCTTCGAGGTTCGCGGCACCATCGCCGACTATTGCCAAACCGCCGGCGCTCACCTCGAAAATGGTGGCATCTTCGCCTGCGTCTTCCCCGCCACGCCTCCGGAACAAGCCCGGCGTCTCACCGAAGCAGCCCGGGCTCACGGCCTCACCATCATTCGGCAGCGTCCCGTCGTTCTCCGGGAAGGCGAGCCACCGCTTCTGGCTCTTTCCGTCCTCATGCGCAGCCAGGACCTACCCGAATCCCTTCACCAGCAGACCTGGGAAGAGCCGCCGCTCGTCATTCGTCGTCAAGACGGTTCCGTCCATCCGGAATACGCGGCGGTGAAGTTAGGATTCGGCTTTCCTCCGTAGGCGGCCTTCAGTGGTTCAAGTTGCGATGATAGACATCGTCTGTGGGGGAACCATCTGCATCGCATGTTCCGTTTCCCGGGCTAGATCGGGGGCGATAGCCTGGTCGTAGATGAAATAACAGAGTAACAGAAGAATGATCAGCGCGAGGAGGAAATGAAAGGAATGGCTGACCCGGGGGCGTATGGCGAGTGCCACAAAAACGATGATCAGGGCTGCGCCCCGGATGATGATCTCCGTCTGGTGGTTCTCCCAGGTTCGCTCAAACAGGAAATAATCCTGTAAAGATACAGTGATAATCAGCGCCGCGACGATCAGGTAAAAAGCGCGTGCTTGATGCTCGAAGTGCTCGCGCATATCGAAGGGTTCCTTGTCCCGCAGGTCCTTGCAAAGAACCGCTGTGGCTTGATAGAGGAGGAGGGGGACAAGGAGAAGCCGCAGATAGCTGAGAAACGTCAGGGTCGTCTCCCCTTTTTGGAAAAACTCTTTGAGGTCCCAAGCCCACCACCAGTACAAAACCTGATAGAGAAAGAGGGCCATGAGGTAAACCAGAAAGCTGTAGTTCCAAGTCACGTTGTCCCGCTGAACCACGATTTCAGCGCTGAAATTGACCAATCGGCCAATCGACAGTCCGATGACCACGCCAATCAGAACGATCATAAACTCCAGCCTGCCAGGTTCGACATAGACGTAACGGACGCCTTCGGTAGCTCCTTCAAGAATTTGCGCTAGCACCATGATTTCGAAAATTGGTTTACCCTGCGGAAGTTTGGAAGTGAACGGGGGCGACGGCAAGCCCAAACCCTCGGAAGCTGTGGTTTTGTCGTGATGGTCGGGAAAGCGCGGAAAACTTCCAAGGAGTTTGGGCGAGTTGGGGTCTAACCGATACCTTCCGGAGGGGCGAAAGATGGCTTTGTGCTCGCGAATCCTCTGGTTTGTGGTTTGATCGTGGTGCGAAACTCCGTGACGGAACAGCTAGACACTCTTCAGAAGATCGAGATTGCGGAAGGCGCGGAAATCCGCTTGCGGCTTGCGGGGCCAGCGGCGCGAGGCTTGGCCTATCTGGTCGATACGGCGATCAAATCCACCGTTTTGGTCATCAGCGCGATCGTGATCTCGCTCGTGGTCACGGCCGTCATGAGGGGCACTGAGGAAGGCTCCGACATCAGTCAGGGCTTGATTCTTCTTCTTATGTTTATGATGGAGTGGGGTTATTTTGTCTTTTTTGAAGTTTCTAAGAATGGAGCCACGCCCGGAAAGCGACTCTTCGGACTCCGGGTCGTGCGAACTTCAGGCGCGCCCATTTCCCTGACTCAAGCGGTGATCCGCAACGTCCTACGATTTGTGGACATGTTACCGTTTACCTATGGAATCGGTCTCGCCTCCTGCCTCACGACTCGCAAATTCCAGCGTCTCGGCGATTTGGCGGCCGGGACCGTTGTCGTTTACACGGATGCTAAGGAGAGCGCAACGGAGGTGGCCGGTGACGTTCGAGCCCTGCGGCCCGGCTTGCCGCTGAGTCGGGAGGAGCAAGGCGCGATTGTGGCGTTTGCCAATCGCGCGGCGAATTGGTCCGAAGCGCGCCAGGAAGAATTGGCGAATTTGGCAGGCGGATTGACGGCGACAACGGGGCGGCCCGGCGTCGAAAAACTCCAACGGATTGCTCAATGGATTCGCACCTCGGGTTGACGGAAGTGATGAGCCACGCCCTTTGTTCCTCCCACGCCTCCCTCATTCTTCCACTGCGGCATTCATGAATTCGAACACGTTCCAGAATCAAAACCAGGACCGCTGGCGAGAGCTGGAGACCTTGTTGGATCGTCTGGATGCGGGAACGGCGACGCCGGAGGAGGCCGAGCGGCTTCCGGGGTTGTTTCGTCAGGTTTGCAGCGATGCCTCGCTAGCAGAACACCGCATGTATGAGCTGAGTTTGAGCGAGCGGCTCAACCAGCTGGTGATTCGCGGCTACTACTACATTCATCGCGAGCTCAAAGGATTCTGGGTGCGGGCCGGGCGATTTCTCGGGCAGGGCTTGCCCCGAATCGTTCGTCAGGAATGGCGTCTGTTCTGGTTCACGATGCTCATTTTTTGGGGCCCGTTTGGGGCGATGGTCGCTTCGAGCTATTATGACCAGCGCTGGGTGGAGTCGATCCTCGATCCAGCGACGATGGAGATGCTGCAGACCGGATTTGGCAAAGACGCCGAGCTCAAGGATTTGCGCGATAGCTTCGGCTCGAATTTCGCGATGTTCGGCTTCTACATTCGTAATAATGTGGGGATCGATCTGCGGATTTTCGCCGGCGGGATGCTTTTTGGGCTGGGGACGATTTTCTTCGTCGTCTTCAATGGGCTCGCGATGGGGGCATCGACCGGTTATCTGATTCAGGCGGGGGATCCGATCAAATTTCTGCTCTGGGTCAGCGGTCACGCCACCCCGGAACTCATCGGGATGATTTTCGCGGCGATGGCGGGGTTTAAGATCGGGTTCGCCCTGATTCGGCCGGGGCGTTTTCCGCGAACCGAGGCCCTGCGGCGAGCGGGACGGATCG
>CAYGQD010000062.1:19165-33239 GCA_964351855.1 uncultured Verrucomicrobiales bacterium
CGGATCGCGGTTCGGCTCCTGTTCGGGGCCATGTTTATGACCACCTTTGCCGCCTTCATTGAAGGGTTTTGGTCGCCGGTCGAGTTTCCATCGAACGTGAAATACACCTTCGGCATCGTGCTCATTGTCCTGACGGCGGCGTATTTGCTCCTGGCTGGAAGAGGGGAGGGACGTGAAGCTTGAGGACCTGACGGCGGCGATCCGTCCGCGCAGCGATTGGGAAGCGGTCGATCTGGGCTGGGCCTTGGCGCGGCGGCAATACGGGCTGATCCTGCGTTACTGGATGATCACGGTTCTGCCCCTCTGGATCGTCATCCTCGGGCTTTGTCACGAGCGGTTGTTTCTCGGGATGGTCTTGATCTGGTGGCTCAAACCGGTTTACGAGCGCATTCCGCTCTTTGTGATGAGCCGTTCCCTCTTCGGCGATCCACCGGGCTTTCGCGATCTTCTCCGGAACGGGTTTCGCCTCTTGTTCGCCCGTTTACCGCAGGACCTGCTCTTGCGCCGGTTGAGCGCGCATCGCAGCCTGGCGATGCCGGTTTCGGAACTGGAAGGATCCCGCGGCTCCGCGTTTTTCGAGCGGGCGAACCTTCTCGCCGCGCGTTCCGGAGGGACGGCCTTTGCCATGCAGGTAGCGAGCCTGATGATGCTGCATTCCATCTGGATCGGGCTGGCTGCCTTGCTCGTGTTCATGATCCCACCCCAGTTTCAGCCTCCGCTCGATTTGATGATGGAAGCGCCGGCCGATTTCGTAGCGGATCTTTCTCCGATCTTTCGTTGGATCGGGATCGGCCTTTACCTGGTCGCTCTGACTATCATGACGCCCTTCTATGTCGGTGGCGGGTTCGGCCTCTATCTGAACACCCGAACGGAGGTGGAAGGTTGGGACGTGGAGCTGGCGTTTCGGCGGCTCAGTCAGCGTCTCCAGAATCCGGGAGTGGTCCTCGCGATAGTATTTTTGGCGATGGCTGGCCCGGGATGCCTTCAGGCGCAGGAAGCCGTCGCTACGGATCGATCTTCCAAGGAGCTGATCGAAAACATCCTGGCTCACGAAGACTTTGAGATTCGGACCGAAACGCGTTGGCGGCCAAAGCCGGTCGAACAAAAGGACAAAGCTGACTCCGGAACGGGTTGGGAATGGGGCTGGAGCGGTGGCGCGGAAGCGGGAGAGTTGCTCCGCTTCGGGATCATCGTCACTGGCGTCTTGTTGATTGCCGTGCTCCTGGCCCGAGCGATGCAAGGCATGATTGGCCACGTAAAACCGCCGACACCGCCCAAAGCGAAAGTGGTCTTGGGGATGAACGTGGAACGGGCATCTCTTCCTCGCGACATTGCCGGAAAGGCGCGCAAACTCTGGGAAGACGGTCAGACGCAAGAGGCGATCAGCCTCCTCTACCGGGGAGCCATCAGCTGGCTCATCAATCACGAAGACGTTCCTATCCAGGAAAGCGATACCGAGCAGGAATGCCTCCAGCGCAGCCAGGCGGGCTCCGATCCGGAAGTCGCAACCTACTTCGCGCAACTCACCCGAGCCTGGGTCAGTCTCGCCTACGGGAATCGTCAACCGAGCGAACCGGAAGTCGGGCAGCTGTTCGAGAATTGGCCCTTTAGCCGGAAAGGAAGCGGAGCGTGAGGGTTAGCAACGAACAACGAAAGCGGACCGGCGTCCGGATCTTGCTCGGTGTTCTCGTGGTCGGTATGCTCGTCAGTTGCAACCAGGAACACATGATCCAGGAAGAAGTGGATCTCGGCTATCGCGGCGAAGCCCGGGTCAATCCCTTCCTCGCGGCGGAGCGCTTTCTCAATCAGCGAGGCATCGAAGCCCAGCGCCAATTCAGCCTCAGCGAACTGCCTGATGAGAACGTCGTCATGATTCTGCCCAAGTCGGCGGTTCGGACCGAATCTGAAGCTTGGCGGCTTCTGGAATGGGTCGAAATGGGTGGTCACCTCATTTACATTTCGAAAGACAGCCACTTGATTGCGAATTGGAATCAAGCCCCGAAAGAAGATGAAGATGAAAGGGATGAGGAAGGTGACGATGAAGACGAAGTGTCAGAAGACCCGATTCTCTCCTGGTTCGATATCTCCGAATCGACTCGCAAAAAGGGGACGCGCTCCATCCAGATCCAAGGTCAGAGTTTGGAAGTGAAAATCCCAAAAGGGCCGGGGTATGATGTTCCCCGCGATTGGGTTCGTCAGGATGGGGCCTTGCGCGGAGGGAGTGCAAAAGACGGTTTCTCCTTTGCCAGTTTCCCCTACGAAGACGGTCGGCTAACCTTGCTGGCGGATTCCTGGCCCTGGGAAAATCGCTATGTGGGCGACGGCGATCACGCGGAGTTTCTCTGGACCGTGATCACGCTCACGCCCAATGTGAAGGGAGTTCGCTGGCTGCGGAGCACCCAGGCTTCGTTTTGGACCCTGCTTTGGAAGCACGGCTGGATGCCGCTGCTCAGCTTGCTGGTTTTCGTCATTTTTTGGCTGTGGCGGGGCATTCCCCGCTTTGGTCCGATGCTTCCGGCTCCGGAAGACGCGCCCCGTCAGTTCGGCACCCACCTGATGATGAGCGGCGGCTTTCTCTGGAAGCATGGCAGTATCGGACCGCTGCTCGATCCCTTGCGGCGGAAAATTCTCCGCCAGTACCAGAAAAATTCGATGCTTGCGGGGGCCGTTGATCCCGAGCAGACTTTCGCCGCGTTGGCGGAACTGAGTGGTTTATCGCTCGATCGCGTCCGATGGGCGATGGAGACGAAAACCATCAAACGCCCGGACCGCTTTGTCGAAATCCTTCGCGACCTTCAGAAAATCGAACTCAACCAATGAGCACCACTGATCCGACTTCTCCCCTGCCGCCTCCTCGGCCTTCCATTCCCGTTCCCTCGGCACCTCCATTGCCGACGCCAACGATACCAACCACCGAGGCGGTTCCTCAGGTTCCCGCTCCCGTGTCCATCCCGCAGCCTCCCGCCGTGCAACCGGAGACTCCCGTCGTTCCCGTCGCCGCAGCAGCGGTCCCCAGCGGTCATCCCTTTGCGGAAACCGCCGCGTTGATCGAGCGAATGCGAGGACAGGTCGGTCGGGTGTTCGTTGGCCAGGAAGAAGTCGTGCGCCAGGTGTTGGCCTGCCTCATTGCCGGAGGTCACGTCCTGTTGGAAGGGAAGCCGGGCCTCGGAAAAACCCACCTCGTCGTGGCGATCGCCCACACCTTTGGCGGCGTCTTTAGCCGGATCCAGTTCACCCCTGACTTGATGCCGAGCGACGTCACCGGTCACACGCTTTACGACTTGGGCGCCCAAGAATTCACCGTGCGGAAGGGCCCGGTCTTCGCGAATCTTCTGCTGGCGGACGAAATCAATCGCGCCCCCGCCAAGACGCAGGCTGCCTTGCTCGAAGTCATGCAAGAAGCCCAGGTCACGATCGACGGAGAATCCTACGTGCTCGATCCGCCCTTCATGACGATCGCGACGCAAAACCCGATCGAGCAAGAAGGCACCTATCCACTTCCCGAAGCGCAACTCGATCGCTTCCTCATGAAAGTGCTGATCGATTACCCGGCTCCCGAACACGAGCAACAGATCGTCTCTGCTGCGGCCGGGGGAGCCTCCGGGCGTGGTCTGCGTCCGGAAGAAGTCGATCAAGTCTGTAGCAAGGAAGACGTCCTTCGCGCGCAAAACGATGTCGCGGCGGTCAATGCGGTGGCTGAGGTGGTCAACTACGCCGTTCAGATCGCGCTGGCGACACGGACCTCTCAGGGAATCAGTCTCGGGGCCGGGACGCGGGGGGCGATCGGTCTCGTCCGCGTTGCGAAAGCCTACGCGGTGATGGATGGGCGTGATTTCATTACGCCGCACGATGTGAAGCTGGCCGTCTCGCCGGTATTGCGTCACCGGGTCGTGCTTTCGCCAGAGCTGGTCATCAGTGGGCAAACCGTCGATGGCGTGCTCAGCCAAATCGTCGAAACCGTGCCGCCGCCGCGTGAGTAATCGCTGCTGATGAGACCCACCGCTGGCCTACTCACTCTGATTTTGCTCTGGGGCCTCACCGGGCTGGCGGCATCTTTGTGGCCCGTCGTCGGGCCAATTTGGCTCTATGTGGGGGCCGGGCTGGGCGTGCTTTCGCTGCTCGACATGCTCACTCTGGCGACGAAGCGCTCGCTCCAAGTCACCCGTCAAGTTCCCTCACGCTTTGCCCTCGGAGTCGCCCAACCCGTCGAACTTACCCTCACCAATCACGGGTTCACCCGGGCTCACCTCCGGATTTTCGACGGCATTCCGGCAGAAGTCGAATCCGATGAGATGCCCTGGAAAGGATCGATCCCCGGTCGCGGCCACGCCACCGTCAGCTACGCCGTGAAACCCCTGCAACGCGGGCAGCTCAACTTTGGCGAAGCTCACATTCTCCGTCGCTCACCCTTCGGTCTCTGGAACCTGGCCACCTTTGCCGGCTCTGCCGAAACGATCAAGGTCTACCCGAACTACCAGCCGGTCCTCCGTTACAGCCTCCTCGCCCTCGCCAACATGGAGGCGCAAATGGGGATCAAATATCGCAATCGCCAGGGAATGAGCCGGGAATTCCACCAACTGCGGGACTACCAGGAAGGCGATGTCTTGAACCAGATCGACTGGAAGGCCACCGCGCGGCGTCGGGAAATGATCACCCGTCAATACCGCGAACAGCGGGACCAAAGCCTCGTCGTGATGGTCGATTCCGGGCGGCGGATGCGGGCGATGGATGGGGAGCTGCCCCAGTTCGATCATTGCCTCAACGCGATCCTCCTCATGGCGTTCATCGCTCTGCGTCAGGGCGACAAAATGGGCGTGCTCAGTTTCGGCGGGACCAATCGCTGGCTCCCGCCGGTCAAAGGGCAACACGGAATGACCGAGCTGCTCAACCATCTCTACGATTACCAAACCAGCCGCCATCCCTCGGACTACGGCGAGGCGGTCGAAAAGCTCATGACCTATCAGCGGCGGCGCGCCCTCGTCGTCGTCCTCACGAACCTTCGCAGCGAAGACGCTGGCGATGCCTTGCCCGCGCTCCGCACCCTCCAGCAGCGTCACCTCGTCATGGTCGCCAGCTTGCGTGAGCACTCCGTCCAGCGGAATCTCGCCACGCCGATTCATGGGTTCGATGACGCCCTCCTCTACGGCGCCACTCACCACTACCTGGAAGAACGGGCGAACTTGTTCAAGAGCTTGCGCAGCTCCGGCATCGTCACGATCGATGAGGTAGCCGAGCAACTCCCGGTCGCCCTCACCAACGCTTACCTCGAAGTGAAGCGCAGCGGCAGGCTATAACAGTTTGGTGATGACAAAGTAGTCGCCGATCCGGCTTTGCATCTCCGGTGGATCTTCCGGGCCGATGTCCCACGCTCCGGTTCGAATCTCGCCCTCCACCGAGATCACCTCATCCACCAACGATTCGAGTTGATCCGCTGAGACCGCCGACTCCGAAAATTGGATAAAGTAGTCGCCCATCCCCAGACGCAGGTAGAGTTCCATCACCTCGCTCGGCTTCCCAACCTTGTTGACGAAGGGCTTGGCGATGACATGTCCGGTGTAAGATCCGGTCGGGCGCTTGTTCATGGTCGGTGCTTTCGATTCGATCTCTGTCGGTTGGCAAGCTGGCAGCAACAACAGCGCGCAGAGGGCGGGTAAGGAACTGAGGAAGCAACTTCGCGAAACGCTCATGGCTATCGAGTCTACCGATTCGCTGGGAGAACGCAATCACCGCCATCAAATCCGATCCCCTGAAAGGCGGAAGCCTACTTTCTCGTCTAGGGAACACCGCTTCCCATGAAAACCGAGAAACACACCTTCACCAACGGCCAAGGCCACGAGCTCTCCGCCCGGCTCGACCTCCCCAGCCTTGGCCAACCCCGAGCCTACGCCCTTTTCGCTCACTGTTTCACCTGCGGGAAGGACCTCAAGGCGGTCGTCAACATCTCCAGAGCGTTGACGGAGTTAGGCATCGGGGTGTTTCGGTTCGATTTCCCTGGCCTCGGCCAAAGCGGAGGAGAATTCGCCGACTCCACCTTCACGTCGAACGTCGATGACCTTTACCGAGCTGCCGTTTACCTCGAAGACATCGCCGCAGGCCCCCAAATTCTTATCGGCCATTCTCTCGGCGGTGCCGCCGTCTTGCGGGCGGCTCCCCTGATCGATTCCGTCAAAGCGGTCGCTACGATTGGGGCTCCCTCAGATCCAGCCCACGTCACCCATCTTCTCGCGGAACGCCTGGATGAGATTCGGGAAAAAGGCGAAGCGAAGGTGACGCTCGCCAATCGCAATTTCCTCATCAAACAAGAATTCGTCGATGACCTCGAAGCCGTCTCAATGGAAGAAGCTGCCGGACGCATCCAGCAGGCCCTTCTCATCCTCCACTCGCCGATTGACGAAGTCGTCGGGATTCAGAACGCCGCCCACATCTACGAGCGTGCCATCCACCCGAAAAGCTTCATCTCCCTCGACACCGCCGATCACCTCCTCAGCCAAGAGGCCGATTCCCGTTACGCCGGTCAAGCCATCGCCGCCTGGGCCGAACGTTACCTCGAACCGAAACCAGCCGCTCTAGCGGACGACGACACCCTTGTCAGGCTCGATGGGAAAGGCTTCCGCTGTGATATCCTCGCAGCCGGTCATTCCCTCATTGCGGACGAACCCGAAAGCGTCGGCGGAACCAACCTCGGCCCCAGTCCTTACGATTACCTCCTCGCAGGTCTCGGCGCTTGCACCGCGATGACGCTCCGCATTTACGCGGACCACAAAAAATTGCCCCTGGAATCCGTCGAAGTCCGTCTCCGCCACCAGAAAATTCACGCGAAGGATTGCGAAGACTGCGAAACGAACGTCGGCAAGGTCGATGAGATCGAGCGGATCCTGACTTTGAACGGTCGCCTCACCGAAGAACAGCGTGCTCGGATGCTGGAGATCGCCGACAAATGCCCGGTCCACCGGACCCTCGAAGCGGAGATCAAGGTGCGAACGAAGCTGGAGAATTCTACTTCCCTTCCGTCCGCTCAATTAGCACCTTCTTATTTCCCGGCGACGTGCGACCCCCCAAAGACACCCGCGTCTTTTCCTTCACCATCCCGATCGCGGGCGCATACCATCGTTCCACGATCTGACCCGGACCATTCACCGTCACCTTCAGCGCGGAGAACTCCCCCAGATCCGTGTTCACCACCTCCTCGTCCGCAACTGTGAAGGTAAGCACCATTTCCCGGCCCATCGCCGAAAGCGTTGCCTCCCAGGTATCCCCCGGCTTGATGCCCTCTTTGAGGAAAGGATACGGTTGCTCGAAGATCATTTGGCGCGTCCCTAACGCTCGACCCACTACCAAATACTCGGTCCCCGTCTTGCGCCAAAACTCCGTCTGATAGGCCGCTTCGTTCTGTCCCATGAACCAACTCACCTTCAGCGTCGGCAAGTCCCCAATCACCACATCCTCCGCCACCCGAATCGTCACCGTCCCCTGCTCATCCTCATAGGTCCAGGAATCCCCGACTTCCAGAGAAAACCAAGCATCCGCCGGAGCCTGCGCCTGGAGTGAATGGGCGGACACGAGGAGAGCGAGAAGGATGCCAATTCGGAACCTTGCCAGAGAGATTGGTGTTAGGAGCGCGTTCAAGGCTCGATCCTGAACCACCTCGCTTTCTTACTCAAGCAAAAGACATCGCGGCGGACCAAAGGGCCGCTTTGAAACGCCGAAAATCCTCCAGCGATGCTCGGTCGCACCACTGGAGGACGTTCAGGTTTGAGGTCGGGTTACGGGCGGCTCTGCTTACGCTTGTAATACGGTGTCGCCTTGGCTTCCGTTTTGGTTGACATCACCAGGCCGATCGTGCGAGGGCGAGTTGGTGTCTTTCGGATGAGCACCGACTCTCCGGACCGTTTTGTGGCCGGAACGGATTTGACGGCCTTGGTTGATTTGGAATGAGCCACCGCCGGGGTGGTTTTGGAGGGCGGCATGGCACTTGCGTCGAGGCTGAAGAAGGCACAGATGCCTGCGGCCGCGACGAGGGTGATGATGCCGTTGTTTTTATTGGGTGTGGTTGTTTTCATATCGTTTTGTTGTTGTGGTTAGATAGAGAGTTAGGGTTTTTGGGCTGGGAGGTTCCAGGCTTGAGATAGGAGCGTGGCGTCTCAGGAGAGCGTTCGGAGAGCAAGGACGAAGGCGATCGAGGCGCCGAGTGTGCTTACCGTGCGGACGTGGTTCCAGGGGAGCCAGCGCTGCACATAGTTCTGCCATTCCTGAGCGAGAGCATTCGAATCCGTTTGCGCGGCCAATCGATTGTTGAGCGGCACATTGTAGCTCATGGTGATGACGATGCAGCCAACGAGGTAGAGAACTCCGCCAGAGAGCGCCAGTGCAACGGCCGGCGTGCCCCAATCTTGGATCGCGAGCGCCACGGTAACCAGACTGGTCAGCGCCGTTCCGAGGAAGAGCAGCATAAACCAGGGGTTGATGATGGTTACATTGATGTGTTGCATCGCGGCGGCGCCTTGGGCGGGAGGGAGTTTACCCAGTGCCTTCATCACAACAGTGGAGAAGGTGAAAAAGAGGCCACTCATCAGGCCGGAACCGATCGCGCTGGCCACCGTCATCACCATGAGGAGATCCTTCATGACAAGGCTGGGGCGGGAGGTGTGGTGAAGGATGGTTCGCGGTTCCAGTGACCGGCTCGGACCACTTTCTGGCAGTAGGAGGAGAACGATTCAGGCTCTCTTCCCAGGGCGCGTTGCACGCCGTCGCCAAGGTAGGCGTTTCGACCATCCAGGACCGTGGTAAAGAGGTAATCGAGGAGGCTTACCAGATCGGGCGGCAACGGTTGGGTGAGCAACCCGTTCACGAATTCCTCCCGCGTGATGGGTTGATAGTGCAACGGTTGCCCGGTCGCCTTCGCAATCTCCGCGACGGCTTGCGGGAAGGTCAATAGTTCGGGCCCGGTCAGTTCGTAGAGTTGGCCGACGTGCCGATCATCGATCAGCGCCGCGACCGCCACGTCCGCGATGTCGTCCGTATCGACAAAGGGCTCGGCGACGGTCGTCACAGGAAGGACGATGACGCCGTCGAGCACCATGTCGCGAATGAAGTTCTCACTGAAGTTCTGGTTAAACCAACTGCAGCGCACAATCGTCGAAGCGATTCCTGAGTGGCGGACGATTTCTTCGCAGCGTTGCGCTTCGTCCTCGCCGCGACCGGAAAGCAGAACCAGTTTCCGGACGTCCATGCGTTGGCAGAGATCGACCAACGCCTGAATCGTTTCCGGCGCACCGGGAGCCGCCAGATCCGGGGTGTAAGAGATGTAGACTGAAGTGATGTCTTGCAGCGCTGGTGCCCAGGTCGTGACGTCTTCCCAGAGAAAGGGAGGAGTTCCGGATCGAGAACCGATGCGAACGTTGCGGCCGAGGGTATGGAGTCGGGAGACAATGCGCCGACCGGTTTTTCCGGTGCCGCCAAGCACGAGGATCGTTTCGTTGTGAGGGGGAGTAGGGTGGGTGTCTTCATTCATGATGGGCCTACCGTAGAGAACCTATTTTGGATAAACAATGCCACTTGGTCCGGGTGTTTTGCTCTTTCGTCCAAAACGGCTGGACTTTGCGATCGTGAATCCTAAAATCGTTCTCATGAGTGCCGAGCCCGCCATTTTGAAATCCCATGATGAAGCCATGGAAGGATGCTGGAAGCCTGCCGATCCCCTGGGAGAAGCGCTCCACTCGCTGCGCATGAGCGGCACCTTCTATTGTCGATCAGAGCTGACCGCGCCTTGGGGCATGGATTTACCGCCGATGGACGGAACCCTCATGTTTCATACCGTCACGACCGGAAGCTGTTGGGTCGATGTTCCCGGCGCGGAAAGCCGCCTGCTCCGGGCCGGAGACTTTGCGTTGGTTCCCCACGGCGCGGGTCACGTCATCAAAAGCGACTCTCAGGCCGAAGCTACCCCGCTCTTCGACCTCCCTCGCGTTGTCTGGGGCGATCGTTACGAGCATATTCGCTTTGGTGGAGGAGGAGACGAGACCGGTCTGGTCTGTGGCGCAGTCCACTTTGAGCATCCCACCGCGATTCGGCTGATCCAGATGCTGCCCAAGATCATCACGATTGACGCCTCAACTCCCGGTAGCGACTGGATTTTGATGACCGTCCGCCTCATGATTTCCGAAGCGCAAGAGATGCGGCCCGGGGGCGACACCGTGATCCAGCGCGTTTCCGACATCCTCGTGATTCAGGCGATTCGTTCCTGGCTCGATCACGATCCCAAAGCCAAAACCGGCTGGTTGGGAGCCCTGCAGGACAAGCAAATCGGTCACGCCGTCATGCTGGTCCACCGCGATCCCGAGGAACTCTGGACCGTTGCCTCCTTGGCCGAGCGAGTCGGCATGTCCCGTTCCTCCTTCGCCGCAAAATTCATGGATCTCGTCGGCGAAGGTCCCATGCAGTACGTCCGGAAATGGCGCATGCAGGTTGCTGTCACCTGGCTCAAGGAAACCGACGCTTCCGTCGGCGAAATGGCCGAACGCCTCGGCTACCAATCCGAAGCTGCGTTCAATCGTGCCTTCAAGAACTTCAACGGGGTTACGCCCGGGACCGTTCGCCGGAATGCGGCTTAGGGACAACGCCATAATTGCGTCGTGTGCATCCTCACCCCATAATTTCTCTGACGACATTCCCGCTCGTCTCCGTGAGACGGAAATCGCGACCGGCGTGTTGGTAGGTGAGTTGCTCATGGTCGAGTCCGAGGAGGTTGAGAATGGTCGCGTGCCAATCGACGATTTTCACCTTTCCCGAGACGGTGTCGTAGCCGTAGTCGTCGGTTTCGCCATGGGTGTATCCGGCTTTGACGCCTCCGCCTGCCATCCACATGGAAAAGGCTTTCACATTGTGATCGCGACCGTCGGAGCCTTCGGCATGCGGGGTGCGACCGAATTCACCTCCCCAGATCACGAGGGTATCATCGAGGAGACCACGTGATTTTAAATCGCTGATGAGACCACGTAAGGGTTTATCGACGGCGGCACAGCTTGCCGGTAATGCGGTGCCGAGATCGCGATGGTGATCCCAGTCGCCGTGATTGATCTCAACGAAGCGAACTCCGGCCTCGACCATGCGCCGGGCGAGGAGACATTTGCGACCGAAGTCTTCCGTGGTGGGATCGTCGATTCCGTAGAGTTGTTTCGTCGCTTCGGTTTCCTGTTCGATGTCCATCAGGGCGGGCATCTCACTTTGCATCCGGTAACCGAGTTCGTAAGACTTGATCAGGCCTTCGACGTGGGGATCCTCCTTTTCGCGGGCCAGCTTCGACTGGTTGAAGGACTGGATCAGATTGAGTTCCGCCTCTTGCTCTGTCGTATCGAGCTTGGGTTTCAGGTTCGCCATTTCCGCACCAGCGATGGGGCGCTTCGAGGTGCCGATACGCGTGCCCTGGTGATGCGCGGGCAGAAACGCGCTGCCGTAGTTTTGCGCTCCGCCAAATCCGCTGGCCGGGGTAAGGGTTATGAATCCGGGAAGATTCTCGTTCATCGAGCCGAGTCCGTAGTGCGTCCATGCGCCGAGCGAAGGCCGGACGAACTGGGCACTGCCGGTGTGCATTTGCAGGTAGGCCTGTGGGTGGGCCGGGATATCGGTCTGCATCCCGCGCAGAATACACAGATCATCGGCACAGTTCGCCAGCTCCGGGAACAGTTCCGACATCCATTGACCGCTTTGACCGTGTTGGGCGAATTTCCAGCGAGAGCCGAGCAACTGCGTTCCCTGGCGCGGTCCCGGCTTCCCGGTGTCGCGGTTCAAGAGCGGTTTGTAGTCGAACGTGTCGATGTGAGAGGGCGCTCCCTGCATACAAAGAAAGATGACGCGTTTTGTGCTTTTCGGCGCGGCCTGAGCGGTCAGCGCGGACAGCCCGAGCCAGCCAAATCCCAAGGCGGTGTTTTGAAGAAAGTATCGACGATTCATAGTGTTCTATACAGGCGAGTTAGTTGACGAAGAGGAAATCAGCACTGGCGAACAGCGCCCGGCAGATGCTGGTCCACGAGGCGAGGTCATTTCTGCCCAGTCTCTTTGCGGCGGCCAGCTCATCGAGGAACGGTTCCCGACACCAGACGAGGCGGCAGGCTAGGGAAAAGCGTCGCTCGAATCCGGATTCCCTCATGACCCGTTGGGCCATCGCTGCCGCCTGCGTTTCGACAAAGCCACTGTTCATCAGAAAGAGTGCCTGGGGCGGGACGATGGTGGTCTCGCGCGAGCCGAGCACGATGCTGGGTTCAGCGAAATCGAAGACGGCGAGAACCTCCGGCTGGACGTTGCGGGCGACGGGAAGATAGATGCTGCGAAAGTTTCCTTCGGCGCTGGCGATTTGTTCTTCCTTCAGCACCTGGTAGCGCTGGCCACCGACCGGTCCGTCTCCGGCACGGGCGATCATCGATCCGGTCTGGACCGATTGGTCGAGGAGACCGCTCGCCGCCAGCATCGAGTCTCTCAGGGTCTCGGCATCGAGACGGCGGGCGTTGCTGCGCCAGAGCAGCTTGTTGTCAGGGTCAATCGCAAAGTTGGCTTCGGCGTGAACGGAATCCAGTTGATAGACGCGACTGGTAACGATGCGTTTGATGAGCGTCTTGATGCTCCAGCCGTCTTCGATGAACTGACGCGCGAGGTAGTCGAGCAACTCGGGATGAGACGGAGGCGTGCCGCTCGCTCCGAAGTTGTCAACGCTCTCGACCAATCCCCGGCCAAACAGCCAGCGCCAGACGCGGTTCACGGTGACTCTCGCCGTGAGGGTGTTTTCCCGTGACGCGATCCAGTTGGCCAGCTCCAGCCGACCGCTGCTGTCTTCAGGAATCCCGATGTCTCTCCCACCGGAAAGAAACTCCGGAGCGCCGCGAGGAACCGATTCTTTTTCTTTCTCGATATCTCCCCGGGCAAAGAACGGACTGTCTCCGATGATCTCGAAACCGCTGCTCTGGTTTCCTCCGCTGTTGGGACCCCCAATCGGTCGGCGTTCCGCGCTGCGATCGACCGGCGGGGCCGTCACCGGTTTATCTTGCACACCCATGACTCGAGGCTTGACCGAGCCGTCAGGATTGAAGGCGGCGAGTTCCACCTCGATCTGCTTCGCCCGCGTCATCATGCGGACGATATCGAACCCGCTCATCCCGTTTTCGGCACCTCCTTGTCTCCGCGAAGCGAGCGCTTCGTCCCGCCGAGCGATGATGGAGTCGTGTTGAGATTTCATGGAGGCATACTCCTTCGGGTCCATCGGTTTACCGAGCGAGAGGAGACCGGAATTCGGCTTCACCTCGATCAGTTCGGAGGCGTTCCGCGCCCGGACCCCGCCCGGTGTCCCGAAGCGGGTTTCCGTGCTCAGAAAAATCCCGGCCATCGCCGTGTAATCCATTTGGGTGATGGGATCGAATTTGTGATCGTGGCAGCGTGCGCAGGACACGGTCATGCCCATAAAGGCTTGGGTCACGGTGTCGATTTGTTCGTCGGCAAGATCGACCGCAAACTGGCGGGGATCGATTTCGTTGAGGCCTTTTGGTCCCACGGCGAGGAATCCCGTCGCGATGAGGTTTTTGGCGCGATCCGCCTCACCGGAAGTAGGCAAGAGATCCCCCGCGATCTGCTCCCGAATGAACTGATGGAACGGTTTGTCGGTCGCGAAGGCATCGATGACGTAGTCCCGGTATCGCCACGCTTCCGGCAGGGTCATATTCACATCACGACCGGTCGTTTCCGCATAACGAGCCACGTCAAGCCAATGCCGCCCCCAGCGCTCTCCGAACCGGGGTGAGGCGAGGAGCCAGTCGACGATTCGTCCGTAGATGTCCGGATTCGAACTCGCGAAAAACTTCGCGGCGAATTCCGGCTCCGGCGGCAACCCGGTCAGGTCGAGAAAAAGGCGACGCAAGAGTGACGACGGGTTGGCATCGCGGACCGGCTGGAGCCCGTTCGCCTCGAGCGATGCCAGGATGAAGCGGTCGATCTCGCTCCGCGCCCATTCGGCGCTATTCGGCTTCGGAACCTTGGGTAGCGTGATCGGTTGATAGGCCCACCAGTCTTTGGCCAGTTGACCGTTGTAGGT
>CAYGQD010000063.1:0-32871 GCA_964351855.1 uncultured Verrucomicrobiales bacterium
TAGAGACTTGTACCTCCGCTTAGTTAATCCAAATGAGTCGGAACGTCATAAAATGCGAGTACTCTTCGGGGGTTCGATTCTCTGGGGAATCCTCGGCACCAGCTTAGCCTTGGTCCTCGTTCGCTTAACCCAAAGCGCACTGGACATGTGGTGGATTCTCTCCGGAATTTTCGGGGGTGGAATGTGCGGCCTATTTCTCTTGGGAATGGTCAGCCAACGCGCCAGGAACCCGGCAGCCATTTCCGGAGTCATCGTCGGTGTCACGGCGATTCTCTGGCTCTCGCTACCGAAAATCGTCGATGGCTGGGACAGCCTCGTCCACGCCTTCATGATCCCCGTCATCGGCACCTTCACGATCCTCCTCGTCGGCATCGCCATCACCGCTTTCCGATCGCGCAACTCGCCGTGAAACTGATCAGGCGATAATCTCGTGCGCCACCTGACAGGTCGTATCGAACCCGGTTCCATTGTGTTGCAGCTTGCGGAAGTCGAGCCCGGCCATCCAGAGAATGGTCGCGTGGAGATCACGGACGTGGATGGGGTTTTCGACAGCGGTGAAGCCTTGTTCGTCAGTGGCTCCGTAGGCGAACCCCGGTTTGACGCCGCCGCCCGCCATCCACCAGGTGAAGGCGCTTCCATTGTGATTCATGTGCCCCGGGCCGCCACGTCCCATTTCGCCCCCCCAAACGACCAACGTCTGGTCCAATAAGCCGCGCAGCTTCAGATCCTGGATCAGCCCGGCGAGTGGTTGATCGCAAGCGAGCGCGAGGTTCGGGATCAGGCCACGCACTTGGGTGGGAGTGTGAGTGTCCCAGTCTCCGCTGCCGCCTTCACGATTCGGAACGGCCATGCTGGGGACCACGACGAAGCGAACGCCACGTTCAACGAGTCGCCGTGCCAGCAAGAGCTTCGTCCCGGTGCTCCGGGTGGGTTGAGGATCCAGTCCATAGCGCTTCCGGATTTCCGGTTGGGAAGTTTCTTCCGTCAGATCGAAGGCTTCTGGAGCGGCGGTTTGCATACGCTGAGCCGCGAGAAAGGATTCAGTGCGGGCTTCCAGTTCGGCGACGTGAGGGTGGCGTGCTGTGAACCCGGCGTTGAGAGCCTGGAGTTCGGTCAGCCAGCGGGTTTGCTCCGCCTCGTCCAACAGGCTCTCCAGATTCGCCATCGGGTGCTCCAGATCAGTGACCGATTGCGCTTGGAGAGAGGGAGATAATCCGCCAGCCCCAACCGATCGCGCGCCGCCGTGAACCGATCCATTGTCGAGCGCCCAACTGTCTCCCGGAGCTCTGCCGGTGAGGAGAACGTGGCCCGGAAGGCTGGGGTTGCCACTGCCGAGACCGTGAAGCATCCAGGCCCCCAGACTCGCTCCAAGTTTGCTCGCCGCAGTGAACATGTGAATGCCGCCCTCATTGTGGGTGGCGAGAGCACCGTAGCCAGACCGGATCAGACAGAGATCGTCCGCCACTTCTTGGAGATGTGGAAAGACCTCACTGATTTCAAGTCCCGAATCCCCGCACTTTTTGAATCGGAACGGATGCAGCGCGGGGTCAGCCACATGAGACGGACGATCAAAGGTGTGAGCCTGGGACGGACCGCCCTTGCAGTAGTAGAAAATGACGCTCTTGATCTTGCCCGGATGATGGAGCGGCGAGGACGCTTCTTGCCCCCAACTCTCTAACGCACTCGAGGTGGCCAAGATTCCGGGCGCAGCGGCGATTCGTGTGAGAAACTGTCGGCGAGTGTTCATCAACATGGTTATTCGAGATAAAGGAATTCGTTTCCACAAAGTAAGAGCGTGACGAAATCGAGAATCTCCTCACGGGTCTCCGGAGTGCCGGTGGATTGACGACGGCGTTCGACAAATTCCCGAGCAAAGGTCTCTTCTGCAACGCTCGGAGGTCGCTGATAAACCTGGAGATAAATGGGATGGAGGACGTCCGTGAGTTCCGCTTTGAAGTTGATCGCCAGGTTGCGAACGATTTGACCAGCTACATTGACGGCAGCATTCCGATTGTTCATCAGAAAGAGGGCCTGAGGCGCGGCAATCGAGGCGACACGATGATCGATCAGATCATAAACCGTGGGTCCGTCGAAAAGGCGGAAATACTCCGAGATCCCCGGCACCGCCGCGTCTCTTTCTTTCGGCGAATCGAAACGCTGAGCGGTCCGCAAAATGGCAATGCTGTTGACGATCGGTTCATACTCCAAGCGGCGGACATTCTGCCGCGCGAAATAACGATTGTGCTCGTCGTTCGCCAGATTCGGCGTGCAGACTTCTGCCGAACGGCGATAGGCCTCGCTCAAAACGATCTCCCGAACCAGCTGTTTCATCGACCAACCATTGCCGATCAGACGCGCCGCGAGTCCATCAATCACTTCCGGCAATTCCGGAATTTCACCGAGTCGACCAAGCTCTTTCGGTGTTCGGCAAAGCGCCTCGCCAAACAGATTTTGCCAAGCGCGATTCACGGCGTTGCGCGCGATCAAGGCTGCTTGAGAAGAACCGGGAATCGTGAGCCATTCCGCCAATTCCAGACGACCACTCCCTTGAAATTCCCCGGGAGAGGCACCAAAGAACACGGGAGTGGCGCGCGGCACCAGTCTTTCGGGATAAAGCACATCGCCGCGGTTCAAAAAGCGCGCCTCGCCAATATAATAGGGATGGAGATAGACGCGATCCGGGTTGTTGGAATTGAACTGAAGACCGGCTGCTTGAGCCGCTTGATCCAGGGGTTCCAAATCCTCCGCACGTCGCAGACCGCCATCGGCGCGGACGAAAAGGTGCGTCTCTTTTGGGGAGGTCCAGGATTGGGTGGGATTGACGCTGAGTTCGGTTTTGATTGCCGCGATTCGATCCTCCGCAGCGGCCAGTTCCGCCACTTCCGGGTCCGACTTGGCGAAGCCTCCGAAGCGCGAACGCTCGATCCAACGCTCCCGTTCTTCGACCCAGAACGTGAGTTGCTCCTCCAATTCCCGAACCAAGTCGGTTTGCTCCAGAGAGGTTGCTCGCTTGATCAATCCTAACTGACTCTTGTGTCCACCAATGAAGTGACGGTAACCGCTGAGTGAACCAAAACCGGTATATTTCGGTGCTTGATGGTTTTTCAGCTTGGTCTCACGTTCGGCAATGGCGGTGCGAAGATCCGCAGCGAGTGACGTTTCCCCGTCTCGATTCGCCGCTGCCAATTCCGCTTCAAATACGGCCAGTTCGAGTTCGCGCAACCGCTTGTCGATCGGTTCAAGCTTGGGGATCCGAGTAGCCTGCCATTGCTTCACCCGACCGCCTCCACCGACATTGTGTCGGATGCTGGCGTAGCGAATCTTCCCGTTGAGCCGCGCTAACTCACTCACCATTTCACGATGTTCCGTAATCGCGGCCTCGGCTTCAGCTGGCGAAGAGACACTCACCGGAACCGGGGCGAACCAGCTACTCTGAAAAAATCCCAACAAGGCATAGTAGTCGTTCTGCGAGATCGGATCGAACTTGTGATCGTGACAGCGAGAGCATTCCAGACTGATCCCCATGAGCGAGCGACCGAGGAATTCCACGCCCTCATCGAGCTTGTCCATCAACACGAACGTCTCCGTGGTAATCGACTCGAACGTCCGTGGACCATTGAGAGGGATAGCGGCGGCGAGAGCCTGATCGATGGAGTATTCTCCCCCTTCAAAATCGGCCATCTGATCGCCCGCAAGATGAACCCGGGCAAACCAGTCCCAAGGACGATCCTCGTTAAAACACTGAGCGACCCATTGCGCATAGCGTTCCGAATCCAAGGCCGGGCCGCGGTTGCTTTGTCCGTTGGCCCCATTACGGGAATAATCCAGCCAGTGCCGCCCCCAACGCCAACCATACTGTGGGGTCGCCAGCAAACGGTTGACCACCTTCTCGAAGGCATCCGGAGAAGCGTCCGCGATGAATTCGGCAATCTCTTCTGACGTGGGCGGATAACCAATCAGATCATACGTAACGCGTCGGAGGAGACGATGGCGGTCCGCCTCCGGCGCAGGTGTTAGGCCAAGATTTTCGTGATGAACCTCGAGAGCGGAATCAATCCTCCAACTCGTCGGCAAATCGTCGGGAAGTGGCCGGAACGACCAGTGATTGCGATCCGCCTCGCTGATCGTGAACTGCTTCTCTCTCGCCAAGACCCGATCGCGCGTGGGCCAAGGCATGCCCAGGGAAACCCATCGCTCAAACGCCGCGACTTGGGTTTCGCTGAGCTGGTCGCCCCCACGCGGCATCTTCAAATCGCCTTGGTGGCGAATCGCGGCAATCAACAAACTCGACTTCGGCTCGCCCGGGATCGCCGCCGGGCCTCTCGCTCCTCCGGTGAGGATTCCAACTCGCGAGGTGAGCTGCAATCCATGTTCGGCATCTTCGCCGGCATGACATTTGAAACAGCGCGTGGCTAAGATCGGACGGATCTCGCGCTCAAAGAAGGCAACCTCATCGCTCGCAAACGTCGGCGAATCATCGATCGCCCCTTCCGCAATCCAACGGCGAAGGAGATCAATCTCAGGTTCAGCCAGCTTCTCGCCATTGTCCGGCATGGCCGGCTCCATCGCACCGGTCAGCACCTGAATCAGCGGACTTTCCTCCGGGCTACCGGGAATCACCGCCGCTCCCAATTCATCCCCTCCCCTCCGCATCGTTTCCAGCCGAGTCAGATCCAGACCTCCCCGCTGCTTCTCCGGATGGTGACACTCGTTGCAATGCTGCTCCAGCAGCGGCTGAACCTCGCGATCAAAGCTGGCCAACTTCGGGACTTCCGCCGCAAGGGTGAAACTTACGAACGAAAATCCGAGGAAGATAAGAAAGCGAATCGACTTCATACGGAGGTTTTGAGACCGACAGGTTGAGCGATAAAGACAACCGGAGCAACCCCCGACATCCAATCCTGCGCGCCTTTCTCGAAGGACCGAGAGCGTTTGCGCAGTTCCGAGAGCTTGCGTAGTGCTTTCCCATGAAAGTCATTATCACCGGCGGCGGCGGTTTCATTGGGAGTCAGTTGGCCCGCGCCCTTCTTGAACGCGGAACGCTCATCGGGACCAGCGGCGAGCCGAGCCCCATCCAAGAATTGGTGTTGTTCGATCAATTCATCGCGGAAGAGCGAACGGCAGGGCTCGATGATCGCGTGAAATGCGTCACCGGAGATATGGCGGATCGAGACACGTTGTTCGGGTTGATCGGTCATGACGACGTCTCCGTGTTTCACCTCGCCTCGATGGTGAGTGGGGAGTGTGAGGTGGAGTTCGACCAAGCCTTGAAGGTGAATCTGGACGGTGGTCGCCATTTACTGGAAGCGTTGCGAGCCAGATCGTCCCAACCGCGCATCGTCTTCGCCAGCAGCGTGGCCGCCTTTGGAGGAGCGGCGATGCCGGAAGTGGTGGGAGATGGAACGAAACGCTGTCCCCAGACAACCTACGGGATGACGAAGGTGATCATGGAACTCATGATCAACGACTACACACGCAAAGGATTCATCGATGGTCGGGGGGCTCGTTTGCCCACGGTCATCATTCGACCGGGCAAACCGAACACAGCCGCGTCCAGCTTCGCCAGTGGGATGTTTCGTGAGCCGATCAACGGGGAAACTTGCGCCATGCCCGTTGCGCGAACCCAACGGATGCCGGTCGTCGGCTACCGAACGGTGGTCGACTACTTCATCCAGCTCCATGAGCTTCCCTCGGGGAAAATGGATGATGACCGGATCTTCACGCTACCGAGCCACAGCCTGACAGTTGCTGAGATGATCGACTGCCTGGAGCAGGTTGCCGGACGTCGCGGAATCCCCCTCGGTCCGATCGTCGATGCGCCCGATCCGGTGATTCAGCAGATTGTCAACTCCTGGCCCGTCGAGACTGATGCCAGTCGCGCCCTCGGGTTGGGCCTGCCCGCCGCAGAGCCACTGGAGGCAGTTATCGAAGGTTACATCGAGGATTTTGTGGCTCCGGTAAGTTGATTTGCCCCGATTTTGGCCTTATTTCCTTCGTTATGGACAGCACCCTCCAAGAACTCCCCACCATCGAGGCAAAAACCCGAGAACTCTGCGAACACATTCTCGAAGACGCTGGTTTTGCCGCCGCGCGAGGCAAGATTGAGATGTTCATGGAGGACGATGAAGCCAAGGCCGTTTACAGCGCCTGGCAGAAGAAAGGCCATGAGATGCACACCAAGAGCCATCAGGGAACCCAACCGACGGATCAAGACGTCGCCGAGTTGGAAAGTCTGAAAGCGGCGGTTCTGAGTAATCCGGTCGCAGTCGATTTCGCCGAAGCCGAGGACGAGATGAACGATATTTTCGGAACCGTAACCAAGCTGGTTCAGAAAACGCTGCAATTGGGTCATCTCCCCTCCGCCGAAGATATGAAAGAAGGCGAATGCTGCGGGAATGGTGGCTGCGGATGCTAATCTGATCGGCGATCGCTCCTTCATCGTTCGATTTCGAGCTTCGAATTTCGTCATTCCTGATGTTCAATCAGGAGATGACGGTCGATCGACAACAATTTCTTCTTTGGGTGCTTCGCGAGCATGGGCCGCGCGTCTATGAGCTGGTGGAACGCTTACTCGAACGCTATCCGCCGGGCCATCTCACGGATATGGGGGCGGTTCTGCGCGAAGCATTGATTCAAGCCAGCCCGGCCGATTATGAGTTTCGTCCCGCGACGGATACCTTACCCTACGGTTTCTGTTCAGACTAACGGATGAACGAGGTCAGCGAAGCAGAATTTTTCAGCCAAGTCGGCGATCGAGGGCTTCAGGAAGTCACTCAGCTCGCCAATTGGCTGCTGACGACGGACGACGATGAAACCCGCGAGATCGATCTCGCCTGCCGCTATGCTCCCTCCATCATCACTCGCAATGAGGCCCAGGTGTTCGGGCTTTCCGAGCCTCGCTTTGCGATTCGGCTTTATCTGGAAAACGAGACGGGCTCCAGCCTCATCAATCTGCGGCGGATCGACCGGATGCGCGCGGCGAACCCGCGTTGGGGAAAACGGATGCACTGGCTCAAAACCGCCAACAAAGAGTCGCTCCAAGCCTTGCCCACTCCGAAAGATCGCCCCCGAGAGTTGCTCCGCAGAGCGTCGCGAGTGGCCGATTGCTTGCTCCAGCCTCCGCGCCGCCTGGATCGTGAGAAAGAGAACTGGGTGGTGCTTCAAGCCGATTTGGGTCGCGAGTATGGAGAGGTTTCCGAGCCAGGCGAATTGCTGGGAACGCCGTATGTGAAGCATATTCCGCTAGCCGGAGGCGGACTCTGCGCTCAGGCAGTTTGTTTCATGGCGACCGCGCTGCTTCACGAATTTGCCAGCGGTCTCCACGGCTTGTTGGAAGTCACCGCGCTGGCACAACATCAGGCGATTCGAGAAAGCGAAGCAGGCGGCAACGATGTTTATGAGATGCAACTCAGTGGTCTGGACTACGGCGGAATGACGCGTTATTTCGGGGAAGTCGGCCTTCGCGCCATCAAGCAGGTCCCCAAAACGATGGGCTACTCGGATCCCGGGGCCGATTGGATGAATCGAAACGACGCGTTCACCGCCGCCGCTCGGGCTTACTTGCGCTCCGGAATGCCGATCGTCCTCACCGTTGACGTCGGTCGACTGGGCGCTCCCGCCAAGCCGGAAGAGCAGCTCCGCGGGGGAATGCCGCTTCCGGTGACGAACCCCGTTTTCGCGGCGAACGATTACCAACATCCGGAATTCGATCGGATACGGCGGGGCGAATTTCAGCAGCGACGCGATCACGCGGTCTTGCTGGTCGGCTGCCGAGAAGAAGCGGGAGCCACGACGTTTCTGGTCAATGATCCGACGTCGCTCCCTTTTCTCAAAGCAACGACCGCTCAGTTGGCCGAAGCGGGCTACTATCTCAGCCGATGGGATGAAGGAACACAGTCGCGTCAGCCGGATTTTCGTGAATTACGGAGTTTACACAGCCTACCGGTTACGCCAGCGGCGGTGAAACTTCCTCTCCTCTGGTGGTTGCCGGAAAATGAGGTGGATGCGGAAGATGCCGATTACGAAACGATCGAACACTGGCGCGACGGCTTATTCGCGATTGTTCCTCTGCTACAAAGTGGGGCGGTGACGTTGGACGGAAACCAGATTCCCTACGTCGCCCCCTCGGCTCGCTATCGCCATTTCCGCCTCGTCCAGCTGAAGGATCTCGTGCAGCACTGCGCGAATTTTCTCCAGGGCGAAGACGAGTTGCCCGACATCGCCTGGATTCGTGGGGAGCTGATGACGCGATTCGGTTGGAAGGAAGACCACTGGGCCTGGATTCAATTCGTGACGGAGCCGTGCTCGATCTGGATTTTCGATGCGGAACAGGCTTTGCCCGAAAAAGAGACGGAGTCCACCCCGGATACCCAACGCGGCTTTCTTCGCATTGGGGTTTGGCGGGAAGAGGATGGAACGTGGGCGGAAGTCGTGGCCCCGCGTCCGGCCCAGCTTCCCGCTCAACCGAGGATGATTCGGCAGCCGGTGATCAATCGCCCGGAATCGCCGACCCACCGACTTTCCGGGCTCACATCGTGTTCGTTGCTCGGTTTGTCAGATGCGCTGAAGACCTTGAGCGATCAGGTCGAACAGATAGAGCTGTTTGCCTTTCCGCAGAACGATGTCGGGGAGTTGATGGGCGACCAACGCGGTCGAACGCCGCTCGACTGGATGGCCGCGAACGCGGATCGCCCGAAGGAGATTCACCAACTTGGGAAGCGCATTCTGGAACAGTGCGAGGAGGCAGGCGTTGGCATTTCTAGCCTGGCCACCTATTTTCCGGAGTTGGCTCATCACGAGCCAGACCACGCCACCAAGCCGCTGGCAGCCCTGCGATTCTTGGTTCGGCTGAGTGAAGTCTTGCGCCAAGGCGAGCCTGATCCTGACACGATCCAAATTTCCGCCGGCAGCCGCATTCAAGGGGTATGGCCAGGCAAGCACCGGAAACCGGGAGCCGGTGGGCAAGTCTTCGTCGCCAACGTGATGAGCCGCCCCGCGCTGGGAACCACCTTTCTGGCTCGGCTGGCTCGCTTGATCGAAGAAAGTGGCTCGTCTTCACCGGTTCGCTTTGCGATCGATTTGGAACCGGGGCCGCTCCAATTGGTCAACGACTGGCAGGCCCTGGAATGGTTCGCCTCCCAAATGGAGAAACCGAAGTATGCGGAAACCCTGGGCCGCTGTGCCGGGTTCAATTTAAACATCGCTCATTGGTCTTTTCTCGCCGGAATTCGACCGGAGAAAATCAAGAGCGAATCTGGCTCGCAAATCCGTTCTCGCATTCTTCACGCTCACATTTCTGACTGCGGGAACGGGCAACTTTCGCTCCAGGTTCCCGGAGTGCTCCATGACGCGGCAGAGTTCGACCGCTGGTTGGATCTGATCGAACAGATGATCCTGGAACCCCGCGAAACGCAGCTCCATTTCTCCGGATTTCTCTCGATCGACCTCACCGCCTGCAAAGATGCGCGCGCCTTCGAGGCCGCGACTCACTTCTTCAGCGCATCGTAATCTGCCTGCAGATCTGCGGCGATTTCCTTCTTCCGCGTCAGCATTTGATCGACCACCTCGGGAAACTCCTTCGCCAGATTCGTGGTTTCACCGATGTCTTCCGACAAATTGGCGAGAAAGAGCTTCTGGTCCGTTTCCGCCAAGGGCGTCACCTGGTCTTTCGGATTCCCGATCAGTTTCCAATTTCCCTGACGAAGCGCCCAATGGGAGAGATCGTTCCCCTGCTTGTCCACCCGATCACCGAAGGTCCAATAGAACTCTTGGTGCGGACTGTCCGCATCCGACTCAATCACATCCGCGAGGGATTTTCCGTCCAGTTTCTGCGCGCCTTCCGACAGGGTTCCTCCACACCATTCCATCAAGGTCGGATACCAATCGCAGCCGGTAACGAATTGCTCCCGAACTTCCCCCTGATCCAGCACGGCGGGCCAACGCACGATGGAGGGAACGCGTAAACCGCCTTCGAAAAAGTTTCCCTTGTGGCCCCGATAGGGACCGGGATCACCGCCACTTCCAAAGGTGCGTTCTTCGACGGAATGACCGTGGTCCGACTGGAAAATGACGATCGTGTTCTCCGCGATTCCCCGGTTCTCCAGTTCATCGAGAACGTCTCCGATGAGATCATCCATGCTGGAAACAAAGGCCGCGTATTTGTCCCGAGGCGAACCCAACCCAAGTTCTGCATAATGCTTGCGCCATTGATCGAAGCCTTGCAGAGGATAATGGGGCCAGTTGATCGCCCAATAGATAAAAAACGGCTTCTCACTTTCTTCTGCGATCACAGCCTTGGTCTCTTCCACCATGCGAAGCCCAAAATTCTGACCGTCTTCCCAGATTTCCTTCCCATTGCGCCAAAGATCGTGCCGATTAGGCACCTGCCAGTAAAAGAAGTGCGAGTAGTTATCGATACACCCGCCCATGTGCCCCCAACTGGTATCGAAACCCTGCGCGTTCGGCATCGTCGCTGCATCATAGCCCAGGTGCCACTTGCCGATGTGATGGGTGCGATACCCGGCGTCGCGCAGCATTTCGGCCATCGTATAATTCGCCGCCGGCAAACCAGGTTGGCCTTTGGTGGAGGAGACATTGGCAGGAACGCCTGCGCGCATCGGAATACTTCCGGTCAGCAGCCCGGTTCGGGATGCGGAACAAATCGCCGACGGTGCCAACATCTGGGTGAAGCGAACTCCTTCCGCAGCAAGCTTGTCGATCGCCGGAGTGACCAAATCCGGTGAGCCGTAGCAACCGGCGTCGGCAGATCCTTGATCGTCCGTGTAGATAATGAGGACGTTCGGCTTATCCGTGGCCGTAGCGAACGAGAGCAGAAAGAGGGGAAGGAACAGGCGAACGATCATAAATGGGGAGAAGGTTGGGATTTTCAAGAACCCATCGCTACACCCGTTTCTCCTGAAAGGAAAGCAATCCGACCGGAGCCGCCGAAGCGGCCCCAGCCGGAAAGATCCTTAAGAGATCAACTGGCCAACATCCCGTGGGGATCGATGACAAACTTCTTCGCGGCTCCCTTGTCGAAGTCCTGATAGCCCTTCGGAGCGTCATCCAGACCAATGATCGTCACATTGGTAGCGATCGAAGGAGTGGTCTTGTTCCAGAGAATCGCCTGCATCAGCTGGCGATGATAGCGCATCACCGGACATTGGCCCGTGGTGAAACAGAGACTCTTGGCCCAGCCGAGGCCAATGCGAATGGAAAGGTTTCCCGTCTTGGCCGCAGCATCGACACCGCCGGGATCGTCCGTTACGTAGAGGCCCGGAATTCCGACGCCTCCCGCCACTCGCGTCACTTCCATGACTTGGTTCAAGACGGTCGCGGGCCGCTCGACGGCGGCATCGGCACCGTGACCACGCGCCTCGAAGCCGACACAATCAACGGCGCAATCGACTTCGGGTTCCCCCACGATTTCAGCAATTTGGTCGCTCAAACTAGCATCCTTCTTCAGGTCGATCGTCTCGCAGCCAAAGCTCTTGGCCTGGTTAAGCCGCTCTTCAATCAGATCACCAACGATGACACAAGCAGCCCCCAGCAACTGGCAACCTGCGGCGCAGGCCAGTCCAACCGGACCTCCTCCAGCGATGTAAACCGTGCTTCCAGGACCAACACCTGCGGTGACTGCGCCGTGAAAGCCGGTGGGGAAAATATCACTCAACAGCGTCAAATCTCGGATCTTCTCCAAGGCTTGATCCTTGTCAGGAAATTTCAGCAAGTTGAAATCGGCATAGGGAACCATGACATAGCTGGCCTGACCGCCAACCCAGCCGCCCATATCAACATAACCGTAAGCTGCGCCCGGTCGCGCCGGATTGACATTCAAGCAGACCCCGGTGTTGCCTTCTTTACAACTGCGGCAGCGGCCACAGGCAATATTAAAGGGAACGGAAACCAGATCACCGACCTCGAGGAACTCGACATCGCGTCCCTTTTCGATCACTTGACCGGTGATTTCGTGGCCCAGGACAAGACCGGCCGGAGCCGTCGTTCGCCCTCGAACCATGTGTTGATCCGAGCCACAGATGTTGGTGGCCACGACTTTAAGAATGACGCCATGGTGGCAAGCACGATTCCGACCTTGATAACTCAATTCGAGCTTGGGATCGGCAATTTCTTGAACCTCAACTTTCCCGGGTTCCAAATACACAACTCCTCGGTTTTTGTCTGACATCGTATTACTTCAATATGTGGGGTTTTTCCTAAGTAACGTCGCTGCCCGGAAGGGACCAACACAGCAACCATCCAAAGGCTATGAAATCTCCTTCCTGGCAGCAACGAAAAAAACGCACTTCGCCAGGATTCTCACGATTTGGAAGCCGTTGCCGATTTGCTTGACCTTTCTTCGTCCCCATCCCTATGGTCTGATCTTATGACTCGCATCATCTCATTACTCGTTTCGGCAGGAGTCCTCGCAGCAAGCGCGCAGGCCCAACTCACTTACGAACTTCAACCCGATTGGCTCACTCCACCGGAAGGAATGGAGCACATTGGCAACTCGCACGGTGAAATTGATGTCGATTCCAAAGGCAACTTCTATGTGAGTGTCGAAGGAGAGAAGTCAGGCATTCAGGTTTACACGCCCGATGGGAAGTATTCCCACAACATCGAAGGCCTTCCCGGAACCCTCCACGGTTTTGTCATCAAGGACGATTTCATTTATGCCTCTGTGTTAGGCCAACAAAAGGTGATCAAGACGAAGCTGGACGGTGAAGTGGTTCTGGAAATCCCCACCACGTCGTTCCCGGAAGACAAGCGGATGAACGCGGAAGGAAAAGCAACGCCGCTCAAGCTCACGTCCGTGGATGTTGCTCCGAATGGCGATATCTTTGTGGTAGATGGTTATGGTGCCGACTGGATCTTCGTCTTCGACAAAGAAGGAAACTACAAAACCGTCTTCGGAGGACGGGGCGAACCTTGGAACTTGAAGAATTGCCATAAGATCTTCATCGATACCCGCTACGATGAGCCTCGGATCCTCTGCTGTGACCGGGTCAATCTTCGTCTGCTTCACCTGACGCTCGATGGCGAGGTCATTGGCGAACATGCCACCGACTTGCGCCGTCCCAGTGCAGCCTCATTCCACGGAGACTATGTCTGCATCGCAGAAATTGCCGGACGCGTTTCGGTCTTGGATAAGAATGGAAAGGTCGTTGCTCAACTCGGGCAAAATGACACCAAGGGCGAATTCAACACCAACGGCGTTGCTCCGGAAAAGTGGCGCCAAGGAATCGCCACCGGCCCTCATGGCATCACCTTCGACGCCGATGGCAACATCATCATGGCGGAGTGGAACAAGTGGGGACGCGTCCTCCGCTGGAATCTGAAGAAGTAGTTCTGAAACTTCGAACTCTTTCCCAAATTTGCCTGACAGGCGGGATTCTCCTCTGGGGAATTCCGCCTGTCGCTTTTGGGCATGGCTCGGAATACGTCTATGCCAAGTTAATCGTCAACGAGCCCCCCAATCATGCGGTGCTGGAACTGAGTCTGGAGTACCGTGACAACCCGATCGTTGAATCGCGGGAACAAGCTCGCTCAATCCTGGAGCACGATTTGGTGGTTCGTAGCGGGCAGCGCCAAGCTCACGTCGGTGATCTTCGAACAAATTGGTCCGATCGTTCGCACTTTGATGTCAGTGCTCCGGTCCCCGTCCCAAGCGCTTCGGAAAGCGAGGAACACCAGCTTCTTTGCGTCCGGATTGATCTTTCTCCCTTCGCCGGGGAAGCCTTGCGGCTATCCGTCGTGAAAGGCAGCGAACAAGCGGTCGTATTTTGGATTCATGAACCCCGGGAATCGGTTCCACCGAAGTGGAAGGTGTTACTGGCGGGGGATGAAACGCCGGAAATCCCGCTTCCCGAACTTCCTGATCGTAAGCCACACTGGCTGCTCTACGTAATTCCGGTCATTGCCCTGGGTCTTGCCTGGCAGCTCCGACGAAAATTCAGTCCTCAAACGCTCGTAGGGTGACTGAAATCCGCCGATCGGTCAGGGTTGCCGAGGCTGGAACTTCGTGGGTCCAGGCCTGATTCGTCGAAAACGGCATCACAAAGACAGTCCCATCTTTCGCCGGAAAATCCTGGAAACCCGATCCGCGCCAGGGCCTCATCCGAAACTTGCGCTCTCCACCGAAGGAAATCGTCACGATCGAAGATCCAGGGACGAGCTGATTCGGCGTATCCCGATGCTTGCCGATGTAGTGCCGAAGTTTTCCCTCATACCAATTCACGAGCAGGCCGTTGAGGCGAGCATCGATCTCCGCTCGCGCCCAATCCCAATACGGAATCAGGATTTCCGGCACCGGTTGCGCCGTGTTCAGCGAACCGGAATAGGCGTAATCGCGATGATACGCCTGCTGCCAACGCGGCGTTTTGCGCCATTTCCCTCCCATCTGAATGTCGTGGTAGGCTTCCGGGTGGAGGTTCCACAGCTCATCAAACCGAGTGAAATCGCAGAGCAACGGTTCCGGAAGACGCCCTTCCCAGAGCTGATGCGTTTCGTCCAGCGCATGAACGGTGAAACCAAGCTCCGAATGATCCTCATTCATCGATCCAATTCAGATCTACCAAGAAGGTCTCCAGATCGCGCATCGTCGCTTCAAACATCGCATTCTCGCTCTTCCCGTAGTTGAAGAAACCATGGCCTTGATCTTCATAGCCTTTCAGGTCGCAGCGAACCCCGGCTTCTTTCATTTTGATCGCGAACACTTCCGCAGTGCGGAAGGGAACCGTTGTATCGACGATACCGTGAAAAATAATGCCGGGCGGGGAATCTGCGTTGACATGGTGAGCCGGTGACAGGGCGACTGGATCCACGCCCATTCGCTCCCGCATTTCCTCGGATCGATCCTCGGGCCACGGTTTTTCTCCGTCTATCGGTGCCAGAACACAGGCTGGATTGAACAACAACATCGCAGCTGGACGGGATGAAACGGCTTCCTCTCCCGTCCAGATCGTTCCCAGACAGGCCGCGATGTGTCCTCCGGCTGAACCACCTCCCGCAGCGAGTCGATTCGGATCAATCCCCAAGTCTCCGGCATTGGAACGCGCCCACCGCATCGCATCTCTCGCGTCCGCGACGCAATCGATCGCCAAGGTCTGGTGCCTAGATCGGACTCGATAATCCGCTGTCATCGCGACCATCCCCCGAGCGGCAAGTCTGCGACATTGATGCTCGAACTGCCCCGGGCTTCCTCCGGTCCAGCCACCACCAAAAAAGAAGATCACCGCCGGACGCTGATCGTCCGCCGTCCAATCCTCCGGCTTGAACATCCACAGGTCGAGATTCGTTTCTCCCACCGTTTTGTAACTCACTCGTTCCGCATCCGGGATTTCTGGCGGATAAGTGTTCTTTGCCGACAACAAGGCGGGCCAAAGAAGGCAAACGAGAAGAAATCGATGGGGTTTCATCGGCTCAACCTTGCAACAGCAGCTTCAGAACGCAAACTCGACCAACGCCAGCCCAGAAGCGTAATCTGTTCCCGCCCAATCCTGCAAATGTCATCCAACTCTCCTCGCGATATCGCTCCTCCCAAACCCGCTCGATGGTTTGTGGCCTGGTTTCGGGAAGAATCGCGCAGACGCCTGCGAAAAGCGTTTCATCAAGTGCGGCTGACCCGTGTTTCAACCGCCAATCTGGAGGTCCTCCAGGATGGCCCCATTGTCACGTTCGCCAATCATTCCTCCTGGTGGGATCCCTTGATCGCCATGGTTCTGGCCAGCCGCTTTTTTTCCGAACGAATCGGCTACACGCCAATCGATGCGGAGATGCTGGAGAAATATGGCATTTTTCGCAGACTCGGCTTTTTCGGGGTGGACCGCAGCAGCCGAGCCGCCACCGCCCGCCAGTTTCTTCGCCTTTCCCAAGCGGTTTTGGAGCAACCCGGAACGATGCTCTGGCTCACGCCTCAAGGTCGGTTCGCTGATGTTCGCGAGCGACCCGTCCAATTTGAGCGAGGCGTTGCCCACTTGGCGAAGCGGGTTCCGACCGCACAGTTCGTTCCTTTGGCGATCGAGTATCCATTTTGGGAGGAAAGCCGCCCGGAAGTCCTTCTTCACTTGGGAACGCCGATGAGCATTGATCCAGAACTCACCGTGACCGAACTGGAGCAAGCCCTGGCTGCAAGTCTGGAATCGACGCAGGACCATTTGGCCGTGCTCTCGATGCGAGGGGCGGCGGAAGAGTTCGAATCCGTCGTCGAAGGCAGCTTCGGCGGTGGCGGCATCTATGAGGCCTGGCGAAGGTTTCGGTTGATGACTTCCGGAAGGAAGTCGGAGGAGTTCAAACACGGTAAACTGTAATGCTCACCTTCTCCCTCATCACTCTCATCCTCGCCGCGATCCCCGTGGTCCTTTTTCTGTGGAACTTGGCGATTTTTCGAGCTCCCCAACGCGACCCAAGCGCCCCGACGCCTGAAGTCTCGATTCTCATTCCAGCCCGGAACGAGGCGGCCAACATCCAATCGGCGGTCGAATCCGCCCTGCAAAGCACGGCTGTCGATCTGGAGGTCATTGTTCTGGACGATGATTCAACGGACGGCACCAGCGAAATTGTTCAAGCGCTGGCGAAGGCTGATTCCCGCCTCCGAATCATCTACAGCAAACCGCTTCCCGACGATTGGTCCGGCAAGATGTTCGCTTGTTGGCAGTTAGCGAACCACGCCACCAAACCTTGGCTCTTGTTTGTGGATGCCGATGTGAGGTTGGCACCGGAAGCGGCAGGGCGACTGGTCGGGTTTGCCCAAAGCGATGATCAACCGCTGGCGTTGGTTAGTGGTCCACCTCGTCAGATCACGGGATCTTTTGCCGAAAAGCTTCTTATTCCGCTGATTCACTTTATTCTGCTGGGATATCTCCCTGTCTGGGCCATGCGACGGTCCACCAATCCATCGTTCAGCGCCGCCATCGGACAGCTTCTTCTGGTCAATCGCGAGGCCTACGAGAAGTCCGGCGGCCATTCAAAAATTCCTACTACCTTTCACGACGGCCTCAATGTTCCCAGAATTCTTCGGGAATCCGGTTATCGAACCGATCTCTGTGACGTTACCCATCTTGCATCCTGTCGGATGTACCACAACGCATCGGAAACCTGGAATGGCCTTCTCAAAAACGCGGCTGAGGGCTTGGGAGCGCCCAAGACAATTATTCCGATGAGCGTCATGCTTCTCGGCGGTCACGTTGTCCCTTGGATCGGGTTGGCCTTCAGCGAGGGTTTAGCCTGGCAGATCTTTCTGGCGGCGGCACTCTCTGGTATCTTGCTCAGGATGATGGCCGCGATTCGATTTCAACAGTCCTTGATCGGAGCCATCGCCCATCCGATCGGCATCACCGTACTCATGGCGATCCAATGGACGGGCTTCGTGAAAGCAAGACTGGGTCAATCAACGACCTGGAAAGATCGATCATCAATCACACCAGAATAAAACCGAGCCGACGTCCCGAGAGTGACAGGAGTTCGCTTAAGAACTCTCTGCCGTTTCCGCAGGTTCAGACTTTTTCGTCGTTTTCATCGGAGTGAATCGGAGTGTTTTCTCCTCCTCACCTTTCTTCTTCGACACCTTGACACGGTCGCCCTCTTTGACTTCGCCGCGGAGAAGCGCCTCGGCCAAGGGGTCTTCGATGTGACGCTCGACCGCACGCCGCATAGGACGTGCGCCGAAGGCTGAATCGGATCCTTGCTCGATGATGAAATCCATCGCGGACTTGTCGAATTTGAGCTCGATCTGCTTCTCCGCCAAGCGACCCAAAATCTTGTCGATCTCGAGTTGGGCGATTTGTTGCAAATCCTCCTTTTCTAGCATTCTGAAAACCACGAATTGGTCGAGACGATTGATGAACTCCGGCTTGAAGGTCGTTTTCGACTCTTCCATGATCCGCTCCTTCATCGCATCATAGTCGGACTCTTCTTTATCGATGGCGTTGAAGCCAACTCTGGTCTGCTTCTTGATCAGGTTCGCCCCGACGTTGGAAGTCAAGATGATGATCGTGTTCCGGAAATCAACGCGGCGACCGAAGCTATCGGTGATCTGGCCTTCCTCCAAAATTTGCAGGAGGAGGTTCATGACATCCGGGTGAGCTTTCTCGATTTCGTCGAACAGAACCACTGAATAGGGGCGGCGGCGAACGGCTTCAGAGAGCTGTCCGCCCTCTTCATAACCGACATAGCCGGGAGGAGAACCAATCAAGCGACTGGCAGAGAATTTCTCCATGTACTCCGACATGTCGATTTGAATCAACGCATCCGAGTCACCGAACATGAACTCCGCCAGATTTTTCGCCAGGAAGGTCTTCCCGACACCTGTTGGCCCCAGGAAAATGAATGATCCGATGGGACGACGAGGATCCTTGAGATTGGCGCGCGAACGAATCAGCGCCTTGCTGATCGCGGAAACGGCTTCGTCTTGACCGATGACGTGCTTCTTGAGATCGTCTTCCATGCCAAGGAGTTTCGCCGTTTCCTTCTCTTCCATGCGCTGAAGAGGGACCCCGGTCCATTTGCTTACGACGGACATGATATCGTCCTCACTGACCGTGACTTTCTTCTCCTCGTTGTTTTGCCGCCATTCCGTCAGCAAATTTTCAAGCTCGTCTTTCTTCTGCTTTTCCGTGTCGCGCAACGACGCAGCGCGCTCGAAATCCTGATCTTGAATCGCCGTTTCCTTTTCCAAAACGATCTTTTCGATGTCAGCTTCGATGTCTTTAAACTTCGGCGGACGAGTCATCGCGGCAATGCGCGCTTTCGCACCCGCTTCGTCCATGATGTCGATCGCTTTATCAGGAAGGAAACGATCGGTCAGGTAACGCGCGCTGAGCTTGACCGAGGATTCGATCGCATCAATGTCATACACCGCCTTGTGGTGGATTTCATACTTGTGGCGCAGTCCCATTAAAATCTTGATCGCATCTTCGACCGTGGGTTCATCGACTTTGACGCTTTGAAACCGTCGAGCCAAGGCGGCGTCTTTTTCGATGTATTTGCGATACTCGTTGAGCGTCGTGGCACCAAGGCATTGCAACTCACCACGACTCAAAGCAGGTTTGATGATGTTACTGGCATCCATGGCCCCTTCGGCCGAGCCAGCACCAACGATCGTGTGAAGCTCATCAATGAAGAGAATCACATTCTTGTTCCGACGGATCTCGTCCATCACGGCTTTGATCCGCTCCTCGAATTGACCACGATACTTCGTTCCAGCCACCATCAGGGCGAGATCCAGAGTAATCACTTTCTTACCAGCGAGAATCTCCGGCACGTTTCCGCTCTCGATCTCCTGGGCCAATCCTTCGACAATCGCGGTCTTGCCAACACCTGCTTCACCGATCAACACCGGATTATTCTTGGTGCGGCGGCAAAGGATCTGAATCACACGCTCGATCTCTTCAGCGCGTCCGATAACCGGATCCAGCTCACCTTCTTTCGCCAGTTCGGTCAAATCGCGACCGAAAGCTTTCAAGGCGGGAGTTTTCGAATCTTTCTTTCCTTCTCCACCAAACTCGCTATCACCCTCTTCGCCATCCGGGGCAAAGTTGGGATCGAGTTCCTTGAGGATCTCGTTTCTGGTGCGCTCAATGTCCACTTCCAAGGTTCGCAGAACGCGGGCTGCAACGCCCTCGCCTTCGCGAAGCAATCCCAGCAGAATGTGTTCCGTTCCCACGTAGGAATGGTTGAGGGCTTTTGCCTCCTTTCCGGCCAATGCGAGGACCTTTTTGACCCGAGGCGTGTAGGGAATGTTCCCCACCATCTTTTGGTCGCCGCCGGAGCCGACTTGTTTCTCGACCTCCATGCGTACCGTCTCGAGATCGAGCCCCATTTTCTGGAGAACGTTGACGGCAACCCCTTGTCCCAGCTTGATTAAGCCAAGGAGCAGATGCTCGGTGCCGACGTAGTTGTGGTTGAATCTGTCCGCTTCTTTACGGGCCAGGGCGAGGACTTGTTGGGCTCGGGGAGTGAAGTTGTTCATTGGAAAAGGTCAGTTCAGATCAGTTAGACGAAGGATCGAGTCCAGAATTTCTACTATTACTCGGTGCGGGAAGTGTTTTCAACTTTCGGCGCATGATTTCAGCTCTCATCATGTCTCGTTCCTCAGCGCCAAGCTTCGTTTTGGCCTCCGTTTGCAGGTGGGCCGGTTGAATTTCCATGAGGAGCACATCGATCAAGGGTTGCTCTTCTTCCGGAAAGAATTTCAAATCGATCCCGAGCCGAAGCATGGACAGTAAGTTGAGCGCTTCCTTCGAAGGAATAATGTGAGCGTAACGAAGAATCGCATAGGCCCGCCCGATCTGGTCTTGCAGAACCTCCATTTTGTCTTCGAGAAGCTTCTTCCGGGCGTTTTCCTCGTGACCGATGATCTGATGGATCACTTTTTCCAACTTCGCCAAAATATCGGCTTCGCTTTCACCGAGCGTCGATTGATTGGAGATTTGAAAAAGATTGGCCAGCGCCTCAGTCCCTTCTCCGTAAAGACCTCGAACGGCCAAGCCGATTTTATTGACCGCCTGAATCGTTTGATTGATGGAATCACTGAGAACCAGAGCCGGCAGATGCAGCATGGCGCTAGCCCGCATTCCTGTCCCGAGATTGGTTGGACAAGCCGTGAGATATCCCCAACGCTTATCGAAGGCAAAATTGATCTGGCCTTCGAGGTTCGTATCGACCTCATCAAGCATGTCATAAGCCTTCTGAAGCTGTAGTCCGGGTAAAATCGCCTGCATCCGAAGGTGATCCTCTTCATTGATCATGATACTGATCGTTTGCGGACGATTCATGATGGAGGCACTCCCGGCACTCTTCGCCGCATGTTCCCGACTGATCAGATGGCGCTCAACGAGCACCTGCTTCTGGATGGCCGTGAGGTCTTTCAGTTCCTCCGAAAACGAATTGTCCATCTCCGGCAATCCTTCGATTTTCGGTCGGATCTGTTCGAGTAATTCAGCCCGCACCGGCTTTTTCGCCCACCCCGGAAAGGCAACCCCTTCCACATTCCGAGCGAGTCGAATCCTGCTGGTAACCACGATATCTCCGTGAGGACCCGCTTCCGAAGTCCAGTCGGCGGGGCTGTTCAACAAGGTGGAAAATTTCATAGCGGAAATGGACTCGAGGAAAACTACATCGGTTTAGCAGTAATGCTAGTCCCTTTAAATTGTAAATCCTAACTCATAACCTTAAATTTAGAATGACTATGGAAAGCCACTCTAAATCTGAGTCGAATAAGAGGCGGCGGACAAGATCAGGCTTCAGACGCCACGTTCTCACTCTCCATCTGCCTCAGCTGATCTCGAATTCGAGCCGCTTCCTCGTAATTCTCATTCTCGATGGAGGCCGCCAACTGTTTTTGGAGATCTTCGATCTTCACAGCCAAACCCTGCCCAACCGGCTTTCCTCCCGGAGTCTTTCCGATATGATCCGTGCCCTTGTGCATCGCGTTGAGGAGTCCTTCGACCCCCGCCTCAAACACTTGATAACACTGGCTGCAGCCCATCCGACCGGTCTTCTTAAAGTCGCCTTGGGAAAAGCCACAGTTCGGACAAATCGTGCCACGCGAGGACTTGGATTGAGTCGTTTTTTCTCCCATACCTTTCAGCAGTTCAGCCAAATCAAAACCTTGGGGATCAGTCACTCCCTTTTCTTTGGCACATTCATCGCAGAGGTTGACCTTTTGGACCTGACCTTCGACGACCTGCGTTAAAAACACAGCAGCATTATCTTGTTTGCAGACGTCGCATTCCATAATCACAAAAGATCGTTGAGAGGTATCCTAAACATATCCTTACTAATTGTAAATTGGCGTACCCGTGTTTTTGACCAATTCACGAAATCTGTCGATGCAACGGAGGGTAACCGGCCCCGGTTTCCCGGTCTTCCCTACCACGCGTCCATCATACTCCGCAACTGGAATCACCTCGGCCGCAGTTCCGGTGAGGAACACTTCATCAGCGGTATAGAGTTCGTAGCGAGTCATATTAGATTCCTCCAAGGGAATTCCCAACTCCGTTGCAACTTCAAAAATCACTCTGCGGGTGATCCCGTTTAGGGCACCGGCAGAAACGGGAGGGGTCCGAATTGCCCCTTCGCGAACCACGAACACGTTATCTCCAGTACACTCTGCTACGAACCCTTGTTCGTTCAGCATGACGCCCTCCACGGCACCCGCATTGAGAGCTTCCAGTTTAGCCATGACGTTGTTGAGATAATTGAGCGATTTCACTTCCGGACTGAGTGAGGCCGGGGTCGGTCGACGGGTCGAACAGGTCACTAACTTCAAGCCGTTTACATAGTCCTCAGGAGGATAAAGCGTGATGGTGGAGGCAATGACGATGAGTGAAGGCTTCGGACAAAGGTGCGGGTTCAATCCCAGCCCCCCAGCACCACGGGTCACTACAAGGCGAACGTAGCCATCGCGAAGGTCGTTGGCCCGGATCGTCTTGATCATCGCTTCGGTAACCTCTTCCGGAGTCATCGGAATACGAAGGGCGATCGCGTTTGCGGAATCAAACAATCTGCGGATGTGTTCTTCGCAACGGAAGACCCGACCGTTGTAAAATCGAATCCCTTCGAAGACGCCATCGCCGTAAAGCAAGCCGTGATCGAAGACCGAAATCTTCGCATCCTGTTCATCGACCAATCGGCCGTCTACGTAAACCTGGAGTGCCATTGTGAGTTTGTAAGTGCTACGTGGGAAAAGCCAACTTCGTAGCACAAATCAGCCGATTGCGCTGAGAATTTTTCAGCGGAATTGGGCAAACGCTACCCACTGACGGCTCACTAAATGATCATTCCCGCCGCGACCGTCTCATTCGTCCCCTCATCAATCAGGATGAAGCTGCCGGTATTGCGGTTTTGACGATACCGATCGAAAAACAATGGCGAGGAGGTCCGAATCGCGATCCGCCCGATGTCGTTCAGGCTGAATTCGAGGTCATCTTCGATCTTGTGAAGGTTGTTGATGTTCACCTTGTATCGCACCTCTTTGACGACCGCTTTGACTTCTTTGGTGGTGTGACGCAGGATGTATTTTCCCCGAGTCTGGAGCTTTTTGGAATCGCTGAACCAGCAGATCATGGCGTCGATGTCTTGCTTGACTTCCGGTTGGTTGTTCGGCTTCACGATCATGTCGCCCCGACTGATGTCGATTTCGTCTTCCAAGGTCATCGTGATGGAAAGCGGCGCGAACGCTTCCTGCACTTCTCCATTGAGCGATTCCAGCGCCTTAATTTTGGAAGTGAAACCGGAGGGAAGAACCGTGACTTCATCTCCGGGCTTGAAGACGCCGCCCGCGACGCGTCCCGCATAACCTCGGAAATCGTGATACTTGTCGCTTTGGGGACGGATCACCCACTGGACCGGGAATCGGGCATCGACATGATTTTCCTGGGCACCAATGTAAACGGTCTCCAAATGGTAGAGAAGCGTTGGCCCTTGATACCAGTCCATGTTCTTGGACTTATCGACTACGTTGTCCCCTTTCAGCGCACTGATCGGAATGAAGGTGACTTCGACCAGATTCTCGAGGCGAGAAGCAAAGTCCTCAAAATCTTCTTTGATCTTCTCAAAGGCCGATTCCTCGAAATCGACCAGATCCATCTTGTTCACCGCGACAACGACGTGCTGAATCCGTAACAAACTGGCAATGAAAGCATGGCGGCAGGTCTGTTCAATGACGCCTTTACGCGCATCGACCAGGACAATCGCCAAATTCGCGGTGGAAGCACCCGTGACCATGTTCCGGGTGTATTGAATGTGGCCCGGGGTATCCGCGATGATGAATTTGCGCTTGGGCGTCGCAAAGTAACGGTAGGCCACGTCAATCGTGATTCCTTGCTCCCGTTCAGCGCGCAGGCCATCGGTTAACAAGGCCAAATCCATGTTTTCGTCTCCGCGATTTTGGGAAACGCGCTCCATCGCATCGAGTTGATCCTCGAAAATAGCTTTCGAATCATAAAGCAGGCGGCCAATCAGGGTAGATTTCCCGTCATCAACGCTTCCCGCCGTGGTGAACCTTAGGAGGTCCATATCGAGGTATCCTTTTGTGTCTTCGCTCATCGTTCTTGAAATGGTTTCTGTTCAGATTTTCGGCCTAGAAATAGCCTTCTTTTTTCCGGTCTTCCATGGCCGTTTCTGACCGCTTGTCATCGGCCCGGGTTCCGCGTTCGGTTTGCCGTGCGGCAGCGACTTCATCAATGATTTTGTCCACCGTATCTGCGTCGGATTCGACGGCCCCTGTGCAGGTAGCGTCTCCGATGGTCCGAAAGCGGACCTGTTTGTTGATCACTTCTTCATCGTCGCCAACCGTGATGAAATCCGTGACAGCGAGGTAGGTTCCTCCACGCTCGATCACGTCACGCTGATGCGCAAAGTAGAGACTCGGCAGCGGAATCTCCTCAGCCTTAATGTATTGCCAGACATCCATCTCCGTCCAGTTACTCAGGGGAAAGACCCGGAAGTGCTCTCCCTGAAGATGGCGCCCGTTGAAAATGTTCCAGAGCTCAGGACGCTGATTTTTTGGATCCCATTGACCAAAATCATCGCGATGGGAGAAGAAGCGCTCTTTGGCCCGAGCCTTCTCTTCGTCCCGACGTCCTCCGCCCAACGCGGCATCGTACTCGTTTTCGGCAAGAGTGTCGAGCAAGGTCGTAATCTGAAGTCGATTGCGGCTGGCATTCGGGCCCTTTTCTTCGACTGATTTCCCTTCGTCGATCGATTTCTGAACACTGCCCACAACGAGCCGCGCCCCGATTTTTTCCACGTATTGATCGCGATAGGTCATCGTTTCTTCGAAATTGTGACCGGTGTCAACGTGAACGAGCGGAAAGGGAATGCGAGCTGGAAAAAAGGCTTTTCGAGCCAGATGCGCCATTACGATCGAGTCTTTTCCGCCACTGAAAAGCAACGCGGGCTTCTCAAATTGGGCGGCGGTTTCGCGAAGCACATAGATGGCTTCGGCTTCCAGTTGGTTCAGATGGGTGACGGTGTAGCCGTGCATGGTTCAGTTAGGATTTCAGTTGAATTCGAGGCCGGACGACCGCGAGCAGTTGATTGAGCGATTCTTCGATCGAAGCGCCTTCGGTGTCGATCCGTAAATCGGGGGATGCAGGCTCTTCAAAATCAGAGTCTTTCCCTGTAAATTGCGTCACTTCTCCCGCTTTCGCCTTGGCGTAGAGACCTTTGGGATCTCGTTTTGCACAGGTTTCGAAACTGGCACGAACGTAGACTTCGAGGAAGTCCTCCGGACCGACAATTTCTCGCGCCATTTCGCGGAGCTCTTGCTTCGGAGTGATGAAAGAGGCGATCGTCACCATTCCGGCATGGGCAAACAGCTTGGCGACTTCCGAGATGCGGCGAATGTTCTCTTTTCGGTCTTCATCGCTGAAACCGAGATTCCCGTTCAGACCGGTCCGGATATTGTCCCCGTCGAGGATTTGGGTGGCGTATCCTTCTTCCGCGAGCTTCTGCTCCAATGCGATGGCGAGGGTCGACTTGCCCGAACCGGAGAGGCCGTAGAGCCAAATCACGCTACCGCGTTGCTTCAGCCTCGCTTCCTTCGCTTCTCTTCCCTGCATCCGATCGAAAACCGGGTGAATGTGCTCGTTGCTCGTCATCGTTTTTAGATCACAAAATCGACCATTTCGTCCGCTTTCTCCGTACCCTCATGGAGGCCGCATTCCCGTTTTAACCCAAAGAAGCGTGCGTCTTTGGGATCCTGCATTTCCGTCAATTTGTGCGATGTATGCCAGTCGCCAATCGAGATGTAGCCCTCTTCCCAGAGCGGGTGGTAAGGCAGGTTGTGCTTGACGAGGTAGTCGTAAACATCTTTGTCGCTCCAATCGATGATCGGGTGCACCAACAGCGTGCCGTTCTTCACTCCCAGCACGTCCATTTTTCCACGCTCATCGCTTTGATCGCGACGAACGCCGGAAATCCACACCTTCGCTTCCAAATCACGAATCGCGCGATTCATCGGCTCGGTCTTGTTCATTGCGTTGTATTGCTCGATCCCTCCGATCCCCATCTCCCACAGCTTTCCGTAGCGGCGCTCTTGCCAGCTCGGGCTCAATTCCGGCCGATAGACCTTCAGATTCAATTCCAGACGCGTCGTCAGCCGATCAATAAAGTCGTAGGTCTCGGGAAAGAGATACCCTGTATCGATCAAGACGACTGGGATATCCGGCTTGAGCCGCGTGGTCAGATGCAAACTCACGGCTGACTGCGCTCCGAAGCTTGAGGAAAGCACCGTTTGGTCCGGAAACTGCTTCAGTGACCACTCAATCCGCTGCGCAGCTGTGGCGGTCTGCATCTCCTTGGAAATCATCTTCAAATCGAAGGATCGCTTCGGTGCCGCAGCTCGCCGAGTCGACACCTTCGCTTTCCGTGCAGCGGGCGTTTTCTTCTTGGCAGCCTTCTTTGAAGCGGCTTTCTTGGTGCGGTTGGCCATCGTCAGCCTCGAAATACCTACATCTCTATAGGTTTAGTCGAGTTTTGAATCTTGTGCAAATATTCCGCTTTCTCCAACGATGTCAAGACATGAATGCACGTCGTTGCCCTATCAGCCTCAAGTCCCTCCTTCCGAATCGCCCTCAACGGCAATGGCTCACGCCCGACTACCGCGTCGCACCATCACATAAATGAGCGGCGCGAAGACTACCCCGAAGAAGGTCACCGCGATCATTCCGTAGAAGACCGCCGTTCCAAGTGCTTGCCGCATTTCCGCTCCCGGTCCGGAAGCGATGACCAATGGAATCACTCCCAAAATGAAGGCCATCGCCGTCATCAAAATGGGACGAAGTCGCAGCCTCGCCGACTCCAACGCCGCCTCAAAGCGATCCTTGCCCTCGTCCTCCAGTTGGCGGGCAAATTCGACAATCAGAATCGCATTCTTGCTGGCCAACCCCACCAAAACGACCAACCCGACTTGAGTGAGAATGTTGTTGTCCATTCCACGAAGCCAGACACCCCAAATCGCCCCGACCAGGCAAAGCGGCACCGTCAAGATGACGGCAAACGGAAGCCCCCAGCTTTCGTAATGGGCAGCGAGCAGCAGAAAGACGAAGAGAATCGCAAGGAGGAAGATCGTGATCGCAGAGGTGCCTGCGGATCGTTCCTGATAGGCTAATTCCGTCCATTCGTAAGAAATCCCCTGGGGCAGAACCTGAGTCGCCAGCTGTTCCATTTTGTCGAGCGCTTGCCCCGTGCTGAATCCCGGAGCGGTGGCACCCAAAAGATCCGCTGCAGGAAACAGATTGTGTCGCACAACGCGATCCGGTCCCGTCATTTGCGTCAATTCCATCACGGACCCGAGCGGAACCATGTTACCGTCCAGGTTTCGCGTCTTGAGTCGGGCCACATCCTCAGCCTCATCACGGAAGGCGGAATCCGCCTGAGCCGTTACCCGATAGGTCCTACCGTAGAGGTTCATCTTTTTGACGAAGGATGAACCGAGATAAATCTCCAGGGTCTCGAAGACGCTCCGCAAGGGAACGCCCAGTTTCAGGGCTTTTTCCCGATCGATATCGGCGTAAAACTGAGAAGCGGAGGCGGTGAACGGCGTGAACGGCTGGGCGATTTCCGGTTCTTGCATCGCCGCAAAAATCAATCCCCAGGTGACCTGCTCCAAGGTCGCGTATCCCAACCCTGCCCGATCCTGGACTTCCATCTTAAAGCCTCCACCGTTGCCAAGACCGCGAACCGTGGGAGGCGGCAGGACGATCGTGATCGCTTCTTGAACGCTCCCCAGCTTCTCTCGCAGCCGCCCAATGATAGCATCTCCCGATTCAGCTTGGGAACGCCGATCCTTGAAATCCTCGAAGACGGAAAAGAGAACGACGGCGTTCGAGGCATTCGAAAACGTCGCGCCATTGAATCCGGCAAAGCCAACCACGCTGCTCACGCCCTCGACTTCATTAACCGATTGAATGAGTTCGCGGGCAATCGCATCACTGCGATCCAAGGAAGCTCCCGTTGGCAATTGCGCCGCAACAATCGCGTAGCCTTGATCCTGAGAAGGAATGAAGCCTCCGGGAACCTGACGGAAGCCAAATCCCGCGAATGCGAGCAGCCTCAAATAGAGGGGAACCATGACGAAGGCCAATCGCAGCGATCGTTTCACGGTCCAAGTGTAGGCCTCGCTCGATCAAACCCCAACGCGCTATCCTTCACCAAGATCGCATCGAACGGTTCACCGATGGCCACCCGAACTTTGGCGAATAGGCCCGGAGTGAGGAACTGATTCTCGTTCTCCACAATCGCTCGTAGCTGAAAGGTCGCTGTGCTCTCATCCAACTTGTTCTCCGAGAAATCGATGGGGCCGCTGAACTCGTAGTCTTCGCTGTCCGATACCGCGATCTCAACCATCGGAAGCTCGCCTTCCCTCCCCTTCGTCTTTCCTTCAAAATACATTCGGGTGAAGCGCAAGACCTTCCGTTCATCGACTTCAAAATAACAATGAATGGGACTGTGAGAGACGATCGTCGATAACAGCGTGGAAACAGGGCCGCCTCCCGTTACATAATTGCCGGGCGTTACCAAATAGCGGCTGGCAATTCCAGCAATCGGCGCGGTGATGTCCGCGTAGTCTCGATCGAGTTTTGCGACCGTCAGACTTGCTTCCACAGCTAGAACGTCCGCCTCCGTTTGGGCAAATTCACTGCGTCGATTCTCCGTCTCTTCCGTCGAGATCGCTCGACCACTGAGCAGTTTTTCGGCGCGATCCAGATTGCTCTTTGCGAGATCGCTTTTCGCTTTGGCCTGAGCGAGTCGCGCCTCGGCCGCAGCGGCGGCGGCATCGAATGGTCGGGGATCAATCTGGAACATGAGTTGCCCTGCCTCGATACTCTGCCCCTCTTCGAAATGGACGGACTCGACGTAGCCACTAACTCGCGGCCGGAGCTCCACTTGATCGACAGCCGCAAACCGCCCGGTATAAACGTCGGTGAGGTGGACCTCCCGCTCAATCGAAACGGCTACTTTCACAGGGAAAGCCGGAGGTGCCGCCCCTTGTTGACTCTGGGGATTTTCGCCACAACTCAGCAAGAACGAAGCGAGCAGCACAATGGCGATTCCCTGGAATAAGGCGAAACAAAGAACGGTTCATCAGGAGCCGAAGATCAGGTTTAAGACCGAAGTTAGAGTTTGCTCGCCAACAGAAATTACCAACGACCTCCCAAACTCCGAATTAAATCGATCGACGCGGCGTATTGCAGTCCTTGGAGCCGAGCGAATTGGCGCTCCAAATCAAGCGCGGTCCGCTCCGCATCCAAGAGAGCCAGATAGTTGATGGCTCCATTTTCATACTGAGCAGCGGACAAATCGCGAGCTCGCTGAGCGGCCGCAACGGCACGGCCTTGAGCTTGAATCCGTAAATCGATATTCCGCCGATCTGAGAGGCCGGTTTCGACATCTTCCAACCCCAGCAACACAGCCTGTTGGTAGTTCTCCATTACTTCTTCGTAACGCGCTTTGGCGCGGGCCAGATTCGCGCGATTGAGCCCCCCTTGAAACAGGGGAAGAAAAATGCTCGGCCCGACCGCCCAGTAACGAGCGCCACCATCGAACAAGTTCGAAAAGTCGGAGGCTTGCAAACCTGCTGCCCCGGTCACGGTAATCGTGGGATAAAAGGCGGCTTGCGCGACGCCGATCCGCGCGTTTTCCGCCTCCAAGAGGCGCAAGGCTCTCCGAATATCGGGACGTGCCAGCAGCAATTCGCTCGGCAAACCCACCGGAGTTGAGGGCGGGCGCCCCTTGATCGGCCGGGAGGGCAATTCGAACTTCGAAGCGGGTTGTCCGCACAAGGTTGCCAGCGCGTTCTCCAGCGCTTCCCGTTCCTGATTGAGGCCGAAGGCATCGGCTTCACTGATGCGAAGCTGAGTTTCGGCTTGGGCGACATCCAGCCCACTAACCAACCCCAAATCGAAACGCTTCTGCACCAGATCCGTCAACTGTTGGCGAAGATCTACGCTTCCGCGCACCAATCGCAACTCTTCGTCCAGCGCGCGAATGTTGTAATAAATCCGGGCGACTTGCGCTTCGATCACCAGTTTTAGATCATTAAGATCTTCCTCCGCGAGGGCCGTTTCGGCTTCGGCGGCTTCGGAACTTCGGCGAATCCGCCCAAACAGGTCCAGTTCCCAGTCCAGATTGGCCGGTAACGTCCAAAGGTTGATCGTTTCGCTCTGAATCGGCCCCGGAAAATTGGGATTTAAAATCTCCGCCGAGTTTCGTGAACGCTGAAAGCTTGGGGACGTTGTCGCTTGGGGAATGGCTCCCGCGCGCACAGCTTTTGCCACGGCCTGAGTCTGCTCAATGCGTTTTAAAGCGGCTGCGAGGTCATTGTTCTCCGCCCGAGCTTGCTCGACTAAGCGATTGAGGTCCTGAGACCGAAAAACCGTCCACCAATCATCCCGCTTCGCGATCGCTCCGGCCTTTCCGCCCTTCCCTTTGAAAGCGGCCGGCGTCTCGACTTCCGGAGATTCGAAATCTGGCCCGACACTCATTCCCATGCGAAAAGAGGAGTGACCGCAGCCAAGAGAAAGCAGGCAGGCGGCAACGGCCAAAATGGGAAGAACGCGCATCAGGATGAAGTCTCAGAAAAATTAGGGAAGGTTAAATATCGAGAAACCTAACAAACTACAAATCACACGACTCCAAGGAACCGTCAAGCAAAGGATCGGTTTCAAAAATCCACCTGATTTCAGCTGCAACGCCTAAATTCTCCCCTCTTCGATATCGTAAACGTCGAACCAGACATTCACGATCTTCCCCGGGGGAATCACTTCCGGAAGGTAGCTTTCGAGAAACTCTTGCAACTCAATCGGCATGTCGCAGGGCCGCGTGTAGCGCATTTGATTATTCCACGCGATGATTTCGCGCTTCTCGCGAGGCTTGGCATTCTCCGTGATCCAAGCGGCTACTGCAGCGTCATCCGCGCCGGTTTCAACAAACGCCCGGAAGGCGTCCGCCGGAATCTCCGCGAAGCCGAGAAACTGGTTATCTAAGGGGCAATCAAAGTGGTATTCCCCATTCGTCCCTGCCGCAACGGCCCGACACTTGTCCAACATACGACCAGCGATGACATAGCCAGCCAAGGTTTCCCGAGGGCTGCGGGGAAATTCCCGGCTCAAATCGAGGGCCAATTCTTGAAGTGTGCTCATCGCCTTTGGACTCAGCGCACCGAATGGACTTACAGCCTCCCCATCAGTTCATTCATACCGGTATCCCACCCCATGAACCGTCTTGATGATGAGTGGCTCTTTGGGATCGAGCTCGACTTTCTTGCGCAACTGCGAAATGTGCTGATCCAAGGTGCGACTGTTCGGCAAATAGTCGAAGCCCCAACATTCATCGAAGAACGCGTCGCGATGGAGCGCTTTTCCCTGACTTCGCGCCAGCAATTGGAGGATTTTGACGTCGCGTAAACTGAGTTCGATCCCGAAATCGCCTCGGAACGCCCGCAGTTGATCTGGTTTCACCGTCAAATCGGCAATTGTGAAATCCGCTTCGGAAGCAGCGCCGCGCGTCGCGAAAACCCGCCGTGTCACCGCGCGAATCCGCGCCACCACTTCTTTGATCCCGAACGGCTTCTGGATGAAATCGTCGGCTCCCAATTCCAATCCCAACACCGCATCGATCTCCTCCGACTTTGCGGTGATGAACAGAATCGCGACTTCTTCATCGGTCTTTCGGATCCGGCGGCAAACCTCATAACCGTCCATCTTCGGCATCATCACATCCAGGCAAACGACTTGAAGCGACTCGGCCTGAAACGCCGCTAGAGCTTCCTCCCCATTCGGTTTCGTCACCACTTCATATCCCTCTTCGCAAAGGATCTGACGAAGACCTTCGCGCGTGTTGGGATCGTCTTCGGCAATGAGAATTTTCATGGTGTAGAATTCAGTGGGTCAATGTTCAACGTGAGCGTCATGCAGAGGCCTTTCCCACCCTCAACGGGTCCTGCCACGACATCGCCGCCATGCATCCTCGCCAAGTTTCGTGCGATATTGAGCCCGATTCCGGTTCCGGCCGCATCAGAAAGTTTGCTGCTCAAACGCTCGAAGGGCAGGAAGACTCGCTCACACTGATCGTCGGCAATTCCTGGCCCGTGATCGCAAACTTGGATCGTCGCGATCCCGTCTTCCAACTGACTACGAAGGCCGAGATATTTCCCTTCCGTCGCGTATTTTTCCACGTTACCGACCAAATTGATGAGGATTTGCTCGAGCGCGTCCGGGTCAACCTGACAGCGTGTTGACGCGTTCGCCTCGAATTCGATCCGGAACCCGAGCTTCTCCAAGGTGGGTCGAAATTGCTCAATGGCGGACTCGATCACTTCGTCGATTTCGGCAGATTGGCGGCGAATTCCCAGCTTCTCCTGGCGCGCTTGGGAGAAGGTGAGGACGTTGCTGATGAGCCGACTGAGCCGCTGGCTTTCGTCGACGATCACATCGACGCTACGGCGAGTTTCCGCGTCTCCCGGTTCCAACTTCGCTTCGAGCATTTCGGCATAGAGGCGAATGTTCGTGAGTGGCGTTTTGAGCTCGTGGCTGACTTGATTCACAAAGGTGACGCGCTGTCCCGCTTCCCGCATGTCTCGGTTGGCTTCGCGAAAGAAGTAGAACGCCAGCCCTAACGAAGCCAGAAGCGTTGCTCCGAGAAGCCAGCCAACACCGAACGAGGACGGTGTTCCGGCTTCGTAATAAATCGGCAAGTTCGAGAAGTATTCCAGTCGCCAACCGGAGAGCGGTTCATGAAGCTTGAGTTCGGTGAGAGGAGCGGCGTTTTCTTCGGGCTCAAACCCGCCCCACGCGTAAAGCAGACGATTGGAGACGTCCCGCAGCTGAATGTGGGCTTGTTCCGGAATTCGGTCATCCGTTCCTGCAG
>CAYGQD010000064.1:0-17647 GCA_964351855.1 uncultured Verrucomicrobiales bacterium
AGCCGATGTAATCATCCCCGGCATCGCCGACCGGTTGACCGGCATCTTTGACATAGGTGAGTTCCACGACAGGCTCAGGATAGGTGATTTTGGGGAACCAGTCCAGCCCGGCGTGAGTGTATTGGCAGGTATCCTGACTTTCGCCCCCGATTTTGAGAGTTTCGACCCGGCTGAGGAATCTATTTTGGCTGGATGACAAAAACAGGTGGCCTTATTTTATGCTCTTTCTCGAAGTCGATTAGCCATTGTTGTAATTCGGCTTCATCAACTACGCGATACCGCGATAGGCGGACATATACTTTATCACGAAAAATTTCCTCTAGGCTATATTCCAGGTGCTTAGGCATATCCCCCGGAAAGTGCCGAAAGCTAAATAACATAAATTCAGTATATTGGCTCGGCTCAAACTCAAGCAAATATATCGTGGCTCCTTCAACAGGATATCTCGGATTCAAATGCGCAACGTTATCACAGCTATGCATTGTAAATAACATTACCAGAAGAAGCGAAGTAATACGTTCATGATTCCACAATATAATAAGCTTCAGAGCAGATTTCATCCTAGGTCTCACTTTGGCCCCTAACTAACTCTCGTCCGCCATCTCCGCCTCGAAACTCTGATCCAAATCATGAACGATCTGGCTGGATTTTCCGTAGTAGTCACCACTTCCCAACAAGGTTTGGCTGGCCAGGTCCAAGTTGAACGATAGATCTTCGGGCTTGGTCTTGAGGGCAGCCTTTTCCTCTGCCAAAGCGAATTGAGCTTCGATCCGCCGGAGGTCACTGCCTAGCTCTTTAAGGGCTTCAATCCGGTCAAGATGCGTTTGGTAACGCTCCTCCAAAATTGCCAAGGTACCGTTTTTCGATTTGCGAAGGGAGTCTGAAAGATCCGTGCGATTCAGTTCTTCTTGGAGGTTGGAGATCTGTTGACGGAGGTCTGCGGTCTCCGCGTTGTTCCTGGTTTTCTTTAGGTGACGTTCCGCAGTGAGCAGTTTCAGGAATATCCAGCGCAGACGCTCCAAGCTGGCGACGTTCTCTCGAGCTGCAAAATCATCGGGAGCAAACTCTGCATATAACATGCGGATGGCGTCTAGCTTTTCTCCCAACCGGTCGAACCGATTGGATGCTTCCGAAGGGAGCTTGCGGAGCAGCGCCTCCCTTTTGCGCCCCACGCTGATGAGATCCCGTGTCTTTTTGGGCGCATCTACGATTCGCTGGAAACGCTTGCTTCCCGCCAGCGCCCAGAGAAAAGCAGCTTCGGCGGCTAGACCGAGAAACCAGAACCCGGGATTCAAGAAACCGAGAGCACCGACCGCTACCATGGCTAGAAAATTGACCGGCAGATCCCCCAGTCCCGGAATTTTCCAGCGGACCCAGAAGGCGTCTTTGAGATAGTTAAACATCCAGGGTAGCAGTCAGCGCCAGGGTTGCCAGAAAATCATCGCCCACCCCGAATCCGTTGCCAACCGGTCAACAGTTCGTTGATCGCCTGGGCGGTGGGCGGTTCACAAACGGAGTCCAGCGCGATCTTAAGGCCGTACTTTTCATACTGCACAAAGGGTCCGTCGGCTTCCTTAATGGAAATCGCCGGATCTCCGGGACGAAATCCGTGAACCAGGCTTTGCCTCTGCACTGCAGGACTCATGAGGTAGTCTAAAAACTCCCCGGCGGCTTTGCGCTCTGCCGAGCCGCTCCATTCCGCATCGAGGATATAATAGGGATTATCGTTCCACATATTGCGTTCGGGATAGGCCACCTGAAGGGTTCCCCAGCGTCCTTCCGCGTTTTTGAGATAGTCGATGGCGACGTTTTCGTAAACAATGATTCCGTCGAACGAGGATGGGCCTTTCAATACCATTTCTTTCATCATGTTCCCCGTACTGTTGGATAGACCGGAAACGGCTGATTCCACTGCGGCATGCCACTTCTGGAATTCCGGGTTCATGATGTCAGCCATCTGCAGCGGCTGAAGCTTTTTGTGAAAGTGATGAGCCATCAAGGTAAGAGTGAGGAGCCCACTGTTCGACTCGTTCGGGTTGGTATGACCAAACTTAAAGAATCCCCATTCCGGCTTGTTGGCGATGCCTGCCCATCCATCCGGCAGGGCCAAGGCTTCGCCGATGGTGGTAAAATTCACTTCTTCATAGCGACCGAGAAACGCATCATAACGTTCTTTCCAGAAGACAAAGACCATTGGGGATAGCGCCAACTGCTCTTCCCGCGCGATCGGGCGTTGATTCCCGTATTTGAGATCCCATTCCGTGAGGAAGACATCCTTGTAAGCGCTGCTGGCCGGGGACCAAACGTGGATGCGCTCATCACCACCTACCACAGCACGGGCCCCTTCCAGCGAACCCATTGGGATCAGATCAATCTCGATCCTCTTTCCTTCGGGAGTCTTGGCAAACTCTTCCCGCGCCCACGTGAGCCAACGTTTTTTCTCCGTACCGTAGGCAATGCCGACCGTGACGGATTTCCCCCCGGAAGCTGGCGAAGGGCTGACCTCCGATGTGGCCCGGATCCCGGTATCGGTCGGATCTTTAGCGGCGGGATCGCCCGACTTCTTCAACATCGCAAACGCCACCCAGGCGCAGCCGATGATAAAGAGGGAAACAAGGGCTTTTCCCAGGAAAGTGAGCTGTGGTTCGTTCGGTTGCATTTAGAAAAATGTCGAGATCTCCAGGAACACTTCGTTGATGTTCTGCGGCGTTCCTCGGTAGTACTTGGCTTGGGTAATGTCTGAGATTTTTTCGAGAACCTCAGCCTTGGCCCCGGAACCATAGCCGATCGTAAACACCCGGACGTTGCCAATCTCCCCCCCACCTTCGAGCTCTTTCAGCAGCCCGTCCAAAGTCGTCTTTGTGCTTTTGGTATCTTCCCCGTCAGATAGAACGACGATCGCGGTAATCTTTCCAGGTTCGTCTTCCCGTTCCAGGAATTGGTGAGCCTCCAGCACAGCATCGTAGAGCGCGGTGCCTCCGTCGGCATAGAGCCCGGAGATGCGGCTTGCCAATTGTTCCCGCTGTGGACCTACCTCGCTCTTTTTCACCATCATTTGAGGGGAAGTGGAAAACGCGATCATCGAGAAATGATCCTTCTCGCCCAACATTTTGAGGAGTTGCAGAGCACCGTCCTTGGCGTTTTCCATCTTGTTCTCTTCACCCATGCTGCCGGAGGTATCGAGCACCAAAATCACGTTGGACTTCTTTTTGCGCTCCTTCCACAGGTCACGAATGGCGCTCATCACCGGCACATCCGGCACCTCCAAGACGGTGGTCGGCTGCTCCGGGTCCACCCCGTGAGCGCTATCCAGCGGCGCGGAGATCGGAATGGTCACATCAGCGGGACGGAAGCCAAATTCGAGCGCCCGTCTCTGCTGAGGCGTTTCCTGAAGGTAATCCAGATACATCTGCGCGGCCTCCCGGTGATCCGCCGTAACCCACTCCCGATTAACGATGCCCGCAGGGTGATCCGACCAGAAGGTGCCTTCTTTCGGGTAAATCGCCACCACTGGGAAGGGGAGCTGATGTTTACTGCCGTAGGATTCCACCACGATGTTCTCATAAAGCACTGCCGCACTGAGGTAACCCGGCCCGCCGGAAAGCAACTTCTGACCAAAGAAACCGGTGGAGCGCCCGTAGTGCACGATGGATGCCTCCAACTCCTCCAAATAGTCACCTACCACCGGATTCGCGACATCGTCCAGGGTCAACCCTCGCACCTTCCCCGCTCCGGCGTAAACCTCGGCAAAGAGCGAGATCAGGCCGCTGTTGGAGAAATCGGGGTGAGTGTGGCCGAAGCGAAACTTCCCCCATTCCGGGTGGCCCAGCGCAGCCCAGCCATCAGGATTGAGCGCCAAATCGTGAATCTCCTTCCAGCCGATCGGTTTTTCCCCCCAACCCAGCGCCTTGGCCATCGGCTCCCACATCGCAATGATGACGGGAGACAGAACCAGTTGATCGGTGCTGGAGACCAAGTCTTTCCCCATTTTAACCTGACTCTCCGCATTGCCGAGCTTGATGAACGCCTCGGAAGCGGGACTGACAATGTGGGCCTGGCGCTCCCCCTTCAGCACTTCATCGATCAATTTTCCCGAACCCTCAGCAATCGGGCTAATTCGAATCACCTTGCCACTGGCCGTCTGGTGTTTCGCCTGATTAAAAGCCGGAGTCACGGCTTCAACCCACTTCGATTTCTCCGATCCGTAGGTGAAAACGACCTCCAACTCATTGGCGGCGATTTTTGGGGACGTGGAAGTTTCTGACGACGATTGAGGATCACCCCCCGATCCACCGCCTCCACAGGCGATGATCAAAATGCCCAACCCAACGAACAAGATGGCGAGTTTTTTCATGGATGAAGAACGCAGTTGAATGGGCGGAAGTTCACCACGCTATTCCCTCCGCCGCCATGGTAAAGTGACGATCTTTTTGGAATCTGATCTCACGCCGCCGGGGGAACTGGGGAGCGAGAACCGGGAATTCGGAGAAGACGGCTCCACAGCCCACGGGTAGCCGAGTATCCATTCCTGAAATTCCAGGCCCATCAAAAAAACCATACTATATTAACTTGACTATATTATAAGGTTTAGTTAACTATTTGGCATTATGGATAAGTTCCAAAAACAAAAGTTGGCCTCTGTCAGAAGTACGGAGGAGGTTCTCGATAAGTCGGATGCCTGGAAGGGGATTCCGATCCTGGTGACGCTGCGCCCGGCGCTGCGACAACGTGTCGAGCTGGTCGAAACGATCGCGGCGGATCAGGAAGATAAGAACACAGGGATCGCCGCCGACAAGCAGCGGATCGCGAATCTGTTGATGGATACGATGGTGATCGTGAGCGGTCAGCTAGTGGCGTGGGCCGAGCTGAATCAGAACGCGACGCTGAGCCATCAGGCTTACCTGACGCGCAGCAGCTTACGGGGCCTGGGACCGAAACTGACGGAGCGGGCGATGTCTCTCCATGAGTTAGGGACTGAGCATAAGGACGCGCTGGCTGAGTTCGGCTTAAGCGATGAGCTGCTGACCGCGCTGGAGAATCGTGCGACGGCTTATCATGCCATCGCGGTGGCTCCTCGGACAGCCCGCGCGGAAACGAAGACGTTAACGCGCCTGCTGGATACCGAGCTGACAGGGATTATGCGGCTCCTGAAGAAAGTCTGGGATCCGCTGATGCGCCAGTTGAAAGAAACAGAGGGGCAGTTTTATCAGGACTACAGGAACGCGCGACGGATCGGGAAGCCCGTGGGTCCTCGTTCCAGTTCCGCCCGGATCACCAGCGTGGAAACCCCATCCACGACGGAAGATGAGGCCCGCAGTATTCAGCCCGAAGCCGTGCCGGAGCCGGTCAGCGAGGAAGTCGGTCTGGTTCACTGACGAAGCCGTTCTGCGCCGGGAAGTCCGGCTTGTCGTTTTCATTTTGTCGTATGGTCATGAGTTGGATAAGGGCGGGCGCAACAGCGTCCGCCCTTTCTCGTGGCGACAGGACGAGCATGGAACTGGCGCAACGAACCTGGACGACGGGGTCTTACATGGATGGACAGGATCGTCAGGATGGAGAAAAACTCCAAGACGCCCTCATCGGACCCGACAACATCCTGCTTATGCTGCTTATCCATGTAAATAGCCGCAGCCCCCGCATCGTCTCCCCGCGAAAATTCCTGTCCATCCTGCCCATCCATGTTAGTTACCGGAGGCCATGGAAGTCTCGTCTCGGATCCCAACCTCAAAAAGATTTCTGTTCATCCGTGCTGTTCGTGGAAGCATCCTCAGAGTTGAAAGATGAATGACCAGGACAATCCGAAGATGCTTTATGGTGATTTGACGAAGCGGGTAATTGGCTGCGCGTTTGAGGTGGTCAATGAGTTGGGTAGCGGTTTCCTGGAGTCGGTCTATGAAAACGCGCTGCTCATTGCCTTGAACGACGCCGGGTTGGAGGCGGAGAGCCAGAAAACGATCAACGTGGTTTTCCGTGAACAGAGCGTCGGTGATTTCTACGCAGACATCTTGGTGGAAGGAAAAGTGTTGATCGAGATGAAGGCGGTCAAAGCAATCCTGCCGGAGCATCAAGCTCAAATCATCAATTACCTCAACGCCACCGGAATCGAAGTCGGCCTTCTCATCAACTTCGGAAGCTCCAAACTCGAATTCAAACGCTTCACACGGACGCGGCGAGACGAACTGAGGTGATGGCTTACAGGGATGCGGTGGACGAACCTGACGACGGGGGGCTTACATGGATGGACAGAATAGTCAGGATCGAGAGAAGCAACAAGACTCCCACATCGGTCCCTAAAAATCCTGCTTATCCTGTCTATCCAAGTAGAAAACCCAGAGCCCAAGCAGTCTCCACTTCGCATCGTACCCCAAAAAAATCCTGTCCATCATGCCTATCCATGTAAGCACCCGGAGCCCACGGTTTCTCTACCTCGCATCGCATCGCACCTCAAAAAATCTGTCCATCCATGTAGTTACCTCAACCCAGTTTGGAGGGCTGGCGGGTGGCTTCCCGGACTCGCCGCCACTCATCCCCGGCGGGGTCGACCTGTTTTTTCGAGGAAACACCCATCCCGATGGGCACATGGACGTACTGGGAAGCGTGGACGCCGATAAAGAGCTCCGTCTTTCCGGCCATGCCGGCGTGAACCGCGCATTGAGCCAGGGCCGAGCAGAGTTCCGCGTCGCTGGCGCAGGCGGGCATGCTCCGGATCATGTAGCTGGGATCGATGTATTTGATGGTCATCTCGATCTGGCGAGCGGCGAAGTGGTCCTTGATCGTATCCCGCAAAGCCGTGCCAATGTCCTTCAACTTCGCGTTGCCAGAAGCATCTCGCGCCACGGGTTCACCGGGCGCGTAAAGCATTTCCTGCCCCGCACCTTCCGCCACCACGATGACGGCGTGCCGCTTACGCTCCAGCCGAGCTTCGAGCGCCTTCAAGAGTCCCCTCTCCCCTTCCAAGGAAAAGGGAACTTCCGGGATGAGACAGAAATTGACGTCGCCACTGGCGAGCGAGGCATGGGTGGCAATGAAGCCGGAATGCCGACCCATCAGCTTGACCAAGCCGATCCCGTTCCAGGCCCCGCGCGATTCCTGATGCGCCGCGTCGATCGCGCGAACCGCTTCTTCGACCGAGGTGGTGAATCCGAAACTGCGCTCAACCCAGTGGAGATCGTTATCGATCGTTTTCGGGATCCCCACGACTGCTTTCTTTAAACCGCGTCGGTGGATTTCCTGGCTGATATCTTGAGCGCCCCGAAGCGTCCCGTCACCGCCAACCGCGAAGAGAATATCGATGTTAAGCCGCTCCAGGGTATCGACGATTTGCGTGACGCCGGGCGTTCCCCGGCAGGACCCGAGAAAGGTACCGCCCGATTTGTGGACGTCTTCCACGACCCGATGATCCAACGGCAACGGCTCCAGCCGAGGCTCCGTAGCCAGCCCCTTGTAGCCATAGCGAATCCCCAGGATGTCGGTGATCCGATACGAGTATTCCAGGGTATAAACCAGAGAGCGAACCACGTTGTTCAGCCCGGGACACAAGCCGCCGCAGGTGACGATGGCGCAACGGGTTTTAGCCGGATCGAAGAAGGTTTGCAAACGCGGGCCGGCTTTCTCGAACGCGGGGATTTCGCCGCTCGATTCGAAGGCGGAACGCAGCGCAGACACTTCCGTGGGAATCACGACGCGTTCGTCATCGGCCACGAAGCGTTGATCGCCATTGTGCTTTAGCGGCGAGGTGTATTGGCAGGGTCCCAAGGTGGGGAGGGTGGTGGATGGAGAATTCATGGGACTGAGGTGTAATCAGCCAACGCGGTGCGGGACTGAAATCATGTGACAATCCCGACCCAAACGACATGAGCCGGGAAATTCAATGGGGGATTACGGCAGGCTGACAAACCCGCTTCCTTTTCGCTTCCAGATCGCGATCTGGTTTTTCTTCCCCCGATCATAGAGTTCAATCGTCGTCCCGTAGCGCGGAAGTTCCAGGTAGACGTCTTTGAGCGGCCATTTCGGGGCGAACTCCGCCGTAACATTGCGCCAACCGGTATCCTCCACGACGTAGAAGGCGAAAAAATCGGTCGCCTCCCCTCCCCCGTTTTCATCGACTTGCTCGAAGTTTTCGGCGGCGGAAAGAGCGATGAGGGCCGTGGCGTCGGGCTGCCGAAAAAGGACCATGGTGAGGTGATGACGCTCGCCGCTATCCGAGGCTGAGACCTGGAGGAAGCCGTTGGCGACATCGACGATTACGGAGTCCTTGACGGTGGCATCGTGGTTTCGAGCCCGCGCAATGAGGTCTTTCCGGGCGGCGAGAGACAGTGTGGGGCCGGAGTCCACGACGCCGTAGATTTCCGGAGGAAGCGCCAGATAATACTCGGCGATATCCTCTTGGCCCAGGCTCAATGTGGCGCTGGCCCCAAGTGAAGCGAGAATGATGATCTGGTTGAGAAACGGCTTCATCCGGCACCATCGGGGCTCATGACCAAAAGATCAAAAGCCAAGGTGTCAGAAGGCAAAGATCCGCCAACGCGCGAACCGCATCTGCCGAACAATGAACGGCGCGGCGGTGCAGGAGAAGAAGGGTGCCAAACGAAAGCGCGACCGCGAGAAAGAAGCCGGTGACGGGGAGAATCCAGGCAGCCACCCCACAGAGCACCATCCCCGGGATTCCCCAGATCGGGAGATCCCGCTGAATCTGCCTCCACCATTGGGAAGCCCCGGCGGAATCGTTGATCTGATCCAGTTCACGATCGCGAGCTGCGATCACGAGGCAGTTCAAGCTGACGACGGCGGCGAACGCGCAGAAGGCGATTCCTTGCGAAACCGTGAGGGCGGTTTCCGAAGGCAAGGCCGCGAGGATGGCGAGCGCGGAAAAAAGACCGACAGCGAATTCTTTTCCCGGCCATTTTCGCCGTGAAACGACCGGAACGACAAAGAGCAGCCCGTAGCCCAACACCCCGACTCCTACCCAAACACCACGCTGAGCGATCTCGGTAATTTGACCGCCGCGAAAGAGGAGCGCCGCCGCAACGAGACAACTGAGAAGGAGCAACCCGAAGAGGGACCGAAATTGCCGACCAAAGCGCATCCGCCCGCTCACAAGAGACCAGTCCTGACAGCGCGCGACGTCGATCAGTCGATCCAGGAGGTAAACGGACCAGCAGGCGAGAAAAATGGCCAGATAAACCTCGCGAGAAGCCGGACGATCCAGTGCCCTGGAAAATGCCCAGGTCCAGGTTACCACGACGATCGGTGAGTCAATACTGAGCCAACTGGGTAGCAGCCACGCCCGAAAACCGCCCTTCTCCTCGGGTTCCGCCGAAGGTTGCGGTTCAAGACTCATGGTTTTCTCAAAATATGCTGGAAGGCAGGGCGTGTCCGTTCGATCCTTTGCCAATGACAGAGGAATCCACCCCTACCGGAGAATCGGCCGAACGCCAAGTGCTTCTCGTTCACGAAGATGTCTCCACGATGAGGCTCGTCCGGGAAGCCTTGGAGAGCTTCACCATCTGCGACGTCGATTCCAGCCCCAACGCGGTTTACGCCTTCGAGCGCGCGCTCCAACGGCCCTATGATCTGTTCGTCTTCAGTCTGACGCTTCCGGAAGTGCATGGTGAACTCCTCTACGAATTGATCTCCAAAGCGTATCAATACACCCACACGGGCGCCCGCACCGCCCCAGCCGTCATCTACCTGGGAGAACAACGCCACGCCAATCGCGCCGAAGAACTTCAACGCGACGCCCGGGTCAAAGGCGTCGTCCTCCGCCCCATCCGCCTAGAGCGTCTCCTCGAAAAAGCGCGTCGAGTTTTGCCGTCGAAGGATCCAGGCACGGAATAGGCCGTCGTTGACATAGCTTCATTCCTTTTTTCTTTTCCGCTGGCGATGATTCGTGAAAATTTCTTTCATTCGCGATCATTCGTGTCGAAGAGAATTTTCTAAACACGAATCGACCGCATTCGAATTTTCCGACAGCCCCTTCTGAACTGCCATGCGCGGGAAGATTTGGCATCTTCTTCTACAGATTCGCGGGTGTCGGCAAACCTACCCACCAATCACCTTGACAGTTGGTCCCGCCGTTCTTCAATGGCAAGAAGGGCAGATGCGGCGCAGCGATCGGTGACGCGGATCCCTTTTTCCAAATCATTCCATCATCACCAACCCCATGAGCGAAATCAATCCTTACGCCGCCCCAGAGTCTGATGTTACGAAGACCGCCGGGAACTCCCGACTCGCTGATTTGGAGTTCAACGAATTGAAAAAGCTCTTTTACCGATCATCGAATGTGAGGGTGATCGCGGTGTTGATCAGTATCGCGGCCGTCGTCTTGGCCATCACGCCCTTTCTCGTCCCTGAGCCTCCACTTCATCCGTTCATCTATATTCTGTTGGCCATCTTTTATACCGTCACGGTGGTCGGACTTTTCAAACGAACGTATTGGGGGCGAGGTCTTGGAATCGTTGTCTCCATCATCTCCCTGATCAACATCCCGTTCGGGACGATCGTCGGGCTGTTCGGACTCTTCGCGTTTATCGGCTCTCCCCGACTGTTCGGAGAAGACCGCCTCACTCATCAGGAACTCAAAGCCGAGTTCAACTTGCAGAAGGCCAATCGCAAAAAGCGGTAACCGGTCTTCCCATTTCGCCCCTGCGGCCGCCACTTTCCGCCTTGCCCACATGCCAGAAGGAGCCTTCCGTAATCCGCTATGATTCGAACGATTTTCCTCACGGCCCTTTTAGCGACCAGCATCGTCTTCAGCGCATCTGCTGAGGAAACCGATGTCCATCGTCCCTTCTTCGCCTTCCAGAACGGGGTTCGCTTTTCCTCAGCGGAAGAACGAATCCGAGTGTTGCAGGAGCTAGGCTACGACGGAATGGGTTCTGCCAATGCAAACGATTTGGAGGAGCGCCTCCCGCTCTATGACGCGGCGGGGCTCTCACTCTTTAGCCTTTACTTGGGTGGCCGACTCGAACCTAATGGCACGCCGGTTAGTGCAACGATTCAGAACGCGATTACCCAGCTGAATGGGCGTGAGACGATGATCGAACTCTATGTTCAAGGCGGCTCTGCCAACACCGACGAAGAAGCCGTGGCCTATGTGCGAGAAGTTGCTGACTTGGCGAACGCTTCAGGCTTGAAAATTGTCCTCTATCCGCATACCGGCTTCTATATTGCGAAGCTTTCCGATGCCGTCCGCATCGCCCGATTGAGCGAACGCGACAACGTCGGTGTGATGTTCAACCTCTGTCACTTCCTCCGGGTCGAGCCTGAGTCCGATCTCCTCCGGGAGCTGGAAGCGGCCAAGCCCTACCTCTGGAGCGTGAGCACGTCCGGAGCCGACGAGGGTGGCACCAGCTGGAGCGAGCTTATCCAAACGCTCGATCGAGGAACGTTCGACCAAACGAAGCTGTTTTCGGTGTTGGATGCGATCGGCTATCGCGGCCCCGTCGGCCTGCAAGGGTATGCGATCAAGGGCGACCCCACCGAGAACCTGAAGCGATCGATCCAGGCTTGGCGGCGGATTCAGGGGGAGAAGTAGCCTGCCACGACCCGAAAAAAGTTTCAAAAAAGAGTGACTAATACCCGCCGTGCCTCCCTCTAACTGAGTGTCCGCATCGCTACCATGGCGGTCCGGACAACCAGCAATAACCTCCTCCTGGCAAAGGAAGGGCATCCCGGGGACGCAGTCGGGGTGCCCTTCCAACTTTTTAGAGGCAGCGCTCCCGGCGGTAGAAAGCGACGGTCTATTTCTCGCGACCCGCTTCCAGTTTCGCTGCCAATTCCTCGACGACCCTGGCAACGCTCGGATCATCGGCGATGTTCACATTCTCTTGCGGGTCCGTTTCGTGATCGTAGAGCATGTGGCCGGCTTGCTTGCCTCCTTTGCGGTAGACCGTATAGCGATAACGATCCGTCCGAATCGTATCCCCACTCTGGTATCGACTGATGGCGGCGCCTTTGACGGTGGCCTCGGGGTTCTCCAGGATGGGCAGAAGTGAGGTGCCTTGCAGATGCTTCGGCTGGGGTAAACCGGCCAGTTCACAAAGTGTCGGATAAATATCGATGAACTCGGCCAGCGAACGCGTGGCGCGATCAGCCACCACGCCGGAGCCTTCTGGCGCAGCGAAGAAGAGCGGGGCGCGAACGGAGGTCTCAAAGCAACTGTGCTTACACCACAGGGTATGCTCCCCTAGGTTCCAGCCATGATCTCCCCACAGCACGATGATCGTATTCTTCGCCAATCCCAGTTCGTCGAACGCCTCCATCATCTTGCCAATACAGGCATCGGTATAACTGGTGGAAGCATAGTAGCCACGAATCAGCTCTTTGGCTTTCGGCTCCGGAATTACGCCTTTCTTGGGAATGTCCGAATAGGACCGGAGCTCTCCGGAGTTGTGAACCGCTCCTGGTGGCGCATTCTTCGGCGGAAAGTAGTTGCCCGGCATCTTGATCGATTCCTCCGGGTAGTTTGCGAAATGACGGCCGGGAGCGACGAAAGGAAGGTGCGGCTTAAAAAAGCCGACCGCGAGGAAAAACGGCTCTTCTTTGGCGGAAAGGTTCTTGAGTTGAGCGACGGCTTCTTCTGCGGTCTTGCCATCCCCATAAAAGCTATCCTCCACTGCTCCACCGTCTTCCCAGGATGGTCCGCGCATTCGCCCTTTGGAGTCTTTGACCAGGGCGGCGTTGGCTTCATCCGTCGCATAGGCATCCGCTTTGGGGCGCCAGGGCTTGTCGGACCAGCCTGCCACGTTGTCGTCCGGGTAGTGGAAAATTTTCCCGAGCGAGAGCGTGGTGTAGCCGTGATTCTTGAAATGGGTATTGAGGGTGGTGATTCCCGGTGCGTCTTCGCTGGCACGAGCCTGATAGGTTTTGAAACGCGCCGGACTGGGACGTAATCCGGTCATCAAGGCGGCCCTTGAAGCGCCACACGTCGGCACCATGCAATAGGCGCGTTCAAAGCGAACCCCGCGCTTCATCAGGGCATCAATGTGAGGGGTTACCATCTGGGTGGCCCCGAAACTGGCCAGCTCTGGGCGGAGATCATCGACCGCGATGAAGAGGACGTTCGGTTTCTCTGTGGCGAGGGCGATGGCGGGCAACAGAGCAAGGAAAAGGAGGAATCGGGGATGCATTCGGGGTTGGATCGATCGAGTTTGAACGGGATTTTGAAGGAGGTAGCGGATCATCTCGTCAGTTTGCTCGGATTACAAGCTGCGACATTCCGCTTGAAAGCGCCGCTGACTGTCGAAACGTCCCTCCCCGTGCCTGACTCACCTTCTCACGACAACTCCCCCGGCGATTCCCGCGATCCGGAGATTCGCAGCCTGCGAGCCGCCCTTCGCGAAGCCCGCTGGCAAAACTACCATTTGTTCAACGTGCAGCGCCAACGAGCGTTTCACGCGAAGCAGCGCGAAAAGGATCTGGTCCGCGATCTCAAGCATCAGACGAAAGCCCTGCAAAAGGCGAAAAAGCTCATGGGCCAGATTCGGGAAGCGGTGGAACGGCTCCAGTCCAGCGTCGCCGGATTGCTCGGGAATAAGCGCGTCACTCAGATCGAGGAATTGCTGGTGAAAAGCGAGAACGAGTGGGAGCCGATGGTGCCGGAAACCATTTTGGAGTTGGAAGACCTGGATCGCACGGAGGACCATGAGGAGTCGCTCCGCATCCCGTTCCTCACCCCGACGGTGGAAATCGTCATCTGTGTTCACAATGCCTTGGCCGATGTGCGGGTCTGTTTGGATTCGATTTTGGCGCGATCCCCGAAGTTGCAGCGGCTGATCCTGGTGAACGACGGTTCCGATCAGGAAACCAGCGCTTACCTGGAGGAATTTACGGCCAACACGCTGGTCCCCACCGAAATCATTCGCAATGTGGAACCTCGCGGCTACACCATCGCGGCGAATCAGGGGCTGCGCCACACCCATGCGGACTACGTCGTCTTGTTGAACAGCGACACCATTGTTCCTCATCTCTGGCTCGAAACCTTGATCGCGTGTGGCGAACACGACCCGAAGATCGGGATCTTGGGTCCGCTCTCGAACGCGGCCAGCTGGCAATCCGTGCCGAAGCGCTTTGCCGATGTGGGCGACTGGGAGGTCAATGAGCTGCCGGAGGGAATCACGGTGGATGACGTGGGGTGTGCCTTGTTGCTGGAACACGAGCCTGCCTATCCTCAGGTCGAGCTGATCAACGGATTCTGCTTCGTCATCAAACGGGCGGTGATGAACGAGATCGGCTACCTGGATCAGGAAACCTTCCCAAAAGGTTACGGGGAAGAAAATGACTACTGCCTGCGGGCTCGCGATGCCGGGTTCAAACTCATGGTGGCGGATAACGCCTATGTCTTTCACGCCAAGAGTAAGAGCTTCACTCACGAACGTCGTCGCGAGTTATCCAAGATCGCGACTCAGTTGCTCAAAGATAAGGTGGGCGAACAGAATCTCGGCGACGCCTGCACCGTCACCCGCGAGCACCCTGATCTGGCGGTGATTCGGGAGAAGTTCAAGGAGTTGCAGACCCACAAAGTTCCCTTTCGGGTTCTCTTTTTGCTGGACTTCAAAGGAAACGGTGGCGGAACCCACTCCATCGTTCAGGAGACGAATGGCCTTTGCGAATTGGGCGTGTTCGCGCAAATGGCGGTGCGTGAAGAGCATGCGGATTTCTATGCGAAGAACTATCCAGGCTACTCCCCGGGACGTTTTTACGGGTATCAAAGCCAGCACGAACTCGTGCAATACGCCGGAACCTTTGATGTTGTCGTCGCGACCTTGTTTACCTCGGTCGAGATCCTGCGGGAGATCTGCACGATTCATCCCAAAATTCTGCCTGGATATTATATTCAAGATTACGAGCCTCTGTTCTATGAGCCGACCGACGCGCTCTATCAACGCGCCCGTGATTCCTATCACTTGGTTCCAAATGCCCTTTGTTTCGCCAAGACCCAGTGGCTCTGCGATACCCTTAAAGAGAAGGAGAACCTGGAGATGCACAAGATCACTCCGAGCATTGATCACAGCGTCTACTCTCCCGCTGAAACACTCCCGGAAGGTCCGATCGTCATCAGTGCGATGATTCGGCCCGCTACGCCTCGGCGTTCACCGGAACTGACCGTGGACGTGCTGCGCGAGTTGCAACGCGAGTTTGGAGATCGCATCCAGGTCGTCGTCTTTGGTTGTCCCGACGACGATCCGTTTTGGGAAGAAGCGGGCAAAGGCTGCGACTTCAAGAATCGCGGCGTGTTGACGCGTCAGGGTGTTGCTGAGGTCTTACGAACGTCCGCGCTCTTCCTGGACCTCTCCACGTATCAGGCCTTTGGCCGGACGGCCTTGGAAGCGATGGCTTCCGGCTGCGTCCCCATGGTTCCTGCCAAGGGTGGCTCCAGTGAATTTGCCCGCGATGGCGAAAATGCCTTCATCGTCGATACCACGGACCGCGACGCGATCCTCGAAGCCGCCAAGCGTTTCCTCAACGATGCATCGCTTCGTCCTACCTTGCGCAAAGCGGCCATCGAAACCGCGGCTCGGTTCACGGTCAAGGCGGCGGCCGAATCGGAAAAAACGTTGTTTGCTAACGCCTTGGCCAAGCAACCATGAAAGAACTTGAACAACTGACCCGAGAAGTCGAGCAGCTGCGGGCGAAAGTGAAAGAAGCGAGTCGCGCCGAACGCGATGTCTCGCGATTGATCGAGTGGCTGGATGAGTTGGTGGATGAAACCGAGGACTATCGCAATCTCCCTTGGTACCATCGAAAGAAGTTGGCTCAGAGTCACAGCTTCTTCTTTAAGGGTCAAACTCGACAGGGCCGCGAAATCGCGAAACGGTTTCTGCGCTGGAAGGTTTCCCGCCGCAGCGCTGCGGAGGTGGAGGAGGAAGCGGATCAGCTGTTGAAAGAGATAGGGACGGCCACCCGGGGAAAGGCCGCTGAGCTTCAGGAAGAGCAATGGCAAGCCGCCGTGGCGAAATTTGGCGACTCCGAGGACCTGGGAAATCAGCCAGAGTTGGCAGACGTTGACTTGGTGGTGCTGGATGTGACCGGTCGCTCGGAGGATCTCCGGAAGACGCTCGAAACGGGACGCATCGATCGCTCTCGCTTTCGTTCCAGCCACTTGCTCACGGCTTGGCAACCGGAAACGGATTTCGAAATGGAGACGGAAGTTGTCGAAGACGGGGTTTTTCCGCTCTTCCAACGTTTGGACGAGAGGATCGCGGCATCGAACGCGGAATATACCTGCGTGCTGATGTCCGGAACCGTTCTGATGGACCGTTTTGCGCTGCCCGAAAACTGGAAGGAGTATGATTTCATTCTCCCACGAGCGATTGACCTCTCGACGGGCGAGCCGACTCCCGTTTGGGATCGACTGGAACGGATCAAAAACAGCCTGTTCCCCCTCTTTCCTTCCTGCTTCTTGGCCCGCAATAGGTGGCTGCGCGAAGACGCTTCCAGCTTCCAACATTTCCTCGCCTATCGTCCCTGGCATCTTTGGTTGCAGGCTTTGGCCAGCAAGGCAGGTCCACTCCAACTCACCGAGCCCAGCCTCATCATCTCCTCTCCACAGGAGCCGAATCTTAGTGCGGGAAATCGCGCCTGGCTTGAGACCACGAATCCCGAACCGATCCCGGAGCTGCGCGGCACCCAAGAAGAGTGGGACATCCTGCGGCACGATCTCATTCTGCGCGTGATCGACGCGAACCTTTCCTTCTTTCAAGAATACGTTGGCTACTATGCTGCCGTGACCCAAACTGGAATACGACGATGATGGTTCGATCTCTTTTCCTTCTCGCTTGCTGCTTGGCTTCAAACCTGATCGCCGAAGATAACCGGCCTGATATCTTGTTGGTGATGTTGGACGACTCCGGTTATACGGATTTCGGCTGCTATGGAAGCGAGATCGATACCCCGAATATCGATCGGCTCGCTTCACAAGGTATTCGTTTTACGGACTGCCACTCCGCCGCACCCAATTGCTCACCGTCCCGCGCCGGAATGCTGACCGGCCGGATGCCGACCCGAGTTGGCATCTACAGCTACGTTCCGCCCAATCATCCCATGCACTTGCTTGACGAGGAAGTGACGATCGCAGAGTTGCTCAAGCCCGCCGGCTACGCGACGGGGCACTTCGGAAAATGGCATCTCTCCCAGTTGCACTGGACCAGTGAACAACAAGCTCAACCGACGGACCAGGGCTTCGATCATTCGCTGGGAACAACCAACAACGCGGCTCCTTCCCATGAAAATCCGGTCAACTTTGTTCGCAACCAAGAGCCAGTCGGCAAAATGGAAGGCTTTTCCTGTCAGATTGTGGTGAATGAGTTTTGCACCTGGTTAGATACGCTTCCTGAAGAAGACCCGTTTCTCGGCGTCGTCTGGTTTCACGAGCCTCATTCCAAGATTGCTTCCCCACCTGAGTTGATCGCGAAATATATCGAACGCGGCTTCAATCAGAAGCAGGCGACCTACTATGCCAATATCGAAAACGTCGATCTCGCCATGGGTCGTCTCCTTGAAAAGCTGGAGGAAACGGGGCGGGCGGACAATACCTTGGTGTTCCTGACATCGGACAACGGAGGAGTCCATCCGTGGTCGAACCAAGGTCTTCGTGGAAAGAAGTCGTTCGTTTATGAGGGCGGTCATCGCGAGCCGGGAATCTTGC
>CAYGQD010000064.1:17657-32630 GCA_964351855.1 uncultured Verrucomicrobiales bacterium
GGACGGCAGGGGGTGTTCCTGCAGGTCGGGTGGATGACACGTTGGTCAGTCATCTGGACCTCTTGCCGACGATCTGCGAAATCACCGGCGTGGCCCCTCCGGCGGACCGAAAGCTGGACGGCGGCAGTTGGGTTCCCCTTTTCAACCAAGACGGAGGAAACCTTATCCGAACCACCCCGCAGTTCTGGTTCTTTTACCGGGTCACTCCAGCGGCGGCGATGCGGGATGGCGATTGGGTAATTCTGGGTTACCTCGATGACCCGATCGAAAAACACACCCATCCGCTGTCCGCGCCAGATGTGCCGATGATCAAATCCGCCCCGCTGCATCGGTTCGAACTCTACAACCTGAAAGAAGACCTCAGCCAGGAACACGATCTGTCGACGAAGTATCCCGAGCGGCTCGCGGAATTGAGCAAGCGGATGATCGCGATCCACCAGGAAGTCGTGACCGAAGGACCCTTTTGGAAATTCGGCGAGGACTAGTGCATCGTCCCGAAAATAACTGCACAGATGAATGATTGATAGGCGGTACTAGCGTTAGAAGAGCCGCTTCTTCTCCAACAACTCGACGAATTCACGCAGCGCCGGATTTTCCGGGATGCCTTGCTTCCAGAGCACCCCGAGCGGTCGACAGGTATCGAGCCGGGGATCGGTCAATTTCGCCTGGGCCAATCGCCCGCCTTCCACCTCCGCATAGGCGGTCCGCTGAGGAACGATGGAAACGGCATCTTCCAGCTCCACCGCGCGTTTCACCAGCTCCACGTTGTCCAGCTCCATCACCACATCGACCAACACCCCCGCTCCGGCGAACATCGCATCAATCGCGATCCGGGTCGGTAGATCGGGCTCGAACGAGATGAACTTCGCCCCCTGAAGATCCTTCAGCAGAATCGAGCCACGCTTCGCAAATTCGTGTTTCGGCGTACAAATCACCACAAGCTCATCCTGCCAAAACGTCTCCAAATTCAGCCCGGGCCGGGGCTCTGGAAAGGCGACGAGGCCCAAATCCGCTCGCCCTTGCTCCACGTCCTCATAAACCTGGTTCGCCCGCCGATAGTCCACGCCCACCTCCGCATCGGGGTAGTGATCGCGAAACCATTTCAGGTAAGGAGGCAGCTCGTGAAGACCGATCGAGTAGACCGTGGCAATGTTCAAACTGCCGGAAATCGCCTTCTCCGGCGACCGCAGCCGGAGCCGAAAATCATCGTAGGTTTCCAGCATTTGATGGGCGGTGGCGAGGAGCAGATTACCTTCGGCGGTCGGCTCGGTATTGCGTCCGCGGACCAAGAGTGTCGCATCGAGCTCTTTTTCTAGCGCCGCGATTCTCTGGCTTACGGCGCTCTGGGTAATATGATGTTTCTCGGCAGCTATGGAAAAGCTACCGGCTTCGACCAGATCACAGAAGAGCCTCAGGGTTTCGATTTGCATGAAGGGGTGCCGAGGATAAGCTGTCTATAAGGATATGCCAAGTGTCGACTCCATCGCAACGAACCTCGAAAAAGTCGAAGCACGGATCATTGCGGCCTGCGAAAAAGCAGGTCGGGCACGCAAAGAAGTGTGCCTGTTAGTGGTCTCTAAGTCCTGGCCTGCGGAAACGGTGTTTCAAGCCGTCGATGCCGGGGCCACCGTCTTCGGCGAGAACAAAGTTCAAGAAGCCATCGCGAAAGCGCCGCTGCTTCCCGACCGGATTGTCTGGCATCTGATCGGGAATCTGCAGAAGAATAAGGTGCGGAAAGCGCTCCCGGTTTTCAATACGATCCACAGCCTGGACAGCCTCGATTTGGCCCAACAGATGAACCGGATCGCTGCTGAATTGGGTCTATACCCTAACGTCTATCTTCAGATTAACCTCGCTGCGGAAGCGTCCAAATTCGGCTTTAATCCCGATGCCTTGCGGGCGGAGCTCGAGACGCTCCTCGCCCTGGATCGCCTCCAAATCCAAGGCCTCATGATCATTCCCCCTTTCGATCCCGATCCAGAAGTCGTTCGTCCCGCCTTTCGCCAATTGCGCGAGTTTCGGGACGAATTAGCTGCCGAATCCGGGGTGCCGTTGACCGGGCTTTCCATGGGAATGAGCCACGACTTCGAGGTCGCCATTGAAGAGGGCTCGACCATCATCCGAGTGGGAACGGCGATATTCGGGGATCGGAATTAGGAAATCTCTTTTCTTGTTGCTCTGTGCCTTTGCCGCTTTGCGTGAGACTTTCTGGGAACGGCTTTTTAACCTTGGCGGAGCCAGTAAGTGAGCGACTGAGAACTTTCTTCCGCAGCGCCGACTTCTTTCCAGGTTAGGTTGAAGCGGAGATCCTCGCGCCGCTCGTAGCCTCGGCGGGTCCAAAACGCATCGAGTGGGCGATAACCTGACGGGCGGGCCGGATGATTTTGGGGACGGTCCACCGCGCAAAACGTGGTGTAACGATAGCCCAGCTCAGCCGCGTGCCGCTCGCGCAAATCAAAGAAGGTTGCGCCCGCGCCTTGGCCGCGGAATTCGGGCAAGATAATCGATTCTCCAAAGTAGAAAACCTCACCGAGATCGAATCCGGCGTCGCGAAACGGTGTTTGGAACTCCGCTTCCTCGTCAGTCATCGGCAAACATGTCGTCGCTCCCACCGGACGATCATCCACTTCCAACAACACTACGAGGCTTTGAGGAGACTCGGCATAAACGCGGAGATAGGAGCGCTCATAATCCAGATCGCCGTCGTAAAGATAGGGAAACTCGCGAAAGACCGCGATCCGCAGCTCCCCGAGCTGATTGATATACGGCTGAATCTCCGCGCCACGTAGAGGTCGATAGGTCATGGTCCGATCCAGAAAATCCGGCGCGGCGGTGGAGTCAATCGGGAAAATGCGGGCGACGCGCTGAAGCCGAGTGCCCGATTGCAGTTGTCACTCATCCATCTCCGGGTAACACTGTCCGATGCACTCTCGCCTCCTCCTTCTGAGCGTGTGGCTTTCTTTGCCGGTTCTGGCCCAAGAACCGGACTACGAGCGACTCTTTGACGAGCACTACCTGCCACGCACGATCGAACTGGTTAAACGTGGAGAATACCGCACCGCGACGATGGCTTGCGAGGCGGCGTTCCGTCGGGGACAAAAAAATCCTCAATGGCAAGTCCAACGGCTACGGGTCCTGCAGGCTGAGGGTCGACTGGCCGATGCAAAGGAGGATCTGGCACGATTGACGGATGTTTATCAGGAAGATCTCCCGTTTTTGATCGTGGCTCATGAGTTTTATGAAGAGCTGGGGTTGGCGAAGGAGGCCGAGGAAACCCTGGCGAAGTTCAACGCCGCCGCGCTCAAGAAGCCCCTAAAGGATCGCACTGCGGAAGAATTGGTGGCCCTGGGAACGGGGGCGCTGCGGCTAGGGGCCGAACCGAAGAAGGTGCTGGATGAATTTTACGCAGCGGCGAAGCGAAAGAAGCCGGAGCTGCTCGACAGCTACCTGGCGGCGGGCCGGCTGGCGCTGGCCAAGTACGACTACGCCCGCGCGTCGCAAGAATTTCGGGCGGGCCTCAAGCAAGCGGGGCAAGATCCGGACCTTCGATTCGGGCTCGCGCTGGCCTTTCTTCCGAGCGACCGCGAACAGGCAGTCGCCAATTTGGATCGCGTTCTCAGCTACAACCCGAAACACACCGGAGCGCTCGTGACCAAGGCGGAACACCTCGTCAATTCGGAGCGTTGGGAGGCGGAGGGCTTTCTCGATCGGGCGATTCTGGTGAACCCGGCTCATCCGGAGGCTTGGGCGCTGAAATCCGTCATCTTCACCTTGCGAGACAATGATCCGGTCGCGGCGGCGGAGGCGAAAGAGCAGGCGCTGCAAATTCTCCCTCAAAACCCGGAAGTTTCTCACCTCATCGGTCGCGTCTTTTCCCGACGCTACCGGTTCGCGGAAGGGGCCGAGGAGCAACGAGAAGCCCTGGCCTGGGATCCCCATTTCCTGGCCGCGAAGATCCAGCTCTCCAGTGACTTAATGCGGCTGGGTAAAGATGAGGAAGCTTGGGAGCTGGCCGAAGCGGTAAACCAGGAAGATCCCTACAATGTACTGGCGTATAATTATACTCAGCTGAGGGATCAACTGGAGAAATATACAACGATCGAGACCGATGATTTTATCATTCGGATGGCACCGAAGGATGCGGAGATTTATGCGGATCGCGCCCTCGAAATTCTGGAGGAAGCCCACAACACGCTCTGCGAAAAATATGGCATGGAGCTGAAGGAGCAGACCGTGGTCGAGTTTTATGCCGAACAACAGGACTTCGCGATTCGCACCTTTGGGGCGCTGGGTGGTGCGGGATATCTGGGTGTCTGCTTCGGCCCGGTCATCACGATGAACAGCCCGGGAGGCCCTGCTTCCGGCTTCAGCAACTGGGAAGCGACGCTCTGGCACGAGTTTTGCCACGTGGTGACCCTGACCGCGACCCGAAATCGCATGCCCCGCTGGCTCAGCGAAGGGATCTCGGTCTATGAAGAGACGCAGCGCAATCCGGCCTGGGGACAACACATGAATCCACGTTATCGCTCCAGAATCCTGGAAGAGAATAAGGTCACGTTGATTAGCCAATTGAGCAGCGCCTTCCTCAATGCGGAGAGCGGTGAAGACCTGATGTTCGCCTATTTCCAATCCGCCATCGTGGTGGAGTTTCTCCTCGATCAATATGGCCAACAATCGTTCAACGCGATTCTCGGTTCCCTGGCCCAAGGTACGCCCATCAATGCGGCGATCGCCAATCACACCGAGGCACTGGACCTGGTCGAGACGAAGTTCACGCGCTATATTGTTGATCTCGCCAAGGCTTATGGGCCGGGCATCGATTGGACGCGACCTGAAGATCTCGATCCAGGAAATCCCGCCGCCGTGCAGGCTTTTCTCATGGAGAATCCTCAGAATTTTTGGGCGCGGCAGACCCATGCCCTGGGTCTTCTCGCTCAGGAAGACTGGATCGGAGCGGCGCAGGCGGCTCAAGCACTGATCGATCTGTTTCCGGATTATGCCGAGGAAAACAACGGCTATCTCCTCTTGGCCCGGGCCCATCGGGGGAACGGGAAGGCGAAGGCGGAAGCCACCGCTCTGCGTGAGCTGGCGAGCCGAAAAGTGGATGTGGCTCCGGTCTTTCAGCGCCTCCTTGAAATTGATCTGGAATCAGAGAATTGGGAGCCGCTGTTGGAGAATGCCGAGCGCCAGCTGGCGATCAATCCGTTCATCAAAACGGCGCATCACTGCCGCGCTTGCGCCGCTCAAGCGCTCGGGAAAGAGCCGGTCGCGATCAATTCCTACCAGAAACTGCTCAAGCTTTCGCCACCCAGTCCTGCCGACGTGAACTATCAACTCGCCAAACTGTTCTCCACCACCAAACCGGAAGTCGCCAAACGGCATGTGCTGGATGCGCTGGTGGAGGCGCCTCGTTTCCGTGCGGCTCACGAATTGCTGCTGGAGCTGGCCCCGGAGCCTGCTGAATAGGGAACAATCACGATTCGCAAAATCGCCCTTGATCGGCATGGTAGGAGCCGATGAGTGAGCCTTTGGATGAGAACACGATCCGCCGGACCCTGGAGGTCGGGATGCGCTCCGGTGTGGAGGCTCCCCTGCGGGTAGGGCGAGAGATCCGAATCCTCGCTGAAGTGGGATCGACCAATGATGCGGTGGCGGAGCAGGCGGGCGCTGGTGCGGAAGAAGGACTGGTGATCGCGGCCGAACGCCAGACCGACGGACGCGGGCGCAAAGGCGCGGCCTGGATCGCTCCCGCAGGCCACAATCTCACGTTTTCGGTGCTGCTGCGGCCCCAGATGCCGCTCGAATTCTGGCCGCGCCTCAGTCACATCGCCGCGCTGGCCGTCGCCAATGGCGTGGAACCTTGGACGAATGGCATGGAGCCGCAGCTAAAATGGCCGAACGACGTCTATGCGGATTCCAGCAAGCTTGCGGGCATTCTCGTGGAAACGCGGACCAGCTCGCGAGGCTCCTTTGTCGTGCTCGGCATCGGACTGAACGTGAACTCTGCCCCCACGGATTTTCCGTTGGAACTGACTCACACGCTCATCTCGGTGGCGGCCCTGAACGGAGGCACGAGGGTGAACCGTGGTGAGGTGTGCGGTTCGATTTTGGCCGAACTGAACCGGTTTTTAGCAGCGGCGGATGATCGCTTTCCTGAACTCATTCCGGAAATGGAGCGGCGGAGCCTGTTGCTGGGAAAGCCGATCCGGTATCGGACGAAAGACGGCTGGGAACAAACCACGATGGTGGGATACGGCGATTTGGGAGAAATGCTGGTGCAGCGGGATGAAAGCAGCCTGGTGGAAACGATTCTCACTGCAGAAGAAGTCCGGCTGAGTTAGCGTGGCGCAAGCCGAGCGGATAACCCGAGCCTCAAACCATCCCTATCATCTGTTTTCATCCGTGTCCCATCCGTGAACACCCCGGAGCTAGCGCATTTGGGCACGCCCTATAGCCGAGGCTCCACAGCGGCACAGATGGAAACGGATGGAACACAGATGTCGCGGATAATTCGTGCGCGGTGAATTTCCGCAGTGCGGCGCAAGACGCTAGCGCCGCAATTCCCTTGATGCGGAAAAAAAGTTCGGTGCAGATTTCATCGAAAGTGATTCCTGCGCCGCTCCCTAACAAGTTGACGAATACCTTCTAACATCCTAACCATGTGCGCGATAGGTTAAGGATTGCCGATCTTCCTAATTGCCGGGAATACAACAGGTTCCATCGTTTCCACAAAGAAGGGTGATAAGATCAATAATTTTGACTTGATCAAATTGTTAGGGAGGGCTAATTATTTACCCATGTTGGCAACGAACGACATCACTGCCTTGCGCAGCCAATTTCTTTTCGCGGATCACCTGGTTCTCGATGAATCTCCGACCCGTGATTTCTACAAGGAGTTACTTCGCGGGCTCGCTCATAAAAACAATAACGTCCTCGCCGTGGTGCAGGGCTTTTCCAGTCTCATTCTGATGAATGATGACCTGGATGAGAACACCCGCGAGAACATCGAGCAGATGAAGAATTCCTCCCAGAATTCCTCCTCCCTTAGCGAACGCATTCTCACGGCGGGTGGATGTGCCCGGATTTCGACCCAATCCCTCAATCTGGCCGACTTCTTTCCCTTGATGGATGCGAATCTTCGTTCCGTCTGCGAATCACGAGATGTCAATTTCACCTTGAACGTGGCGGATGGAGTTCCTCCGATTGTTGCCGATACGTCCCGTCTGAAGGAAGTGCTGGTGGAGCTGGTGAAAAATGGCGCGGAAGCCGGTGCCCATGATCCGGCCGGCCATGTCCAACTGGATGTGCTGGAACTAGGCGCTCTATCCCCCAAAAACGAACAGCGCGTCGATATCGTGATTCGCAACAATGGCCCCACGATTGCCGAGGATCGCCTGCCGAATATCTACAAGCCGTTCTACTCCACCAAGGGAAGCGAGTCCTTCGGCATTGGTCTGACGACGGCGGGAGTTTTATCAGGTCAGATGAAGATGCGGCTGGGAATTGCCAGCGGCGACGGAGTGACGACCGCGTGGTTGAGCGCCCCGATCATGAAGTAAACCGCTTCATAGCGGATCAGGTCTTTCTCGGCAGTTGAGACACGGCTCTCCTCGAAATACTGGAAGAAAGTGGATTATTCGCAATCTCATGCGAATACTGCTTTATGAAATTTCTGGTTTTCTTGATTTTATCGGCAGGCCTGCTCGTTTCCTCCAGCTCCTCCGCTCGATCTCTCGACGCCAGTCTGGGGGCGACCCCGTTGATCGACAAAGATCATCCTCGTATCCAGTCCACCGCCGCGAAGTTGACCCGTGGGTTGGAAACCGACTCGGAGAAAGCGGTCGCGATTCACGACTTTGTCCGCGACAAAATCGCCTACGGGTTTGGCCCCAAATTTTACGAGCACCGCGCCTCCGAGGTTCTGCGAATGCGGCGGGGTTTCTGCAATTCGAAGTCGACCCTCTTCATCGCTCTGCTGCGTTCTGCGGAAATCCCGGCGCGCTTGAGGTTTGTGGAACTGGCTCCACCGATTCTCGACGGCATCGTCAAGCAGCGGACGCCTTGGATCGATCACAGCTATTGCGAAGTCTGGCTTCACGGAAAATGGGTCGGCGTCGATAGCTACAACGTCGATGCGCGGCTCTTCAAAGCGGCCCAGGCAAAATTGAAGCGAGAGGGGAAGGATCTGGGCTACGGCGTTCACAAAAACGGGAAGCTCCACTGGGACGGCATTCACCCGAACTTCAGCCAATACGTCAACGGATCTGACCGACCGAAGATCTCCAAGCGCGAGTTGGGGGTTCATCGGGACGTGGAGACGTTTTACGCGACAACGGAAGGCGCGTGGAATGAGATGGATCGCCCGACACGGGTCTTTTTCCCGATCGCCGCCTTTTCGATGAACCATAAGTTGGCGAATGTACGGGCTTCCTCGCCCAAAAAAACCGTCAAATGGCGTTCTTCCCTCTCCTTCGGTCTGCGGAAGCGCTAATGCATCATCTCGTTCAGCCTATTCATCGTCTCCCCAGACGAAGTGCTCCAGCCGGAGCGTATCGGCGAGGCGAGCTGCTTCGATCGCCCGTGTTCCGCCGGTCTGGGCCAACCGTTCGGCGAGACGGATCGCGGCTCTCCACTGTTCGTCTTTCTGGAGGAGGGCGATCGCGGAAAAACCGGCTCGATAATACCAGGTGTATTCCGGAACTTCCTCGGAGCTGAGTCCGGCAGTCGGTTCCTGGCGGATCACGTTGTAGTAGACTTCCAGGGCGGAAGCGTCATCGGGAAATTGCTCCAGACAGCGGGCTTTGTGAACGGCTGCTTGATTCTTCCAAAAACGGCTCGCGTTCGGCGAATCCAGAATCCGATCAAAGCTGGCGATGGCGCTGACAAGCATTGAGCGGGAGTCGGAAACATCCGCAGCTTTCCGAGTCGCAGCCTGGCCTTTGTTGAGCAGCACGGCCAAGCGGAGATCCGGATCCAGATCCTTTTCCCGCTCCAGGAGCTTGTTGAGCACACGAATCGCGTCATCGGACTTTCCCAGTTTCAAGGTGGCCAGCGCCTGATGACGCAGCGCTTCATTGGCCAGAGGCCCGCCTCGGTCGACCACTCTGCCCCAGAGTTCGATCGCGTTCTCCAGGCTCTTCGAGTTCATCGTCAATTCCGCCGCTTTCCCGGCAAAGAACAGCGCGGTATCACGCAGCGGCCCTTCCGGGTCCTCCTCGGCCAAAAGACGAAATTGATCACGCGCATAGGGAAACTCCTTCCCCGCAAAATAGATCTCTCCCAACTTCATCCGCACCTCTGAGCGGAATCGAGAATTGGGCCATGCTTTAAGAAATTCGCGCCCCAGCATGACCGCTTGATTATCCGGATTTCCGGCAGTCGCTTCGATCCACATGGAAACGTAGTCCGCGCGCTCGGCCAAGTCATTGGAGAGCTCGCGCAGCCGCAGCTCGCTCATCTGTTTGCGAGCTGCGACCGGGAGAAATTCGAGCAGGTAGACCTCGGCGAGCGCCAATTCCGCTTCCGCGACTCGCGAATGCTCCGGGTAGGTCGCGGTGAATTCTTGCAAAGCGGTCAGGGCTTCCCGGTCCGCCTTCGCCGCAAGCAAAAGTGCACGCTCCAGCTGCAAATCCGCCTGCGCTTCGGCAATACTTTCCTGGAGACCCAGTTGCTGGAATTCTTCGAGGTAACGCTCCGAATTCTGATAATAAATCGCCGCGACGGCCGCATTAAAAACCGCATTCGGATTTTCGGCCTCTTCGCCGCCGGCCAGCCGGAACGATTCCGCAGATTTCGCGAAGTTGCCCAAGGCGAATTCGGCGCGACCAATGACGTAGGCCACATATTGGCGAATTCCCTCATTCAGGGTCTGGAGATTGAGTTGATCGAGCAGATCCGTCGCCTTTTCCGGGTGCGCGGAATCCACATACAACTCGGCGAGCCGAATCGTCGCCGCATTCGCCAAAAAATGATCGGCGTGTTGCTTCAAGAACGCCTCGAGTTGCTGGATTTCGGCATTGGTTTTGCCCTGGCTAGCAGCGTGAAACAAGGTCAGCCCCTTTAGTTCGGGTTTGGCGGACTGAAGCCACGTGGCGATCAGCGGATGAGGGCGTTCCCGCGTAAAGAATCCCAGCTTTTTCAGCCGCGAAAACGCTTCTGGCAGCAAGGGGCTGTCTTGAGATTGGCTGACAAACCGCACCAATTGATCAGTCGCGGCATCGAGATTTTCGCGTTGTATCTGAACGTCCGCCAGGCCGAGTTGGGCCCGATGATGGACTCTTACATGGATGCCTTCCGAGTTCTGGACGGCTTCGCGAAACTGACGCTCCGCCTTGGCCGAATCCCCTTGAGCAAGCGTGAGGCGAGCGGAGAGCAGGGCCGACTCCAACTCGCCTCGTTCGCTCAAATCCGACAACTCCCGTAAAATCGCTGCGGCCGAGTTCAGGTTCCCGGCCTCCAAATGGATCTCGACCAATCGCAATCCCGCCTCTTGCCGGACCGCTTCCGGAATCTCCGGAGCCAGCAGCGGCCCTAACACCGTTAATGCGCCTTGAGCGTCTCCCGAAAGGAAGAGCAGATTCGCACGAGTCAGCGTGGCGTAAATGTAGTAGGGCTCCGCCACTTGACCTTCATAAAACCGAAACTGCTGCTCGGCTTCCGCATGATTTCCTAGTCGGGCCAGTGAAATCCCCTTCCAGAAAGGCATCGCGGGATGCCGTTCCAGGGTCGGTTCCTGGCAGAGGGCCAGCGCATCCAAAAAGCGACCTTGGCGTACCAGGCTCTCCAGAAATCGACTCCCCACCGTGGCTAAATCCTCCGGAGAAAGCCCTTCCGGGGTGCGATAGATCCGAGCGAGCTTTTCAGCCGCCACTGCGGGCAGATGATCCGCCAGCGCCTGCATCGCCGCCTGAAATTCCGGGTTCTCCTCAACCTTGGCAATTCCCGGGCTAACGAGTGCCAAACTAGCGAGGAGACTGAGATGGAGACGCCGAAAAATCATCACGTTAGGGATATCCTAGAGTGAAATCAGCGCAGGTCAAAGCGCAGCTTCGCTTCAACCCACCGCTCCGGTCAGCACATAACCACTGTCCTGCTTCTGCAAATTCACTTCCAGGATCAATACGGTGCCATCGCTGAGCGTCACGGTGCCGATCACCGCGATCCATTCGCCGTCCTGCTTACGCCGCTTTAATTCCACCTGCCGGATTTTACTGAGATGGGATTGATCGATCTGCTCATCCTTTTCGGTCAGAGAATTGCCTTCGAAATTGAGACCCAGAAGCTCGGCGATGTATTGGGCGTGACTCATCCCCATCCCGATTTGTGTCTCCCGATGCTTCGCGTCCGCCAGATCCAGGAGCGACAGCCACTCGTGAAGCTCAATATGCGCTTCGACCATTTCCAGGGTTTCAGCCAGGGGATCCACCGGAGCCGATTCCTTCTGCGCGGGAAGTGGAACGGGGAGGGCGACGGCCAGGGACGCCAGGATCGGTAAAAAGAGAAGTCGGTTCATGGGGTTGATCGAATAGGGAATGAGCATTGGACGGAAGGAATCCCGCCTCGGCCCAAAAAATTGATCTCAGACGCTGGCTTCCGCCAAAAGGCGCGGTGCCAGATCCGTCTCAATAAAGTCAGCCACGGCTTCTTTCCACGGCCGCGGGGTGATGCCTGCGTCCTTCGTCAGTCGCTCGGTCGAAAGCGTGGTGCGCTGCGGCCGTTTCGCCTTCCAGCCCGCCAGCTTGGCCAATTCCGCCATCTTGATCTTCCCGAGCTTCTTCGTTTTCAACGGCACTCCCGCATCAGCAGCGCAGTCCAGACAATGCTGTCCCCATTCGTGCCAGCTACAGGTCCCCTCATTCGCCATATGGAGCAGTCCGCCGTAGGGCTCCTCACTCAGAACGAAGGATTCCAGGTAGCCAACCGCTTCGGATGCGTTCGTGGTTGAGCCCCACTTGTCGCTCACCACATTGACGTCTTCTTTGGCAATGGCTTGGCGAATGACCCACTCCGGAAATCCCGATTTCCCGGGGCCATACAGCCAGGAGACCCGAATCGCGAGATGGTCCGGAAACGTGCTGAACAGCTCCTCCTCGCCGGTCAGTTTGGATTCGCCATACGCGCTAATCGGGTTGGGCTCATCAGCCTCCAGGTAGGGTTCCTTCTTTTTCCCATCGAAAACGTAATCCGTGCTGATGTGAATGACCTGCGCGCCCTGTTCTTCCGCCAGGGAACCCAGCATCCCGACCGCATACCCATTGATCTGATCCGCCAGCTTGGTGTCATCCTCACACCCGTCCACATCCGTCATCGCCGCCGTGTTCACCACCACGTCAAAATCGCCGATCTGAGCCAACGCCCGTCGGATCGATGAATCCTTGCTCAGGTCCATTTCTTTTCGCGTCAGCGCGAACACCTCACAGCCCGTCATCCCACTGAAGTGATCGACGCAAAGTCGTCCCAGCATCCCGCCAGCACCTGTGATAACAATCCGTTTGTTCATTTCGCGCGATGTTGCGATAGAAACGCCCTCGAATCAATCTTTTCCGGGCCGGTGAACCTCCGGGGTTCGCTCGAACCTAACTGGTGACGTAAGGCAAACGCTCGGCGGTCTTCGCCACTTCACCCGCGCCTTCCAGCAGCTCCGCAATCGGGTCCCACTTTCCGGAAAGCAAGGAATCCCGAGCCGTGTCAGGAAGATGAACCGGAAAGCTTTGATCGCCGAACGTCACTCGCCGCGCTTCCACATCCACGGTGATCTCCAACTTCGGGTCCGCCTCTACCGCAGCCGCAATCTTCGCCAAATCTTCCTCCGCCGCCGTGACACAAGGAATTCCCAACGTCGCGCAGTTCCCAAAAAAGATCTCCGCAAAACTTCCCGCGATCACCGCGCGAATCCCGTGCCGGTAGAGCGCTTGCGGCGCATGTTCCCGCGAGCTGCCACAGCCAAAATTCATCCCGGAAATCAAAATTGGAGCCTCCGCATAGGCCGGATCATTCAGCGGATGATCCTTCTTCGCGCCATCTTCATGAAAGCGGACGTCGTGGAACAAATACTCGCCCAGCCCATCGAACGTCACGCACTTCATGAACCGAGCCGGAATGATGCGATCCGTATCAATGTCCGCGCCGGGAACGTGCACCCCGGTACCGCTAACTTGCGTGATTTTTTCAAGAGCCATAATACCCAGATACTCGCCGAAATAAGCCCTATCGCAACCGAGGATGTAATGACTTCGCAGCGGAATTTCCAAAAATTCCGCCCGCCTCATCCTACTACCAGAACCAACGGCAACGCCGTTGCATAGCAAAGCCCCGGGTTGGCCGCAGCGCAGCGGAGCGCCTACCCGGGGTCAATCACGCGATTCACCATGATCGCTGAAAGTGATCCGGAAGGTTTCGGAAGCCCTTCAGGCTTCCATCTTTCCTCCTCGTGTTCATCCTAGGGTAGCCTTCGCTACACTTCGGCAACCCTAGGCTAGACATACGAAACGGCGTTGCCGTTTTGGTCAGGCTATCGCTCCTGAACGTTGAGACCCTCACCCCTTTTCTGCGCCGTCCCTCAATCGGCCCGGGCGACCTCGATCAACGCCGGAGCGTCCGGATCAAAGACATCAGAGAAGAGCCGCTCAGCTTCCAACTCGGGATGCGCCTCGCGGGGTTCGAGCCGTAAGGTCGTTTTCGAGCCGACTTTCGGCGGATCGAGAACAGGAGTGAGGTCGAGCAGGGCCCAACGGGCGACGGTGATCCGCTTGGCTTCCAGGGTTCCTTCCCGAACCTGTGTCACCTCGTAAAGATGCTCGGTCAGGGCGCGGCGGTAGGTGTCCATCGCTTCGAGCGGCGGCGTCGGCGTGGTTTCCAGCAGCTTGGCTTCCACGACGAGGACCGGAAGGGGTTCGCGATTCCGACGCGGGGCAGTCAGCTCAGCCCGCTTCTCAGCTTCGTCTTCGGAGATAAAGCGATTGTGGATCGCGACGCCTTCGAGCGAACCGGACCAATCCCGCTTTCCGCCCACTTCATCGCCGAAGAGGAGCGTCATCGGTTCCCAGCGCGAGAGATCGCCGTAGTTCTTCGCATCGCGAAAGATCCGTTTCCCATCCAAGTAAGCCGCCACTTCGCCTTCTTGGACCGCCACGATGAAGTGATACCAGCGCATTGGCTGAATCTCCCCGAACTCGAATTCCGGCCGATTCCCACCGCCCTTCTCCTCCGACGTCCGCATCCGCAAGACGAGCTGCTCCTCTTCCTGACCAATGGTGAAGTTCCGCCCACTGGTCCCTTCCGACAGGGTGACGATCCGGGCCGGCCCTTCTTGATCGACGTCATCCGCGCTGAAGGTGAACTCCACACTGAAAGCATTCGAGGCCTGACACGCGTCGAGCACCCAGTCCGCTGCCGCCGGTTCGAAGACGAAGGAGCCGTCCGCGAGGTCGAGCCCGCCGTGACGATTCGGGATCGCGCGGCCTTTCAAGCGACCGGTAAAGGCGATCGCGGTTTCGCCATAGGGAACTTCGTTGTTCGCCCCAAGCTGATCCCAGAGAAAGACGAGCCCTTCATCGGTGCCCGGCCAAATGGAGCCCAGTTCGACGGGACCTTGGCTCACCGTCGGAGTGGGGCCAGCTTGCTTTGTGGATCGGGATTCCGCCAAGGCGGCGTCTGACTTCCGCTCCAGCCAAGGCGCACCCGCAGGATCGCCCACGGTGAAGTCACCATACATTTCCCCGGCATTGCTCCGGTGGTTTTCGCCGAGCCGAGTGGCACGCCCCGTTTTCCAGTCTAGCACGACCATGTGACGCGCCTTCTCCTCCACACAAACGAGGAGCCGAGGATGATTCGAGGAAAAGCGATGGTTGTCGAAAGAACCGGCGTAGTTCCAGCCGACTTTGCCGGAGATGCCGCCATCGCGAATCGCGTTCAAATGGCACTCGCGATGTCCGCCCTGAAGCGCGGTGATGGTCCGCCCGTCCGGAGATAAAC
>CAYGQD010000065.1:0-31908 GCA_964351855.1 uncultured Verrucomicrobiales bacterium
TCGAGGGCACCTCATGAAAGACGACCCGAATCAACCTGTAGAACCGAACTTGGAAACGTGGATCGAACCGGAACTGGAAGCCCGCATCGTCGCGCTCGTTCTGGGCGAAGCCTCCGACTTCGAACGCGAAGAACTGGAACGCCTCATCGCGGAACAACCGGAACTCGCCCTCTTTCGCGATCGGATTGCGGCGACCCATGGCCTCATGCGCGAAGTCGCGTCCGGTCAAAATGACACCGACGCGTGGAGACTTTCCGACGAACGCCGCCAGTCCGTCCTTGCCGTGATCTCCGGTGAACCGGAGGAGGAAAGCGAAAACGCGCCGGTGGTCTTTTCCCGGAAAAAAGGGGGAATGCGTTGGGTGCGCTGGGCTTCTTACGCGGCGGCGGCCTGTCTCGTCGCGCTACTGACTTCCAAGATGATCGTAACGATGGGAATCCCGTCACCGAGGTCGTCAGAACTCGCCCAGATTGGGTTGGGAGTGGAGGATGCGGAGGACGCTTATGCCTACGCCGTTCCCAAGTCCGCCCCGATGATCGAAAGCGCTCGAGAACAAATCGCCGACGCATCGACGGCAGGCGACTTCCTGGAGCGAGACTTCGGCATCGCGGCTGCCGCGGCAAAGCCTGACTCCGCGGATGCGGAACAATGGGAGATGGCGAAGAACACCGCCAACGTCCGATCTTCCCTCGATGCGATCGGCCAGACTCTCAGCGAATATGAAGTGGTCCTGGAATCGAAACCAGAAGAGGATGCGTTCGCGAAGATTGGGCATGGAGGCTACGGAGAGATCGCGATGGATTCCATTGGGGTTGGGGGCAAGCTGAACGCCGATGGACTCAGCAGCGGTGGTTCGATTCAGGTCGAGCCGGGCACCCTTTCCGATGGTTTAGCTTCAGACGCACGCCAGCTTGAGCAGCCAACGCAACTGGGATTGCGAGTTCCCGCGCCTTCCTCCGGTCCCCAGGAAAGGAATGATCCATTCGGAACGACCGCTGAAATGCCAGAAGAGCCAGCGGCACCTCCACGTCCCATCGCAAAACCCAAGCCGCAAGCCCCCGTGGTACCCGCTCCGACAATGGAAGAAGAATCCATGGACGTTCATGGAGGGGCCAGCATCCATATCGATTTTGGTGAGGCAGAAGAAACGCGTTCAAATGGCGGAATGGGAGGTGGAGGCGGGATGACGCCGGGCGATCCCTTCGCTGATATGGCAGCCTCAGACGGCTCCTTGAACAGTCGATCAGCCCCCTCCAGCACCGATGGAAGAGTTTTTGGGAGCGGTGGAACGATCGGCGTGCCTAGCAACAGCTCCGGCTCCGGTAGCCGCGACGCCGACGAGCCCGTGTTTGAACGCGAATTCCTCGGTGGCGCGGACAATCTTCAAGGCTTCGACATCAAAGAACCTGGCCAGCAAAGGGAACTAAAACCCGGACACGGTCAGGTTGCGCCCCTGCGGGTTGAAAACAAGAAGGAGGAATCCGTCGTCGAAGAACAAGAAGATGAGAGTCTTCTCCGCAAAACAAGCACCGATAAAAAGGCCGCCACAGAAAACCAGCGGGCAGCCCCGGAGAAACCCGCTTCGAACGAAGAGGAAATCGATGAGATCGAAGGCGAAATCGGCCAACGAATCACCATGGCAGCTGGTGGTGAGGTTCTCGTCGATGAGAATAGCGGAACGAACATCTTTCGAGAAGACGTCGAATCCGGCACACTTAGCCCCGTTGAAAGCGCGATGCGCACCGCCGACGAAAATCGTGAAAGTTTACAAGCTAGCACCGGCGCAACAGGCGGACGCGTCAGCGGCGAAGCTCAACCTGGACTCCCCCGCCTCCAAACCAGCGACGTCGATACCGCGAAAGCAAGAGGTGCCACCGAAATCAATGGGATCGCCGCCGTCATTGAAAACCAGGTCATCACGAAGAGCGCTGTTCGACGGGAGGCGATGGAACAGGGAGTTCAGGCGAAGAAGGAAAAGGCAGTCACTGCGACAGCCCGGCAAATCCCGGAACCTTCCGTCCCAACACAAACCGTCACCTTCAAAGAAGAATCCGCGTCCACCAATCCTTTCTCCACCTTCTCGCTCCACGTCAGCGATGTTTCGTTCAAGCTGGCCCAGGACGCGTTGGCGAAGGGGGAGTGGCCGGACCCGGAGCGGATTCGGGTCGAGGAATTTGTGAATGCGTTCGATTACGGGGATCCGATGCCGAGCCAGGCGGAGAAGGTCGCTTCGCGTCAGGAACAGGCGATTCATCCTTTTCTCCAACAACGCAATTTGCTCCGGATCGCGATGCGGACGGCGGCAGCGGGCCGGGCAGGACAAACGCCGTTGCGGCTCACGATTTTGCTCGATAAATCCGGTTCGATGGAACGGCCGGACCGCGTCGAGACGGTCCAGATGGCGTTCACCCGGCTAACCGAACAACTTTTGCCAAATGATCAGGTCACCCTGCTGAGTTTTGCTCGCCAACCTCGACTGTTAGCGGATCGCGTGCCCGGCGCGGCGGCGGCGAACCTTGCCCAACTGGCAGCGGAGACGCCAACGGAAGGCGGCACGAACCTGGAAGCGGCCCTGCGGCTCGCGATCGAAAAAGCCGATGAGCAACTTCTGGAAGGTGCCCAAAATCGGATCGTCTTGATCACCGACGGAGCGGCCAACCTGGGCGATGCGAATCCGAATCGGCTGGCAGCGATGATCGAGCAGATCCGCGATCGTGGCATCGCCTTTGATGCGGCGGGAGTTGGCTCCGAGGGGCTCAATGACGAAATTCTGGAGGCTCTGACGCGGAAGGGCGATGGGCGCTACTATCTCTTGAACGATCCGGAGGATGCTGACGACGGCTTTGCCAAGCAGATTGCCGGGGCGCTCCGTCCGGCGGCCAAGAACGTGAAGATCCAGGTCGAGTTCAATCCGCAACGGGTCGGTCGCTACAAGTTGATCGGATTCGAGAAGCATCGCCTCAAGCAAGAAGACTTTCGTAATGACGCAGTGGACGCCGCAGAAATGGCGGCGGAAGAAGCGGGCGTGGCCCTGTATCAGATCGAACCCCTGGCGGATGGCTTGGGCGATATCGGTTCCGTCTCGGTGCGGTTTCGCGATCTGGAGACCGGGGAAATGGTGGAGCGACGCTGGCCGATTCCCTACGAGCAGAACGCGCCCCGGATGGATCAGGCTTCCAGCTCGATGAAGCTGGCGACCTGTGCCGCGATGCTGGGATCGAAGCTGAAAGGCGATGCCGTGGGCGGGAGCGTCGACCTGGGGCCATTGGCGCGTTACGCCACCGAATTCACCGGCGAGCGCGGCGGGCAGCTGCGCCTCATGATCCAGCAAGCGCGGGATCTGAGTTCCGAATAACTTTTTTGATCGCCTTTTCTTGAACCTTCTCTGACTCTCTAATTTATGAAAAAGCTGGTAAGTGTGTTCTCTATCGCCTTCCTCCTCCCGTGGTTCGCTTTGGGGCAGGATCCTCCGGTCATCGTGCCGGATGAGGACGGAAAAATCATCATCGAAACCCGCGGGCCCCGTCCCAAACCACCCCTCTTTTTCTCGGGCCAAGCGGAGTCGAACGTCGTGGTCGAGCCGACCCGGGTTTCCCAACTCATCAACCTGCGCCTGACGCTCGTTCAAGGCGAAGCGGACATTCTCGCGGTGGGTCTGCGCGGCAGCGGTGACGTGACCAAGGTGGAGGGAAAGAACCTGGAATCATGGGCCGTGCGGCGTCAGGGAGAATCGCGATTTCTGGAGCTCACGGTCAAGCCGAGCGACGACAAAAAACTGCGCAACTTCGACTTCCAGATCACGATCCTCGATGACGACGTCGAGCTTCCCGCAACCATCGAACTGGCGCATCTCCTCGGAGGCAAAGCGGTCGGGTTTCGCTCAAATGTGACGATCAACTACGCCGCCGGGCTGGACGGTCGGATCGCCGAACTACGGGGGTTTCTGCCAATCCAGGCGGAGAAGGGCGACCGCCTCCAACACACTTCAGGCGGACGCATTTCGCTGAAGGTCGCACGCAGCGGAGCGCTGGCCGGTCCCGCTGAATTGATCAACGCGCAACTCACGGGCACGGTCGATCCAACCGGCGAATTCGCCGAATTCCAACTTCGCGGAATCGCCCTCGTCACCGAGGCCCAATCCACCCTGACCATCCTCCAAGGGAACGCCGCCGTCAGCCAAATCGGCCAGGGCTTTGGGTATCGTCTCCGGCTCGATGAACCGACTCCGGGCCGTCCGGTTTACGATCTGGTCTTCGAAGGAACGGGACGCTTTCCGGTCGAACTCGATTTCGTCGCACCCATCGCCGAAGCGAACGAATGGCGCAGTCTCGATTTCTCGGTTTCGGCCGGGGCGGTGGTCCCGTTGAGCTTGTTGGGAATCGATCCCGAGGCGGAGTTTCGCGAAAACACCTCCGTCGTGCCGGTGATCGACGGAACCACCTGGCGCGGCTTTCTCCCGGCGAACGGCAAGCTGGTCGCTGCCTGGAAAACCGCGCGGCAAACCGGCGAAGGAAAGCTCTTCTTCACCACCACGGCGACGGTGGAGACGGCCGTGGGAGCGGGCCTGCTTCGCCAAAATCACCGGATCGATTACAAAGTGCTCCAGGGTGAACTCGATACGCTCACCTATGAGTTGGACGGCCCGGGCGAGGTTCTGGCGGTGGAAGGGAAGAACATCATCGGCTGGAAAATCACGGGGGAAGGTGACGACGACGCCCGCACGATCGAGCTGACGCTGAGCCAACCGATCACCGGGAATGCGCAAGTCGATATCCGCACCCAAACCGCCCTCGACGCCTTTCCGGTTCGTCTCGATCCACTCCGGGTCACGCCGGTGGGGACGGTACGCCACTCCGGTCACATTCGCGTCTCCAATCAGGGTTCGGTTCGACTGGAACCCGCCGCGCTGACGGGAGTCACCCAACTCTCTCCGGACCAGTTTCCCGGTGGCGCGATCCAGGCTCGCCAAATCTTTGTCTACCGCTTTCCCTCAGCAGATTTCGACTACGAAATCGTGGCGGATCGGATCCAGCCGGAGATCAACATCTCTCAAGTCACGCTCTATCGCCTCGCGGAAACGGATCGCGTCATCACGGCGGACGTGGAGTTGGACATTCGGGAAGCGCCGCTGCGCCAGTTCGAAATGATGGTGCCGAGCGACTACTCCGTCGTCTCCGTCAGTGGATCGAGCGTCGCTGACTACGTGGTTGGGACCGAGGTCACGAACGGAGAACGCAATCTCAACATCATCTTCAACCAGGACGTCTCCGGCCGCCAACTGGTGAGTCTCCATCTGGAGAAAAATGAGGCGGCCGCCGCCGGGGAATGGGTCTTGCCGAAGCTGCGCTTTCCGGAGGCGAAATCGGTTCGTGGCGAACTCGGAATCGTCGGCGCTCCGGGATTCCGGATTGGCGTGGGGACGACCGATCTTCTCGTGGAAAAACCTCTCAGTTACTTCCCGAAGGCAACGCCAAACCTGCAACAGGCCTTTCGGATTCGGGAACGCGAATGGCAGGGAACCATGACCGTCGAGATGCTCGACAAAAGCGTTCAAGCCGATGTCCTTCACCTCTACTCGCTCAATGATCGGACGGCTTATGCCAGCGTGGTTCTGAACTACTTCGTTACCGGGGCACCGGTCTCCGAGTGGCAGCTCACCGTTCCGGCGGAGTTCGGTAACGTAACCGTCGATGGCCAGGATGTGCGGACCTGGCGACGGGATGGAGACTCACTCTTTGTCACGCTCCACCAGCCCGTAATCGGGTCTCACACCTTGCTGGTTACCTATGAGGAAGAGATGCAGGCGGACGGCGGCACGCTCCAGCCAGGTCGAGTCGCTCCAGTGGGTGTGTTAGGGGAGCGCGGTTACATCCATGTCGTGAGTCCGGTGCAAGTCGAAACCGTCGCCACACCGAGCGAGAACCTCCTTCATCTCGATGCCCTGGAGCTGCCGGCGGAGTTTCGCCTTCTTTCTTCCGCACCACCGTTGGAAACCTTTCAATACACCTCACGCCCCTTCACGTTGGACTTGGCGGTGACGTGGTTTGAGCCCGGCGAAATGGTCGATCAAGTGGTTGAATTTTCCGAAGTGAAGAGCCGGGTCAGCGCAGACGGAGAACTGGTGACTGACCTCACCTACTTCGTAAAATCACGCGGTCAACAAGCGCTTCGCGTCATCCTTCCGGAGAACATGCGACTTTGGAACGTGTCGGTTGCGAATCGCTCCGTGAGCGCTCGACAAGACGGAAACGCGACCCTCATCCCCCTCCCCGCCGGGACCGATCCCAACGTTCCGGTCGAGGTCAAACTGGGGTTGGCGAAACCCGCGCAACGCGGCAAAAACCCTGTCCTCCAACTACCGACCGTTTTCGCCCCGGTCCTGAAAACGACCTGGCTCATCGAAGGCGAAACTGGGCGAACCCTAGTCCCGGTTCGAGGAACCGTGAAGCCGCCGACTCCCGTTTTGCCTCCGCGAGGGTTCGGGTGGATCGCACAACATGGCTTGTTCGCGGTCATCGCGATTGTGTTGACCACCTGGTTAGGAATCGCCTTGCTACGGAAGCGCGATTTTCGCCGAGGCATCGGTTTAGCGATGATTTTCGTCGGCGTGGGTTTTGCCTTTGCAGCAGCCTACCCCGCATTTCAGTTCAGCGCAGCGGCGAGCCAGCTGGAGCTCAACCTGCCGGTGTTGACGGCAGGCGAAACCATCGAACTGGAGGTTCGCAACGCCACCCCGTTCTGGGCGAGCTTTTCGATCTTCGGGCTCTTTCTCGTCATCGTCGGATTGGCAGCATCGATGTGGTCGTTGATCGCCTCTCCCTGGCAGCTTCTCTATCGCTTCGGCGGGGCGTTTTTGATCGCACTGGGAATTCTCCTACAGCGCGGTGGAGCCCCCTGGTTCTTCATCGCCATCGGCCTATTTCTGCTCTGCGTCATCCTCCTACCAAACGCCTGGCATTGTTTCCAGGACTTCCGCATCTGGTGGAGTGAATGGCGTCGCGATTCTCCGCCCCGCCGAAAACGAGGTCGCCCAGAACCGCCCAAGGCTTCCACCGAATCTCCCGAATCCCAACCTTCAGCCCCCACGGAGGACCCAGCATGAAATCCTATCCCTTTTCCCTCTTCAGCGGAGCGACTCCGCTTCTTATCGCCCTCTTCGGAGCCACGTTCGCCCTTGCCAAACAAGCCGCTCCTCCCGCGATTCCAGCAGGATTCGAAGCGTCGGATTCGATCGTGCAAACCTGGAAACTGGAAGACGGTCGCCTGACTGCTTCCGGGAAGCTACAGGTCTCCGGCCAAGCAGGCGATCGCTTCCTCTTGCTCCGAGCTCCCGCTGTTCTGACCAAGTTCACCGGCGAAGGCTTGAGGGTTCACCAACAGCAGGTCAACGGCGCGCTCTCCTACGTCATCAGTATCGCCGGGGAAGAGGCGGAGATCGACCGACCGTTTCCCGCGACGTTCGAGTTTCAATTGGAAGTTGCCGATCCGATCGCCGGCTTCGCCCTTCCAACGGGTCCCGCAGCAATGCAAGAGATCACCGCGACGTATGAAAAATCGGGCTGGGAATTCGTTTCTCCTGCGGCCGTTCGGGTGAAATCAACCGCCAAGGAAACCACCAGCCAGGCCACAATCCTCCTCGCTCCAATGGGAACTGCGCGGATTGCGTTGCAGCCGCAGCGCCGCGACCTGACATCGGAAGAGACCCAATTCTACGTAGAGGGCGCCCAGCTTTACCTGCCGAGTCCCGGCGTGATCGATGGCCGCCACCGGATCGCAATCCGGCCATCCCAAGGCCAAGTCACCAAGCTGGAACTCACCGTTCCCGAAGGCCTCACCGTGAGCGAAGTCGGCGGTCCCGTTGGTTCCTGGCAGTTCGATGCGGAATCCGGCAAGCTCAGCCTCGCGATCGAGCCTGCGCAATCGAAGCCGTTTCAGCTCATGATCGAAACGCAGCGCGGTCTCGATCCGCTTCCGGCCGAAGCCGACCTTTCGCCCCTGATGGTGGAGGGTGCTGCGGGAGAGGTGGGCCTGTTGGCGCTCGCGTTTGGGCCGGATTCTCAGCCTGAGAAAGCGGAATCGCCACTTTCCGCCGTGAACTTAACCGACTTCGACGCCTCCCTCATTCCCGGAGGGCAAACGCTTCATCGCGTCTTTCGCTACGGGCAGGAAGGTGGTGCGGTAGCGCTGCGGGTCGCGCCGGTGGCCCCTGAGGTGCGGGTTAAATCGCAGCAGGTTCTTTCTTTAGGTGACGAACGCATCGTTCTGGGAATCAACTTCACCGCGGACATCACCCGGGCCGGTTTGTTTCAGCTGAGCTTCCCGCTTCCGGACGGATTGGAAGTCGAATCGCTCACTGGATCAGCCCTCCATCATTGGTCGGAGCTGAGCGCCGACGAAGAGCGCCGCGTCGTCCTCCATCTGAACGGCCAGACGCTCGGCCAGCAAACCTTTTCGCTGGCCTTGACCGGGAACGCGCCGGAGGACGGAGAATGGGCCGTGCCGCGTTTCGCGATCGCCGAAGCCACCCGTCAGACCGGCGATCTCACCGTGCGCCCGACGACCGGAATTCGTCTGCGAACCACGACGCGGCAGAACGTCTCCGAGATCGATCCACGAAGCCTTGGCGGTGAAGGGAAAGGCGCGCTCGCCTTCCGTCTTCTGCAAGCCGATTGGAGCCTCTCGCTCGGAATCGAGAAACTGGATCCCTGGGTCACTGGACAAATTCTTCATGAAGTCACCCTGCGTGAAGGCCAAACCCGGAGTTCGTTGATCGGAAAATTCCAAGTTCAAAACGCCTCGATTCGGACCCTGCAAGTTCAGCTTCCGATTACTGACGAGGAAGAAACCAAGAGCGTCCGCGCTTGGGGCCCCGCGATTAGCGATCTCATCCGAACCGCTCCTGACTCCGATCTCTGGGAGATCCAGTTCAAGCGGCGCGTCGTCGGTGACGTGGAAGTTCGCATCGAATACGAGCGGCGCGGCGGCCGCGAGAACGACCTCGAAACCCTGAGTCTGGCCGCCTTTCCCGAAGCCCGGCAAGTCTCCTACCACTACGCGGTGCGAGCCGGGGGACGACTGGAACTGGAAGTGGGACAATTGCCCAAGGGCTGGCAGCGAGCGGACTGGAACGCGGTTCCTCAAGCCTTGCGCGAAGCGGGCGATCGCAGTATTCCGGCGGTGGCTCTGCGCGCGGTTTCACCCGACGCCCCATTGGCGATCCAACTTCGCCGGCATTCACTAGCTGAAGCGCTAAAGCTCCGAGTGGCGAAAGGCACTCTAACCACGGTGGTCTCCGCAATTGGCGATCAACTCACCGCGGTCGAACTCACGCTTGAGGTGATCCAGCGAAGCAGCCTGACCGTGAATCTGCCCACGGGCGGTGATCTCTTCAGCATCTTCGTGAATGGGGAAAGCGTCAGCTCGGTGCGCCAGGGCGATGCCTATCAGTTTTACATCTTGCCGGGTGCGGATGATCGCACGGCGGAAGTTCGCTTCGTTTACGCGATGCCTGGAACGCGGCTAAAGCGATTGGTGCTGGTGAGTCCGCTCTTGAACGTTCCCTTGGAAAAGATTGACTGGAACGTGCTCGTTCCCGCTGGATTCGTGTTGGCGGATCACGGTGGCAATATGGAGCTGATCGAAAGCCAACGCGCGGGATGGACCTCTTTTGGCAAAGAGGAGTATCAGACGAAGAGTGGCAAGATGCGGGTAATTCAGGCCCGTCAGGCTGAAGAAATGCTGGAGCAAGCCAACATCTTCCTCCAGAAAGGGGAGAACAATAAAGCGCAGCGAGCGCTCAGCAGCGTCGCCAACCAATACGCCTTGGATGCGGCATCGAATGAAGATGCGCGCGTCCAACTGGAGAATTTGCAAACGCAGCAAGCCGTCGTCGGTCTCAACACCCGTCGCCAACGCGTCTTGCTCGAAAACCGGATCGAGATGCCGGTTTTCTCAACGAACGACCAACTGGCCCAAGGCGCGGCTTCCAACCCGATTCTTCAGGAAGGCGAAGTCAACTTCCGCCCCCAGGATGTCTCCCAACTGCTTCAGGGCAATACCACCGAAGAGAATGCGGTGCTGCAACGGATCGCCGCCCGGATCGTCAAAAACCAGAAGGCGACGGAACCGGCTCCCCAGGCTATCACCATCACCCTGCCGGAAGAAGGGCGCGTTTACACCTTCAGCCGGACCGTCCAGGTCAACGAAAACGCCCTGCTAAATCTGCGCCTCATCTTCGATAAAACGGAGCAACTGGAACCCTGGCGGATTCTCCTGGTCGGCGTCCTCCTCATCGCCCTGATCGGCGCAATCCTCGACCCCTTCAAAATCCGGCCCAGTGTGATGCGCTCGACGTATCGCTAACCATCTAAGACGTTGACGCAAAAAACCCCTCGGCGGCACCCAAATCTGCCGCCGAGGGGAGAACCATAAGCATTGGCACTAACGGGCCACAAACAAACCATCCAGTTTGAAAACTTGATCAGGGAGAATCGTGAGATCGGCGATGTAAGTCTGATTCCCGAACTCCGCTTCGCCGACACGACTATCGACCGCTAAAATGATGCCGCCCAGTTCCCAGCGATGGGTTTGGCGATTGTAGACGAAAGCCGCGCCGCCGGAATCGCCGGGAGTCGCCTGACACCGATACTCTCCCCGGGAAAACTTCGTGGAATAACCCGGCGTGGAAAAGTGATAGGTCTTCATCGGCGAAGCGAACTGATGCGCGACCCGATTCAATCCCCAGCGAATCCGGAAATCTTCATTCCAGGAGAAGTCGCGAGAGGAGGCAAATTGAATCCGCGAGTTACTGCTGTTCCCACTCCCCGCCCCTATCAAAAGAACGAAGGACCCCTGTCCCGGACAGACCGGACCGAGCGGCACGGACGGCAAATCGGCGATGGAATCGGACGCGCGGTAGGACACGCGAAAAACGCAGAGATCGCTGAAGCTACCGTCCGAATTGCGAAAGCGCTGTTCGGTTTCCGGGATCGGCGCATAGCGGCTTCCGTCCGCCAGTTGGAACTTTCCCGCACCAACATGGGCGGCGGTGAGGACGTAGCCATTTCCCATGTAAACGGCAGTCGATTCATTGAGATACCCGACGTTTTTCCAGAAGGGAAATTCGGTCTGGGTCTGGAGTTCGGAGCGAAGAACGCGTTGGAGGGCCCGTTCGCTGGTGTGAGCGGAGTCGCCGGTGGCGGTGACGAGCGCCGTGGCATCGCTGCAGGAAAAAAGGAGGGATGCAGCGAGGAAACCGAAGAGGTTCAGACGATTTGAAGACATAATTCCACAGATCTTTTGGAGTTTGAGGCCGCAGGTTGGCGACCGACCATGAGCGCGGATCTCCCCGAACGAATGCTCTCCCGACTACGGTATCCGGGCACGAAGGTGCCTTGGGCCGTAATGGCGAATTTTTGAGAGGCAACGCTGCTCTAGAGAGCTAGAGCAAAGGGAAGGAGACCGCGATCAGCGAGTCTAGAAACAATCCGGCTGGTGAAAGGCGGATGGGATCGGTGGAAGGGAATTGGGATGGAGAGGGAGTGTTTTCATGGTTCCGGTGCAGGGTATGGTTTCGATGCGGCTGGAGGAGGTTCTGGATTCCTCCAATCACATCTGAGAACATACTCAAATAAGTCCGGATCATCAATTCTTTTTTATAATTTCTATAATTTTCATATTAAGGTCTTTTCCTTTGCCCCGCTCCTTCTCCCGTTCCAGTCTCGCTCTGCGCCGATCATGACCGAGGCTTTCCAGCAACCTGCGACCCTTTTCTTAACCATCATTTTGCCGATCATCGTGGCAATCTCGGTCGGTTTTGCCTTGGACCGAAAATTTCACGTGGACCTGGCCACGCTCGTTCGCCTGAATCTCTACGTCTTCGTTCCCGCCTTCATTTTCGTTCGCCTGATCCAGTCGAACCTCCCGACCGCGCTAGGATTTCGCGCGGTGGGATTCACCGTGGTCATGATTGGGATCATGGCGTTGCTCAGTTGGATCGTAGCCCGTCTTTGTAGATTGGAAACCCCGGCCCGAAAATCGCTGCAACTGTCGACCATGTTCTACAATAGCGGGAACTACGGCATTCCACTGATGACGCTGGCGTTTTCGCCCTTGGGCCCGGTCCTCCAAGCCTTTGTCCTCATGACGATGAACATCGCGACGTTCACGATCGGTCTCTGGCTCGCCGCTTCCCAGAATCACGGTCGGGACCAAGCCTGGTGGCGGCCTCTCCTCCCCGTTCTCCGCCAACCTTCCATCTACGCCATCACCACGGCCCTCCTCATCAAGGCGGCCCATCTCGAACCCGCCGTCATGGCCATCGCGCCGCTTTGGAAACCGCTCGGCTACATTGGCGATGGATTGGTCGGCTTCGCCTTGTTGACCCTCGGAGTGCAGCTAAGCCAGACCAAACCGCCGCCGATTCGCGGAAGCCTGGCGCTCGCCCTCGGGATCCGCCTCCTCGCCGCTCCGCTCATCGCCGCGGGTTTGGTCCAGGTGTTCCGCTTCGAGTGGGAAGTTGCCCGCATCCTCATTCTCGGCACCGCCGTTCCTACCGCCGTGAACACCGCCCTTCTCGCTCACGAATTCAAAGCGGATGGCCGTTTTGCCTCCGCCGCAGTGTTCTACTCGACAATTTTTAGCACCCTCACAGTCACAATCGTCCTTTTCATCTTGAAATCCGTCCACTGAGCGCACCTGATTTGGAAAGAACCCCTGACGATGCCAGACTTCATCCAAAGCGTCGAACTCGATGCGCACCTCGAAGCCCTGAAGACGATGATCGTTTTCGTGGCGGCCTGGATGGCCCTCTTCATGTACGGATGGGCCGTCGTTCGCCTGGCCGTGGAAACGTTGCCGAGCCCTCGCCCGCAGTTGCTCTGGACCATCGGATGCGTCTTTTACATCGTCCACGTGGTCAGCGCTTTCGATGTCTTTTTCCAGTGGAGTCACACCAAAGCCTATGAAGAAACCGCCCTCCGTTCCATGGCCGTGACCGGCTATCGCGCGGGATGGGGCATCTGGCTGAACTATCTGTTCGGCGTCGTCTGGCTCGTCGATACGGTTTGGTGGTATTTCGCAGGGGACGAGCGTTATCGAAAACGGAACGCCCTCAGCTTCTGGCTCCTTCATGGCTTTATCCTCTTCATGATGTTCAATGGGGCCTTCGTCTTCGTCGAGCGCTGGGCGCGCTGGCCCGGATTGGTCCTCTTTCTGGTCAGCCTATGGGGCGTAATTACCCTTTCTCGTAGGCGTTTCGTCCAGTTTCGCGACAAACCAGAGATGGCCACCTCCCCCTCATGACCGATTCCTCCCCCAAAGTCGTCTTCGTCACCGCCGGCGGCGCAGGCATGTACTGCGGCAGTTGCATGCGTGACAACACCCTGGTTCGCAATCTGATCCGGCAAGGCTGGGATGTCGAACTCGTCCCCGCTTACACGCCCGTCCGCACCGATGAGGAAGACGTCAGCATCGACCGCGTCGTCCTCGGCGGGATCAACATGTTTCTCGATCAGAACGTCCCCCTCTTCCGTTACCTGCCCGACTGGTTCACCGATTGGTTGGATCGCCCCGGCCTCATCAAACGCGCCACCAGCGGAACGGTCAAGGTGGACCCCACCAAACTCGGTGCCATGACCCTGGCCACCGTCAAAGGCGAAGCCGGAGCACAACGCAGGGAACACCGCAAATTCGTCCGCTGGCTCAAGGAGGAATCGAAGCCGGACTTGGTCAACCTCACGAACTTGCTCATCGGCGGCTGCATTCCCCTCATCAAACGCGAGATGCCCGGCGTCCCCGTCCTTGTCACCATCCAGGGCGACGACCTCTTCCTCGATCAACTCATCGAACCCTGGCGCAGCCAAGTCATCGCCCAAATGCGGGAACTCGCCAAAGAGGTGGACGGTTTCATCACCTTCAGTCGCTTTTACGCGGACTACATGGCGGAGATGCTCGGCGTTCCACCGGAAAAGTTCCACATCGTCCCCCTCGGGATCGAACACGAAGACTTCCATCGGCTCGAACGCCAGCCCAACCGTCCTCCCACGATTGGATTCTTCGCCCGGATCAGCCCGGAAAAAGGGTTCCACCACTTCATTGACGGCTTCCTCGAATTCGCGAACAAACCCGGGATGGAGGACTCCCGCATCCACGCCGGCGGTTGGCTCGGCGCCCAGGACCAACCCTTTTATGACGAACAGCTCCGCAAGCTCGAATCTGCCGGGCTCACCTCCCGCTTCCATTACGCCGGCAGTCCAGACCGCGCCGGGAAGCTGAGTTTTTTCGAGGAGATTGATCTCTTCTCCGTCCCCACCCAGTTCCTCGAACCCAAGGGCATTTACGTCCTCGAAGCGCTCGCCGCCGGTCTCCCCGTGGTCCAGCCGAACCACGGCGCTTTCCCGGAACTTCTTCGCGACGTCCCCACCTGTCGTCTCGTCACCCCCGGTCATCCCGGCCACCTCGCCGATGCCTGGCACGAGCTTCTCGCCGGCGATCCCCTCATCACGGATCGCCAAAAGGTCGCGGAGACCCATTCCGCCACCCGCATGGCCGAAACCACCGGTCAAGTTTACCAAGGCTTCCTCGCTCCCTCCGCATGAACCGAAAGCAGACCAAGCTCGTCAAACGCGTCGAGCGGGCAGGCGTTCGCAACGCCAAGAAAACGGGCCACGCCCCGACTCCCGAAGAACTCAAGCAGCTCAAAGTCCAAATTCTCCCGGACTGGTCTCGCATCCTTCTCATCCTCACCGGCATCTCCTCCGCCACCTTCGGATTCCTCGCCACTCAAGGAATCACGGCCGTCGTTCTGGTCTTGGGAGGGCTGCTCGTCATTGCCTTTGGAATCTTCGGCGTCCGCCGCACCCTCGACCAAATCCTCGAAGCCGTGACTGAGCAAGTCGCCACCGAGATTCTGGAAGCCGCTTTCAGTGCGATCGTCGATACCGCCGGTTCCTTCCTCGACGTCTCTTAAACGGCTGGTGAAACACCGGTAGACGAAATTTCGCTTCCATGTAGTGTTTTGGGAAAGAATGAGTTCGAGACCAACAGCGAATTTGGCCGAGGCGATTGCGCAGGGCGGACACCTCATCTTTCGCAACGCGGACTGGGACGGCTATGAACGGTTTGCTGCTTATTTTGGAAAACGCGGTCTCGGCAAGGTGTCCTACAGCAACGGAATTTTGGAAGTTATTGGCAACGAATCGCTCTCTCACGAACTGGTTAGCCGCCTTCTGGGCCACCTGATTGGAGCCTATGGAATTCTCCTCGGATTGAATGTCTTTCACTCGGGAGGAGCCACAATCGGGTCGAAGGAAAAGGACGCGAGTAAGAATCCTGATGAGTCCTTCTGGTTCGACCGCGAACCGGTCGCCAATGCGGGTCCGGACTTGGTCATCGAAGTGGTGATGACGAGCGAAGCGATCGGGAAGCAAGAGTTCTATGCGAGGTTCGCGATTCCGGAACTCTGGATTTGGGAGGCGGGAGAGATTCAGGTGTTTTTGCTCAAGGCGAACGGGAAAGGCTACAAGGCCTCGAAACGCAGTCGCATGTTTCCGGCCCTGGATCTCAAACTCGTGGAGCGATGTTGCCAGATGGGCTCCCTGACGGAAGCCGATGCAGCGTTTCGAGCAGCTGTTAAATCGTAGGAAGCACTTTACAGGAAGTCGGGGCGACTTTTAGTCCGGCGACCGTGCCAAAACTCTTCCAAAGCGACATCTTCAAAGTCCTCGTCTACGTCACCGCCGTCATCGTCTGCGGTGCCCTCCTTGCTCCCGTCTTCTATGACTGGGGTAAGAACGCCGTCGCCGAAGGCCGCTTTGAAGGAAAGCCGATCCCCGTTCTCAAGATCGATCTCCATGCCGAACTCGAACGCGCCAGCCTGTCCCGCTACTGGAATCGCGCGATGCAGCTCTGCGCCCTCGTCTTCCTCTGGCCTCTCATCAAATGGCTCAATATCCCCCGCCGCGAACTCCTTCAGCTGGAGCCGAACCCCCGCCGCTGGCGACATTTCGGATTTGGATTTGCCGTCGCGGGGCTCTGGATGCTCGTCGTCGGCCTCATCCTTCTCAAGCTCCAAGTCTTCGCCATCAACGACGCCGCCCCTGCCCTCCTCAAAGTCTTTCACCAATGGATGCTCACGGCCCTCGTCGTCAGCATCGTGGAAGAGTTCTTCTTTCGAGGCTGCCTCATGGGCCTAACCCTGCGCAAAACGCGCCGACTCGGCACCCTCCTCTTCGTCTCTGCCTTCTTCGCCGCGGTCCACTTCCTCAAACCACCGGACGAATACACCGTCACCACTCCCCGGGAAGTCGTCGCGGAACGCGCTTCCAGCGGCCAGCCCATCACCGTCCCCGCCGGATCGCACCTCATCCTCAACCAACCCTTTGACAACCTCAAAATCGACCTCCAGGACGGCGAAAAAACCCACCGCATTCTCATCGCGGACGCCGACCGTGACATCCTCGGGATCGACGGGGTCCGCTGGGACACCGGCTTCTGGCTCCTCGGCCAGATCTTCACCAAATTCAAGGATCCCCAGTTCATCATCGCTGAGTTCACCACCCTCTTCCTGATCGGTTGGATCCTCGGCTACACCCGCCTCAAAACCCGCTCTCTCTGGCTCGCCACCGGCCTCCACGCCGGCTGGATCTTCGCCTACGAATCCTTTCGTACAATGACCACCAAAGAGCTGACCGACACGCTTCCCTGGATCGGCCAAGACCTGAAGAGCGGCCTCGTCGCGATTCTGATGGTGTCGCTTACCGGGGTCCTTACCTGGATGTGGCTGAAGGCATCCAGCCGGAAGCGGTAGGTGGAATAGGTCCCGTAGGACGTATTGGACCGATCGGTCATCTTGCTTGGTCGCGCCCCTCCCCTGTCAATTCCCGGTTGCCCAACGTGGTGAACCATCCAAAGAGTGTTTCTGATGAAACCCCTCTTCCTCTGCTGCTTCGCCCTGGTTCCCGGACTCTTTGCGCTGGAGGTTCCCTCGGAGGTGCCTCATGAGGCGAAGGTGTTGAGGCCGGGCTTGAAACTGACGCTGTTGGCGGAGCATGCGGAGCTGGTCACTCCGACGGGCATTGATGTGGATGCGAAAGGGCGTGTCTGGGTCGTCGCCAGTCATACGCACTTTCGACCGGAGGGTTATGAAGGACCGGAGCGGGATGAGATTCTGGTCTTCGATACGGATGGCTCGAATCGGCGGGTCTTCGCAACTTCGACGGTGGCGACGATGGATCTGGAGCTGGGGGCAGATGGCTGGGTTTATCTGGCGGAGCGAGATCGGGTGCTACGGCTTCGGGACACGGATGGGGATGGGAAGGCGGACGAAGAGGAGGATGTGGCCACGCTGGAAACGGAGTCTGACTATCCGCACAACGGCTTGGCGGGCTTGGCCTGGGACCCAAACGGCGACCTGGTCTTTGCTTTGGGGGAGAACTATTACTCGCCCTGGACCCTGACGGGAACGGATGGCGCGACGGTGACGGGGACCGGCGAGGGAGGCATCTTCCGAATGTCGGCTGAGGGGAAGGGGCTGCGGCGGATCGCGCAGGGGTTTTGGAATCCATTTGGTGTGTGTGTCCGGGAGGATGGGGAGATCTTCGCGGCGGAGAACGATCCCGGGGCCCGTCCGCCCTGTCGACTGATCCACGTGGTGGAGGGCGGGGATTATGGTTACCAACGACGGTTTGGCGAGGCACCGTTCCATCCTTTCGTGGCCTGGAACGGAGAGCTGAAGGGAACCCTGCCAATGATCCACCCGACGGGCGAGGCTCCCTGCGCCATCTTGCCGCTGGGCGGTGGGCTGCTGGTGCCGTCTTGGAGCGACAACCGGATCGACTTCTATCCCCTGAGGCGGGTCGGGGCCAGTTTCGATTCCGAGCGCGTCGAACTGGTGCAAGGCAGCACCCATTTCCGACCGACCTGTTTCGCGGAGGGGCCGGACGGAGCGTTCTATTTCACGGATTGGGTCTTCACCGCTTACACCCTCCACGGCAAAGGCCGACTCTGGAAACTGGAGATCGACCGAAAGGCGGACTGGTTGAAGCCAGGGAAACCGGAAGGGCCGAATGGCGGTGCCAAACTGGCGGCGATGCTGCGAAGCGGAGCGCCTGATCTGAGCGTGGCCGAGGTACTGAGCCACGCCCGGACCGAAGATGCGTTTCTGGCTCGCGCGGCGCTGCTGGAATTGGCTCGGCGGAACGAAGTCCGCGACGTGGCCTGGTTTTCCGGACTGAGCGAGGATGACAAGGTGAATGCGGTGCTGGCGGCGCGGTTATCGAAGGCGGTGAATCGCCCGTCGATGGTAGCGGCAGCGCTGGGAGATGCCAGCGAGGCGGTGAAGTTCGAAGCGCTCCGCTGGATCGCCGATGAAGACTTGGCGGCGTTCGCCGGGGAAGTGGACGCGCTCTTTCGCTCGGACACGCTGAACTACCAACTCTTCGAGGCCTGTCTCGCCACCGCGAACACTCTGGCCGGAAATCCGCGGGCGGGAATCGCCGACGCCAAGATGCTGATCGAGCGGATTCGCGACACCGAGGCTCCGCCGAAGACGCGCGCCTTCGCCCTGCGCCTGCTCCCAGCGAACGACAAGCGAGTGACGTTGACCCTGCTCCGGGAGTTGCTCGCGCTCGAAAACGAAGAGCTAACCTTCGAGGTGATTCGCAGCCTCAACGCGATGAACTCGCCCGAAGCGCGCACGGAGCTGGCCAAGCTGGCGGCCGACTCCACGCTTCCCTCTCGCAGCCGCGCCGAAGCGATCCTCGGTCTCGCCGCCGCAGCACGCGATCACTTCGACCTCCTGGCAAACGAACTGGTGACTTCGCGAGACCGGACCGTTTCTGAAGAAGCTCTGCGGGCACTGCGTGGTTTGGGAACTCCGGACCTGCTCGCGAAGTGGGCCTCGCAGTTAAATCCGAGCGATCCGGCCATCTTCAAGGCAACAGGTGATCCCAGCTCCACTTATGTGGGGATGCCCGCGTTTACGGACACCGCTGCGTGGCAGGCTCGGATCGATGCCGTGCCGGGCGAACCTGACCTGGAAGCTGGACGTCGCCTTTTCTTCCACCCCCAACTGGCCCGCTGCTACACCTGCCATCGTCACTCGGGACGCGGCGTCGTGTTAGGCCCGGATCTCAGCGCAGTGGCGGATCGTGGAGACCCGACGTGGCTGATGCAGTCGATCCTGGAACCGAGCCGAGAAGTCGCGCCCCAGTTCTATCCCTGGGAACTGACGCTGAAGGACGGCGGGACGTTTGTCGGAATCGCCCTGCGTCAGGGAGGGAACAGCGGGAAAGAGTTTTATCGGGACATCACCGGGGCAGAGCAAAACTTCGTCAAGGCGGAGATCGCCCATCGCAAAGAACTGCAGACGTCCCTGATGCCGGGAGCCACGATCATCAATCTGACGCCGCGGGAATTGCGGGATCTGATCGCCTTCCTCAGTACGAACTAACTTTCGAGAAATCCGCGCTTTCCTTTCCGCCTAACCGATGCAGTTTCGCTCCCGTATGAATCGGGAGTCCAACTTAAAAGATCGTATTGGCTTTGATGAAAACGGGACCGCAACTGCAGAACAGCAGCAGCGCGTGCGGGAATACATCAATCTGAAACTGGCGGCCCGGGGTGAGGCCATCGTTGGTGATGCCAAGGATTACCCGTTCCTCGACATGGGAAAATCGCTCATTGCGAACTTCCAGGAGAGAATGCGGCTGCTGAGCGATTACCTCTGCCCCGCCGACCAATCTATCCAGGACTTCCTCCAGACCTATCTCGCCGATACCCATGTTTTCGAGCCCGGGCAGGCGATGATCCCGACCAGTGCCTTCATCATGGAACGCCACGGAATCGCTCGGACGCTCTCGCTCCCTGCCCATGCGGATAAGTTCGAATCAGACATCGTCTCCTCCTTCCGCGTGGCGCAGGGAGTTTGCCACAACCCGGCGAGCGATCGGCGCACGACCAAGGGCGTCTTCCACGTGACCGAGGGAGGCTACTCGATTCCCGATGACAAGAAGAGTGTTCCGAAGGTGACCTTTGCCCATCTGTTGAAGGCGGCCCTGAATCCGCCGGACGATCTCAAGGTGCTGCCCTTCACCGCCAATGAGCCGAAACCGGCTAAGGTTTTCGTGAGCCTGATGCTGCGCCCGGTCGTTTGTCCCAAGGTGGAAGGATTCATCGAGGAGAAGACGATGGAGACGCGCTTTTTCGCTCCCGGGAACCTGGTCAGCAACCTCGACTTCGTTGAGACGATCTTCGGGAACGCGGGCGATCCTTATCTTCCGGAGAACGACGCCCGGCTGGATGTCGATCACTGGAGCGGCCACACCGGTTGTGTAATCCTGGCCCCTCAACTAACGAAGCTACGCAAGATCGACGTTGGCCTTCCCCACATTAACGATGCGACCGATCGCCAGAAACGGGACGGGATGTGCTGGGAGAGCGAGGACGAACTCTACAACGATGGCGGCGCCTTCAAGATCACCTGCCGCGACCAAACTGGAGTCGTCGTCACCCTGATTGCGGACAACTACTTTGGCTATTGCAAAAAAGAGGTCAAAACCCAGATCAGCTATGCCGCGAATCTGTTCGGCTTGGTCGAAGAAGAGCACGCCGGCGGTGCGATCGCCTTCCCCAGTTTCGACCTGGGTGAGGATTTTGAGCTAAGCGGATACCATCAGATGGTGGATCACAGCTTCCATGAGGTCGTTCAGCTCCTGGGAGACCGGATCGAGGTTCAGGAGGAGGGATACGCGATCGATAAGACCTGGGATACTATCATTTATCTGCCCGAGAACGTCCGGTTCGATCTTCACATCCAGCGTATTTCCTGGAAACAAGGCGAAACCGAGCGCGAGTTATCCCTCCGCCCGGACTGGACCTATATTTTACCGAGCGGCTACAAGATCGCGATGATCAAGCCGAGCGAAGGCCAGCGCTGGCGGCTCATCGGGACCAACGCGGAAGGCACTCTTTGTCACAAACCCTGTACCGTCTCCGGCGGAGGAAAATCGGAGATCTCCAAGTCCCTCGCTGATGCAATGGAGACCGGGCCCGTCTTCTTGCCGGACTTTGCCAGCGACCTCGCCCAAGCCGTCGAAGTTCTGAAGCACGATTTCAGTACGCGCTGGAAGGATCCGCTCGATCCCAGTCAAACGGGCCGGAGCTTGCTCGATCATTCACGCTCTCTCGGCTCCGCCATCCGCCTGCTCACCACCAACCCGGAATACACCGATGAACACAACGACTGGATCCGCAGCATCCCGCGTTCCGTCCGGGAACTGGTCTTCATCGTCAAGCGCTACTGGAAGCAGGACTGGGGCGATGACTGGCCGAAGCGATTTCACGTGGATACAATCAACGGCCAACCCGGTTTCGAGCTGAAATACCACGACCAACGGATCATCGCCCAATATCTCCGGATCGGTTTCCATGAGGACGGCAGTTGGCGCACCTTTGGCCTGCGGAAAGACTTCTACCAGGCGGCCAAATTGCAGCGGGAAGACGACATCACCGCGTCTATCGTGGTCCCGTCCGATCAGCTCAAGGGGCTTCACCCCGACATCAAGCGGCCCTCGTTCAAGTTCGTCAAAAACTGCGAATACCGGCTCTTCCAGCGGCCTGATGAAGCGATTCATCGCGGTTATGACAAGGCGACCGAGCGCGACTTCAGCACCGCTGACAACTTTTTCAGCAACTACGAGCCCCTTACCCGCGACCAAGCACGAGAGATGGTCAGCGACACGATTCGCTTCGAAGCCTTCACCGAGCCGATGCAACGGACCCTGCTTGACTTCGTCGCGGCGGACACCCCGGACTACGTCATCTCTTCGGCGAATCCCCGGCTCGTCGATGGCAAACCCACCAAGAACCCGAGGTATCTTCAGGATCGGCCTGATCTCCATGCCCCACGGGCGGAATACCTTGCCGAACTCGGCGCTCACCTCTTCCGGCGCATTCCCTTCGACCTGCCGGCTCCGAATCCGGTTAACGCGGTCCTCCCGGGGCGACGCAACAATCCGGCGGACCCCGAAGCAGGAATCCGCCCCCTCGCCGTCTTTGGCCCAATCCACTATCAGCAGCTCCCGGAGTTGTTCATGGACTTCATCTCCAGCCTGACCGGGAAATCGCCTTCCACCACCGGTGCCGGGAGCGAGGGAGCATTGACCAAGGGGCCGTTCAACGCGCTGGCTCCCATCATCGACCTCAATAACGCGCTGGTCGGCTATCTCCTCACCAACTATCCAGCCTACTCGTCAGCCGCTGGATATATTGGAAGAAAGTACCGAGTCGATCACGATATCAGTCTGATTATCCCGGAAGTCTGGAGCCGGATGTTCGTCCACGAACGCGACCCCGACTATCTCCTGGAGCGCGGCCACCTCGAACGCGTCAACGACCTGGAACACGACGGGAAGCCGGTTCTGGCCAGCCGCCTCGGCTTCCGCATTACCGAAAGCTTCGTCCACACCTACTTTGGTCGCGTCTTCAATGATCCGGTCTCCCTCTTCCCGGAAGACATGCTTCGCCCGGAGATCCAGAACCTGGAAGATTACATCGACGGAGTGAACAACATCGTGGAAACCCAGCAACGGGTAGCCCAAGCCTACTTTGCAGATGACTCTGTGGAAATGGCCTGCCCGCCTCTCAAAGCGCTCCTCCATATTATGGCCCACGGGAACTTCGAGGGGAAAGATATTCACGACCCGGAGATCCGGAAGCTCTTCACCCGAGAATCACTCATGGAAAGCGACTGGTATCAGGATCGCCTCCAAGCCAAGATCGAAGTGGATCGAAAGCTCCTCGAGAAACAAGCGCAACACCTCGCGGCCTTCCTTGAGAAGGATCACTACGCGCTGGAAAGCGAGCGCCTCCGGATCCGCGAGAAGCTTGACTCCGTCAACACCCACCTCGACCAACTCCGCAAGCATCCGAAGGATGAGCTGGAACGGCTCGTCGGGACATTAGGCGCAGACCCGGCGTTGCTTTAGAGCCTCGTAGAGGAAGATGCCAAATCTTCCAGCGAATGGCGCGAATTGAGATCGCCGGATAAGGCTTCGTATGCTTCATGATGGAGGAAGAGACCAATCAGTCCTTCTTCTCTGCGTGTTCTCCTTCAAGCGATTCGAAAAGTTGCGACAAGTATCTGAGGCGATTGGGCATCGTCTCACGGACCGCACGCTCAACCCGTTCAGACAGGCGACCCGGGAACTTCGTGAGCGTATAGGCAAACAAAGCAGATTCGGGCAGATCCTCTTTTTTCGGATGCTTGGCGGCATACTCGGTAATAAATCCGGGATCGCGTTTCTGAGCCTGAATCCAAGCGGGATTCATCGCGTGATCCGCCTCCAGCGTGGCATGAATAGTCTCATGAAAGACGGTTTCTTCGAGATCATGCGTCGTCAGGCGACGCTCAATGTTCTTCGAGTATAACACAAAGAATCCGCCTTCTTCCTCTGCAAACGCCGTTTCATCGCCGGAATGAATGACTACGTAAGACAACTTGCGGCGCAGCGCCTCGGGTAGCTTTCCAAGCGCTTCGCCGACGTGCGAGGCATAGCGCCTACCCAGGGCCTCACCTAGAGTTGGCGCGGCCCATACACTCACGCTGGAGCCATCCTCATAGGTGATCAGATAGGTGAAAACACCATCAACGAACAACACATCACTCCTTTTGTCAGGCATCTCTTTCCGAGCCTGATCCGATGCCGATAGCTCGAACGGAGTCGATGGATCGTCCGATCGAATGAAATCAATATCATTGGATACCACGGAGTTTTGAAAGATCAGATCAGCAGACCGTCCGTCAATCAGCAAGAGAAACATGCATCCTTGAAGGACGAGGAAAACGCGAAGAAAGGAAGAAGAGCGATTCATGGATGAATGTGATCTTGAGCGAATCAAGGTGAGGGTTTCGGTTGACCGAAACATCCTCGCTGATCCCGGACACTTTTTATAGTTCGTGAAAAGATTGGTTTACGTGGGTTGCCATTTTAGGGCCGTCTCTTCTCGCAGACTGGAAAGAACCGCTCTCGGGAAGCCAAGAATGGAATAGCTACGAATAAAGCGACGATCAATCCAACAGGAAAAAGCACGACAGATGTGATGGTAGCTGCAGCAATGGCAGAAAAGAAAAACCATCGTTCATAGTTCAGAGGGCTTACGGCAACGGCTTGTTCCCTGTTGTTGGAGCGCCTGGCCGACTGGATCGCGCTACTCTCGGCCAATATGCGATGGAGAAGAAGAGGGCTAGAAATGCAGGAATACTGATGGCGGAATGAAGCCGCAGCTCTGTTGAATCTGAAACACGGTCGTGATAGGGCTCAGTTAGTTCAAGCATGGTTCCAAACAACAATGCAAGACTGCTCACCAGCGCGACCGTCAACGCGGGCCACCAGCTGGCGTTCCAAAATTTTCCGAACCTCGGAATCCTTAAGGATTGCCCGAGCAGCATTACCAGCGGGTAGGTGATCAGCGATAAGAATGTCGCTATGATGGGAGCGCCGATCCACGACGAGATTCCATCGTAGTGATCGTAGATCGTCGTCAGCAGGAAAAACACCCACATTCCGCTTACTGCTCGCAAGTGCTTTGATGTCGATGCCATTGACTCAACACCGATGAGCGATGCGGACGGACTCCACACGTCAGGCCAACACTTCATTCACGACGTGCCCGTGGACGTCGGTGAGGCGGAAGTCTCGGCCGGCGTAGCGGTAGGTGAAGGTTTCGTGATCGAAACCGAGGAGGTGGAGGATGGTGGCGTGGAAGTCGTGGACGTGGACCGGATCTTCGACGGCGGCGAAGCCGAATTCGTCAGTTTTACCGTGGATGTGTCCGCCCCGCGACCCACCTCCCGCCATCCAGACGGTGAAACCGTGATGGTTGTGATCGCGTCCGTTTTGGAGGCCATTGTTGGTCCCGGCCATGGGGAGTTCCACAACGGGTGTGCGCCCGAACTCGCCGCCCCAAATGACGAGGGTTTCGTCAAAGAGACCGCGGCGTTTGAGGTCGGTGAGGAAGGCGGCGATGGGTTGATCGACGTTGGTGGCCAGCTTGCGATGGTTGTCGATGTTGTTGTGATCGTCCCAGGGCTGACCGGCTCCGGCCCAGACTTGGATGTAGCGAACGCCACGTTCGACGAGGCGCCGGGCCATGAGGGTCTGGCGGGCGAAATCCGAGTCGCCGTAGGCGGTGCGGGTCGCTTCGTCTTCTTGCTCGATATCGAAGGCATCGGTCGCTTCGGTCTGCATCCGGTAAGCCAGCTCAAAGGACTGAATCCGGGCTTCGAGATCGCGGTCTGCTTCGCGCCGTTCCAGGTGAGAGGCGTTCAGCTTCTGGAGCAGCTCCATCTGGCGGGACTGCTGTTCGTGGCTCCACCGAGGGTTGCGGATATTGGCGATGAGTTTCTCGATCTCGCGATGTTTCGTGTCAATGTGAGAACCTTGGAAGGCACCGGGCAGAAAGCCGGCCTGCCAGTTTTGCGCGCCAGAAACCGGCACACCGCCGGGACAAAGCGCGATGTAGGCGGGCAGATTCTCGTTCTCCGTGCCCAATCCATAAACGACCCAAGAACCGACGCTAGGCCGCGGGAGCCGAGCGTCGCCGCAGTTCATGAGGAGGAGCGAGGGCTCGTGATTCGGCACATCGGCCTTCATCGAGCGAATCACGCAGAGGTCATCCGCATGCTCGGCGACTTTCGGAAAGATTTCGCTGATCGGCATCCCGGACTCGCCGTATTGCTGGAACTTGAAAGGCGATTTGAGGACGGAACCGGTGGTGCGCTCGGTCTTGAGGAAGCTGTCCGTGGGCAGCGCTTTTCCGTGCCATTTGTCGAGCTCCGGCTTCGGGTCAAAGGTATCCACGTGGGACGGGCCCCCGTTCATGAAGAAATGAACCACGCGCTTGGCCCGGCCAAAGGACTGGGGCGGCTTGATCGACATCGGGTTCTGGGCCGCGTTTGCGTTGCCAAGCAAACTACCGAGGGCAAAGGCACCAAAGCCGGTTCCGACGCGGTTGAGCAGCTCGCGACGGGTCAGAAACTGATGTTCCAGGGGAATGGAAGGGTTCATGGCAGGAATAGACAAACCTAAGCGGCGAACGTTGGACAAAAAGTGCGGACTCTCGCAGAAAGCGCAGCTCTACTTGCTCCGCGCCTGAATCCAGTTCGATCCCAGAATGATGACGATCCCGGTGACGAACATGAGCAGACTGTAAACCGCCGCCGCGATGGCGTAGGCGGTGTTCGAAAGCAAGACGGTGGCAATGGTGATGGCCAGGGTTCCATTCTGAATGCCGCTCTCCACGGAGATGGAGACGCCCTGGCGAAAGGGAAGACGGAAGAGTTTCGCCACGATCAAGCCCAGCGCCATCGTAGAGACGTTCAGCGCAAGGGTGACGGCACCGGATTGGGCGATGTAGTCCGGCAGATTGTCCCATTCTTTGGCAATGACGCCCGCCAGAACCAGGAGAAAAACCAGCGCGGAGGCGATTCGGACGGGACCATCCATCCGGTGGGCGAACGCTTCTTTCTTGGCCCGGATCGCCATGCCCACGGTGACGGGAACGATCACGATGACAAACACCTGAAGGATCGTTTCCAGGACACTTAGCTGGATCAGGGTTTCTTCGCCAAGCACCCATTGCAGTCCCCAGTTGATGATCAGAGGGATGGTGAGAAGCGTGACGAAGCTACTGATCGCGGTGAGGCTGACCGAGAGCGCGGTATCGCCTTTGGCCAAGTGGGTGATCAGGTTCGAAGTTGGCCCTCCGGGACAAGCCGCCAGAATGATAATACCGATGGCGATCTCCGGTTTGAGCGGAAACAAGAATATCAAAAGGAAGGCGATCAGCGGCAAGAGGACCAGCTGGTTGGCAAGGCCGATCAGGATCGCTTTCGGGGCGACAAAGACGCGCTTGAAGTCATCGAGGGTCAGGGACAAGCCCATCCCGAACATGATGATGACGAGCGAGGCGGCCAGAATAAGGGTCGAGACGGTGTCCATGGGCGGGCTCCAGATCGCCGCAAGCTCCACCGGAGTCAACGCCTACAGATGCGATCTGCCCCATTTGGTCGCGTCGCTGTGGAAAGAAAATCCCGCCATCCGTCCATGAAATTGTTCACCACCCTATTCGCAACCGTGATTCTCTAAGCTAGGCTTGGACGATGAATGAACCATTCCGTCAATTTGGAGAAGAGGGCTTCGTCGCGCTGGTGGCGGCATTTTACCGTCGCCTTCGGGTCGACGAAATTGTGGGTTCGCTCTATCCGAAGGACAAAGAAAGGTTGGAAATGGCGGAACGGAGACTTGGCGATTTTTTGATCGACCGCTTTGGTGGCTCGGATCGCTACCAGGAAGAGCGCGGCCACCCGCGCTTGGGAATGCGGCACAGCTGGATGAGCATTGGCCTGAAAGAACGCGATCGGTGGCTGGAAATGATGACTGAAGCGATGGACGAAGTAAAGCTAACCGGCCCGGCTCGCCAGCGGCTGGAACAGTTTTTTACCGATACGGCTGACGCTCTGGTGAATGAGGATGAGACCGAACCGATGAACTACTTCTCTCTTGAGGCGGGGCCGGAGCGTATCCCCTTCGACGTGGGGAACGACGACGAACTCTGACCTTCAACCCGTCCCGAGCAGGCCCGCTTTTCCTTAACCCAGCTTCTTGGCCACCGCGACGACGTTGGCAGCGGTCATGCCGAGCTCTTCCATCACAGTATCGCCCGGAGCGCTGATCCCAAAGCGATCGATCGCGATGACTTCGCCTTCGGTGCCGACGTATTTCCACCAGAGCCCGGAAACTCCGGCTTCGATGGCAACGCGCTTGGTGCAGGCTTTGGGAAGGACTTCTTCGCGATAGTCGAGCGGCTGGCGGTCGAAACGCTCCGTGCAAGGCATGGAAACGACTCGCGTTCCCGCGCCAAGTTCTTTGGCAGCGTCAATCGCATGCTGCAGTTCGCTTCCCGTGCCGATGAGAATGGTTTCGAGCGGAGCGGTTTCTTTCACCGCGATGTAGGCGCCACGATAGACCCCTTCGCGCCGGGTCTTCACCGGAATCTGACTTTGGTTCGGGACGTTTTGGCGGGTGAGGAGAAGCATCGTGGGTCCATCGGTCCGCTGTAGACCAGCAGCGAAGGCTCCGGCAGTTTCCTCCGGATCGGCAGGACGAATCACGTCAAGACCGGGAATGACGCGGAGGCCGCTGCAGGTTTCGACCGGCTGATGGGTGGGGCCGTCTTCGCCGACGCCGACCGAATCATGGGTGAAGATGTAGAGGACGGGAAGCTTAGCCAGGGCCGCGAGCCGGATCGACGGGCGGCAGTAGTCCGCGAAAACGGCGAAGGTCGCTCCCGAAGCGCGGAAGATTCCGTCATAAGCAAATCCGTTGAGCAGGGCACCCATGGCGTGCTCGCGAATCCCGAACCAGATGTTGCGCTCGTCGTAGCTTTCTCGGGAGAGATCGCCACTGCTCTTGATGTAGTTCTTGGTCGATCCGTAAAGATCGGCGCTACCGCTGACGAAGAGGGGCATCGCATCAGCGATCGGCTGGATCACGGCTCCACCGGCGGCGCGAGTGGCCATGGAAGCGCCGGCATCGAACTCCGGAATCTCCTGGAGCAGGTTCGAAGGGACGAATTTGGCGATGCCTTGAGTCAGCAGTTCGGCCAAGGACGGATTAGCAGCTTTCCAACCTTGGTAGGTGGCCTCCCAAGCGGCGTGGGCTTGGATCTGGGCGGCTTTGCGCTTCGCGAAGTAGGTGGTGACGGCTTCGGAAACGTAGAACTTCTCCTCGGGAAGGCCGAGCCCCTTGCGAGCTTCATCCTGGAATTTGATCCCACCTTCACCATGACCGGCGGCGGTTCCGGCGACTTGCGGAATCCCGCGTCCAATCTCGGTTTTCGCCTCGATCAGCTTGGGCCGACCGTTGTCGTTCGCTTTGGCATCAGCGATCGCTTTCTCAATCGCGGCGAAATCGTGCCCGTCGATCGTGACGGCGTCCCAACCCATCGCGCGAAAGCGAGCGCAGGTGTCCTCGCTCTGGGTCACGGCGGCCATGGCGTCGAGCGTGACGTCATTCGAATCGTAAATCAGGATGAGATTGTCGAGACCGTTGTGACCTGCGAAGGCAGCGGCTTCATTGGCAACGCCTTCCTGAAGACAGCCATCTCCGGCAAGCGCGATGACGTGGTAATCGAGAATTTGATGATCGGCAGTATTGAACTTCGCCGCAGCCATTTTGCCACTCAAGGCATAACCAACCGCGTTACCAACGCCCTGTCCCAACGGCCCGGTAGTCGCTTCTACTCCCGGCGTTTCGCCGAATTCAGGATGGCCCGGAGTGGTGGAGTGAAGCTGACGAAAGTGTTTGATCTGCTGGAGCGGCAGGTCGTAACCCGCGAGGTGGAGCCAGCTGTACAGGAACATGGAGCCATGCCCTGCGCTGAGGATGAAGCGATCGCGATTGATCCACTTCGGCGCGTCAGGATTCATCGCCATGGAATGCCCGAAGAGAACCGCACCGATTTCCGCCGCGCCGAGAGGGAGGCCCAGGTGTCCGGATTTCGCCTGAGCGACCGCATCGAGGCTGAGCCCGCGGGCGATGGTCGCAGCTTGGGCGAGGATTTCTGGGTTTAGCTCCTGGTTTTCTTGGCTCATAGGATCGCAGTAGGTTTAGCGTAAAATTCGGCGGGAGCATCGCTAGAATTCACCCCGTTGCAAGCCGGGAATGGTGAGAGTCCCGTTTCAGAATCGCTATTCCGCAGCCCGAATCAGGCTTCTTCCGGCTCGGGCGCGGAAGGAATGTGGACGGCTTGTTCCTGCTCCTCGAGCAAAGCCTCCAATTCTTCCTCCTTGTTCTTGCTCATCGCGACGGAGATCCATTTGAAGTCGTCGCTCGCATCCAGCATCATTTTCATCATCATGGTGAGCGGAACGGCCAGAAACATGCCGACCGGTCCCCAAATCCAGCCCCAGAAAAGAACGGAGAGAATGACGACGACGGTGGAGATACCGAAGCGGTGTCCCATCATGGTCGGCTCGATGAAATTGCCGATTCCCACGTTGATGGCGAGGTAGCAGATGGCAACGCCGAAGCTTTCCCAGCCGCCGCCACTCGGTTGAATCAACGCCACCAGAACCGGAGGAATCGCGGCGACGAGCGACCCGACCGTCGGAACGTAGTTGAAGAAAAAGGCGATCAAGCCCCATAGCACCGCGAACTGGACCCCAAAGAGCGCGCAGACGCCCCAGGCCAAGGCCCCGGTGACGATGCTGGCGAGCGTTTTGATCCCCAGGTAGCGCTGCACTTCCTGACTGGCGTTGCGGAAACGCCGAAAATTCGGTCCCTTCGCCTCGACCACCCGCTCAATCTTGTCAGCGAACCGGCCCGCTTCACCCAAGATGAAAATCATGAGGATGAAGGCGAAAAAGGTCTTCGTCACCAGGGAGGTGATGTGCTTGATGATGTTGATCTCATTGATCCAGGTGACCAGGGACATGAGCGAGTTCACGCTCACGAGCTGTTCCACGGTCGATTTCACGTCGAACTTGATAATCGGCGGGGGAACGGGTCCTTCCACTCCAGGCTCTATTCCCTCGACATCTTCGTTTCCGACCATGTCGGCAAACCATACCTGAACCGGAATCACGTGCTCATTGATCCACGTCTGCACCTCGTCGGCCTTCTCGACCATCATGGTCTGAAATTCCTTGTCGAACTTCGGCAAGGTCTCCTGGAAATCCGGCATGATCGAAGCCGTCGCAAAGACCAGCGCGGTGAGAACCAACACATCGAGCAACACGGCCATGAGGACCGCCAGCGGCCCGGGTACGCGGTGTTTTTCAAGCCAGGACGTGACCGGAATACTGAGAACGGCGAGAAAGAGACCCAATAAAATCGGGATCAAAAACGCAGAAGCCGCTTTGAGCCCGGCGATGATGACGACGGTGCACGCAAGAGACAACAGCAGCTTAAATCCGCCGTTTCGTCGACTGGGAGCAGGGGCTGTCGATCCTTGTAAGTCCACTTCCTGTTAGACTCGCCCCGAAGTGAAATACTCACAACCCAAAATTAGTTTTGGCTCGGGTAGAACGGTGGGGAATTTTGGGCGACACGAAGCGGGGCCGAAACGCGGTCAGCGGAGACCGGCTCGCTCGAAACGGCTAGGGTAGTCCGTCCAGCAGAATGCATATTACGGATGCCGAAATTTTCACAAGTTCAAGGCGCGAGGGAGGAACGAAGCGGGCTTCGTGATTGACGAGCAACGCCGAAATTGTGGAAAAGGCGGTATTCAACCCAAAATCAACCGCGAAGCGGCAAATTTCAAGAGCCTCAAAAATTACCGGAATGTGCAGTCTGTTGGACGGCCTACACTAGTCCAGGCCGGAAACGTGCCAGAGATGCGCCCTGGCCTGATGAAAGGCCCGGAGGCTGTCCACCGCAGCGGTTTCCAGGTTTAAGGCCCGGTCTTGGGCCTGTTGAAGCCGGTTCAACGTCACTTTGGACCGCTCCCAGGCCTCCCACATTTCGCGAACGTGGCGACGAGCCAATTCCAGGGTTTCACCACTCGCCTCGACCCAAATTCGACGTCGTTCGGCCACGATTTCATTGGATGTGGCAATTTCGTTCCGAATCTGAGCGGCGAGGGCCGCGGTGGACGCTTGGGCAGCCGCCAATTCCCCGCGAGGTTGATCGGTGAGACGAGCTTCCGGCGTGCGAAGCGGCAGCGGCAGGGAGAAACCAATGCCGACAAAGGAGTTCCGCTCCAGACCAATCGGTTCATCCACCGCCACTTCGTGTTCCAGAAACAGGCGCACGGCCACATCTTGCCAACGCTGAGATTTCGCCAGAGCGATCGCCGCTTCCGCGCGACGTTCCCGCAGCATGTGGAGATCTAAAACCGGGCGTCACG
>CAYGQD010000066.1:0-31811 GCA_964351855.1 uncultured Verrucomicrobiales bacterium
TTGTTCGAGAGTCGGGATGCCTCCGCTGGTGATGCGGGACTCGCTGATTTCACGGACGGCGTCGCGTTTGGCCTGACGTTTCTCCTTTTCTGCGGGGGCATTGGGGCCACCGGGAACCACGCTTTCCCGAGCGATCAATCCGATCCCGGCTTTCTCAGCGGCTTCGAGGCAGAGTTCGCCGGGCCAAGGTTCGATGGGATTGTAGACGATCATGGCCCAATCGATGATGCTGCGGAACTGATCGAAGGCGTGAAGGAGATCGAGGGTGTAGCCGTTGGCGGGGCCGGGGGCGATCCCAACCGCGCTGGTCAGACCGTTGGCCTTGACCTTGGCGAAGGCGTTCCAGACCGCTTTGCTGCGGAATCCGCTTTGGTCGGGATCTTGGAGGAGGAGGACGTCGAATTTGTCGATCCCGATCGATTCGAGGGACGCGCTGGTCGCTGATTCGACGTAGGATTCGAACTCGGCTTCCTCGCGAGACGTGGTGAAGCGGGCCCGGGAGGTCGAGTAGCCGTGCCCGGCCGAACCGGAGACGTAACCGATACTGCCGATGATGCAGAGTTCATCCCGGCTGACGTTCGATTCCAGAAGCGCGGTGCCGAGATTGCGATCCGCAGCCCCGCCACTCAGGGAATCGGAGGTGATAAAGGTGCGAATGCCGGATTCGAGGGCCAAGCGCAGCATCTCAGGTCCGGTATCGGTCCCTTCGACATGGTTCCACAACCCGAGGGCAATTGGGGAAGGATTCATGAGACCTGACTTAGGGCCGACCGGAAGACTTGTCAAAGGGCCGGGTGCTGCTTCGCCGGGGTCAGCCCTTCACTGGATTCCCGCTTCGACGAATTGTCGGGTGAGTTCTCGAGCGGCTTCTTGATGAGGGCCAAGGCCGTGGTTTCCGCCATCGACCGCGATAAAGGTGAACTCGGCTCCTTCGTAATCTTGCCGAATCAAGCCATTGCCGAGATCGACCCCATCTTCGAGCGTGAGGTCGTCCCCGTCGTAGCCAAAGTGCCGGGCCCAGATATTGGCGGTGGCTTGAGCGGAATGGTGGGGAAATCTGCCGCGCAGGCCTCCGGCGAAGGGAACGACGCTGTCCTCGGTGCCGTGAAGATAGAGGACTCGACGGCCGGTTTTCACGGGTTCGGTTCGAGTATCATAATCATCCGTGGTTTGGGACGGCATCCAAAAAGAGCCTTCGTTTTGCTGAGTCTCGAGGAGCGACGAGACTTGAGGAACGGCGGTGCGGAAGAGATTCTCGCGGACTTCGATGAGGAGTCGATAGATGTAGGCCGCCCCATTGGAAGATCCGATCAGGGCCACATTGTTCATGTCGGCTTTGGGGTAGCGCTTGCCAATTTCCGTAATCAGGAGCTTGAAGAAGGCGACATCGGGAGCGTTGGAAGTTTCGCCGTGGACGTTCCAGGTTTTTGAATACCCCTGTGGAGCTACCAGCAGATAGTTCGGAAAGAGGCTGGACCAGCGTTGGGGGGCATTGGCCGCACTTCCTCCGGCTCCGTGGAAAACGATCACGACGGGAATCTTGCCTGAGGATTTGGACGGTTCCACGGCGTAGACCGGGCGATCGTAGCCGTCCGGTTCCTGGTCCCAAGTCTGGCGGATGGTGAAGGCGGCGTTGCCGGTGGGCATCTCTGCCTTTCCTCTCGGGGGCGTGCCGCCGGTGTCCAGGTGTTCAGCTCGCGAAATTTTGCCATCGCCATTGGCGTCTTTCCGATCAAAAAATCGGCGCGGGCCCTCCGGGACTTCGTTGCGTTCCAGGAAGCCGTCTTTGTTCTTGTCCCATGCGTCGAAAAGTCGCTCACCTTGGCCGTGGGCGAGGTTCAGGCTCGCGAGGCCCACGAGAATCGGAAGCGCGAAGGGGAATTTCATGGGACTCATCCTGGGGTGCTCCCTTCGCGGTGCAATAAAAAATGCGAGCCTCCGTAGGCAACGGGCGCCAGAAACTTCGGAATCCAAAAATAACTAGTAATTATAGTGGTTGCGCTTATTATGAAATGTTGCTGCTCAATCTATGAACACTCTGTATCGTCATCGCGGCGGCTTTAGCTTGGTCGAAATCTTGGTGACCATTGGTCTTTCCTCGATCTTCTTCACCGCAGCCGCCCTCATCTTTCAGAATATCACGGCGAACCGAAAATCGCTGGGGACGATCGAAACGGTGCAACTCGGGGCCACGACCTCGGCAAGCAACGCGGTGATCCAGAATTTCTACGGGCTGGATCAAAACACGATTCAAGTTTACTCCGCTCCCAACTACGGTCGAGCCGGAATGGCCGCGAATCTCTACGAGAACTTTCTCGATGACATTGCTCAATCGTCTGCGGTTTACTGCCTGGGTCGGAATGGCATCAACACGTTGCGCCCAACCACGATCGCGTATGCCGGTGGAAGCGCTCCCCTGGATACCCCGGAAGCGTTTCGGCAGCATCTGTTGACGGTGGATGCGACGGCGGCGGCGGCGTTCGTTGCTTACGACACCATTTCCACGGCGGAAGACGCCACCGTGTTCATGGTGGAGCCTGGAAGCTCAGCGACCGAATTGGGTGTGGTGGCGGTTTACGACATCGATGTTGTGACGGTTACCCAGGGGAACTATGTATCGGTCCGCCGCTACGAAGACGGCCTCATGACGGCTTACTACGATGTGGTCTATCCCACGGGAACCGGGACCGCTTTCAGCCCGATGATTGCTCACTTTAAGCGGAAGGGCCTCGCCGCGACCGAAGCGGATGCAGACTTGGCGAAATACATGATTGCTGAAGAGCAGCCGTTTTACCTGATGTGGCTTCCGGACCCTTCGACGCGCACGCTGGAATCGCCGACGGATCCACCGAACCCGACCGCTCCCCTCACGGATGCGATTTGGGATTACTACAGAATGGGCGGTCGGACGCAATTCATGCTGACGATTCCTGCGTTCCCCAGCCTTCTCTAACCCCACGAACTGATGAAGATTTTTTCCCTCTCGAAGCAGAAAGGTTATTCCCTGGCAGATATATTGATCGCGTCGGCGATCCTGGGCATTGGCGTCAGTGCAGCCGCTTCGCTCACCTTATCAATGAACACCCAGGAAGATCTTTCCTGGCGAGTGACGCGAGGTCTCAACATGGTGGAAAATGCCGCCACGCTCTACACCTTGGGATTGTCGCCCGCCGACGCCGTGAAATACCTTCCGACGGATTCTGACACGACGGTTTCGGTGCAAGTGGCCGAAGCGGATGAAACGGTGAGCGATCTCGAGTTCAAGACGGCGACCTTTCGCGCCACCATCGAGCCGGTGCGGGACGAGGGTAGCTGGTCCGCCGGGATGTGGACCGGCGGTTCGGACGCTACCATTCCTTCTCGGACCTTGGATTTAAAAGTGTATCGCTCGAACCTCCAGATCCGGAACTACGAGTAACCCCGCGCCCTGCCAGCCTTATGAAATCTACGCCCAATCGGAAAACCAAAAGTCGCGGTTCCTTCACTCTCGTCGCGCTGGTGGTGATGCTGCTGGGAACCCTGGGGATGATGTCGCTCGTTACGATCATGAACGCGCGAGTTTCCCAGGTCAATTCGCTCGAAGATCGGGCATTGCGCAAAGTGCGGCAACTGAACGGAAAGCAGATGGCCAAGGCTTACGTCTATCAGCAAATCTGGACGTCGGGTTCCGGAGCTGGAGAAACGATCAGTCTGCCCGGCAACTGGGGCAGAATCATCGTTCCCGCTTGGTCGAATGCGGCCTTCACCACCACCAACCAACTGGGAACCGTCAACCCCGCCAGCCCGAGCCCGAACGCCGCTGCCTATGCCGAAACGATCGACATTGCCGTGGTTGGAAATATGGATTCCGGGACGGGGACCTGGAGCACGACGGCGACTCCCCTGACGGTTCGGTATCAACTCTGTAGCCGCGCGTTGAACTTGTCCGAATACGTTTTCGAATCGCGCCGCCATAACACCGCTCGAACAGTTTCCGGAAACCTCTACGTTTACGGGAAGAGCGCCGTCTGGCAGCATACCGGTGCCAACAATTCCATTTCGTTTCGGACCGAGGAATTGCACGTCAACAGCGACTCCATCCAGACCAATTTCGACGTGAAGAACCTGGCGGGGGCGACGATCCGTCCTTCCAATCTCCCGATCACCGATTTGCCCAATTGGTTCGCCTCGCCCGGTTCGACCTCCAATCCCTCTGGAACCGTGCCGATCTTTTTTAACGATGATTGGGCTCCGTTCAATGACAGTGGTTCGTTCCCCGGGATGGAGAATCGAGTGATAGCTCGCAATGGGGGATCTGCGTTCACCGTGAACGCGATTACGGACGGAACGGTTTCCCAAAACGGGATGACTTCGAATGGTGCCGGCGTGATTACAATCGACCTCAACAGCTTGGCTCTTTCGGACATGATTCTGGCGGATGCGACGACGATCAACTTCGTGGGGCAAACGACGGTTGCGGAAGCTTTGGCGGTGGAAAACCAGACGCCAGTGACGATCATTCATCGGGGAGGCTCGCTCTCTCAGATCAACCTGACGGGCTCCAATGCCCGGCCTCTGATTGTCCTCTTGGGATCTGATGGCTCGACCGCAGCGACTGTGTCGCTAGCTGGTTCCGCTGAATGGCGCCTGTTCCTCCTCGCGGATGTTCAGCCACTGAACTTCGCTTCGGGAGGAACCAGCACGATTCGTGGAGGCTTGGCGACCGATGATAGCGTCGTGGTTTCCAGTGGCCGCCTCGATCTTTACCCCGAGACGGCGAATCCGGCTGCGTTTGAAGATCGCCTTTGGCGCTCTTTCTGGGTGGAAGCTTACTTGCAGTATTAGTTACTCACTTCGATTCCGAGCATCGTGGGAATCTGAGACTTGCCACCGAGAAACTGAGCCGCGACGATGGAGGCTACCGAAATGGGGGTGGAAGGATTGGCCCGAATCTTGAGCTGCGAAGGTTCATCGAGAAACCCTTCGATCGCGGTAAGTGCCTGGCGATTCAGGGTGCTGGAGTCGGCCTTGAAGTTTTCGCGAAGATCCCCGAGCAACTGCGTCACAAACTCTTCCCGGGTAATTCCCTGAGCTTCGGCTCCCCGCTCCAACATCCGATTGGTCAGGCCGTTGTCTTCGAAGATGATTTCGCAGGAACGGATCGCGATCCCGGAGAGAACGGCCATCAGCTGCATTGGATTGGGGCGTTCGCCGTTGGTGAGTTGCGGCGGGACCTGGAAGTTGTCCAGACTGAGGGAAAGGGAAAGCTGGCCCATTTCATTGCCCATCAGCGCGATTTTGTCGATCACCAGCTGCTTGGTCTCCAGGTCGTATTCGTATTCCACTTCCGCATCCATCCGGGGCGGTTGCTCATAGCCCAGCTCTTTCAACTCCTGACTCAGCTCGGCATTGACCTCCTCGGACAGTTGAATTCCGTTGGCCCGAAACCGGAGGAGCGGCGGAAAGGCGTCTTTGTCTTTCTTCGGTTTGAAGTCGGAAACCACCATTTCATCGACGGTGACTTCGCCAGCGCCTTCCTCGCGACCGGCGACCCGGAAGTTCGTCATTCGTGCAGAGGAACCGGCCAGGCTGTAGCGCAGGTCTTCGTAGGTGACGTCGGCTTCCTCGCGATATTTCTCGATCTCCGCGTCGATGTTCTGTTTCATCCGCGCATTGGCAAGGTGCTCAGCCGCCAAATATCCCGAGCCTGCCAAGATCAAGACAGCGACAACAATTCCGACAATTCGGTTCATAGGCGCGAGAATAGTTCGAAATGGCGAAAAGTCGATTCTTGAGTGATGTTTCGCCCGTTGATCGACTTGAGACGTTCCTCTGTTGAGAGCATCTTGATCCCAGCTTATGGCGAACTCCCCCCAGCCACTTCCGATTTCTCGACGCCGCATTTTGCGGAACGCGATGCTTGGGATTGGCGGAGTGGCGTTGACCGATCTCCTGGCTCGCACGCGAGTCCCGGGCTCGACGGAACTGGTTCCGCACGTCGCTCCGAAAGCTCGGCGCGTGATTTATATTTTTCTGGAAGGGGGCTTGTCGCAGATCGATTCCTACGATTACAAACCTGCCTTGGCGGCGAATCACGGCAAGCCGCTGCCGAGCTCCATTCGCCCGCCGAAATTCACCTTTGCCGAGCAAGGCACCGTGATTGGTTCGCCTTTCGCATGGAAGCAGTGGGGCGAAAACGGGATGTGGGCGAGCGACCTGTTCCCGGAGATCAATTCCCGGTGGCTCGATGAGCTAACCTTCGTGCATTCGCTCCAGCATCAAAGCAACGATCACATCTCCGCGAAAACGGTTCTTCATACGGGAGTGCCCCGTGAAGTCCGGCCGACCTTGGGGAGCTGGCTGATGTACGGATTGGGATCGGAGAACGCGAATTTGCCGGGCTACATTGACATCGTGCCCGGCGCGCCGAAATCGCGCCCCACCGGTTTTCTGCCTACGACCTACGCGGGGACGCCCATTGGTCGACCGAATCCGAAAGAACCCGGTTATCAATGGGAGAATCTGGAGGCGGGTTTCGAAGGTCAGGAACGGCATCTCGATTTTATTCGGGCATTGGATGCAGAGGACGAAACGGAGATCCGCAATCTGGAGATGGCCTTCCGGATGCAGACGGAAGCGCCGGAGCTGATGGATTTATCTCGGGAAACTCAGGCGACTCGCGATTTGTATGGGATCGACGACGATGTGACGGACGAGTTTGGTCGGGCCTTGCTTCTCGCGCGGCGCTTTTCGGAAGCCGGGGTCCGCTACGTTACGGTGACTCATGCTTCGACCCGATACGGCAATCTCTGGGATCAGCATTCGCGGCTTGAAACCGGTCACCGGGGGAATGCCGCGGCCGTTGACAAACCGATTGCAGCCTTGCTCCAGGATTTGGACGCTCGCGGCATGCTCGACGACACCTTGGTCATGTGTGGAAGCGAATTTGGCCGCACCCCGACCTTTGAGTTTTTCTCCGGGATCGACGGAAAACACACCAACGGGCGCGATCATAACCCGCATGGATTCACGATGTGGTTCGCGGGAGGCGCGGTGAAATCCGGGTATCGCCACGGAACCACGGACGATTTTGGCTACTACGCGGTCGATCGTCCCGTTTCGATTCACGATCTCCACGCGACGCTCCTCGAAATTATGGGATTCGATCACGAGGAGCTAACCTACTCTCACGGTGGCCGCGACTTCCGGCTGACCGATGTCTACGGCAAGGTGATTCGGCAGATGCTGACGTGAAGTGACCGAGTCTCAGTTGAGAAGCTTCCCATCGGCGAGGACAAGCTGCCGGTCGCCCGTTTTCGCCAATTCCGTGTCATGCGTCACCACGATCAGGGTTTTCTCCTGTTCATCGACCATTTCCAGCAGGGCGTCCATCACCCCTGCTCCGGTCTTAGAGTCGAGGTTGCCGGTGGGCTCATCCGCGAAGACGATCTCCGGATTGTTGATCAACGAACGGGCGATGGCGACACGCTGTTGTTCGCCCCCGGAAAGCTCTGCGGGAAGGTGTTGCAGACGATCGCCGAGACCGATTCGATCCAGCATTTCTTTGCCGCGCGCTTCGGCGGAGCGACGCCCAATCATTGCCGGGAGGAGGACGTTTTCGATCGCGGTGAGTTCCGGGAGCAAAAAATAGTGCTGGAAGACGTAGCCCATCAGCTGATTCCGGATTCGGGCCTGGTCGTGCGCGGGCAGGGTGTAAAGCGATTGATCATTGATGACCACCTCACCCTGATTTGGCCGCTCCAGACCGGCCAGGGTGTAGAGCAGAGAGGTCTTTCCCGCGCCGGAGGCTCCGCAGAGAAACAATTTCTCCCCGCGTTTCACCGTCAAATCGACGCCACGAAGAACCTCGATCGTTTTGTTCCCGATCGTAAAGGCTCGGTGGAGGTTGATTCCGGAAATGTGGGCTGCATCAGTCGCCATGGGCCGTCATGAAACCATGAATCACGCAGGAAGCGAACGGTTTCCCAGGCATCTGCGGTGACGCCAGAATAGGACCTATGTGTCGTATAGAACCTATTCAGACCTATTCCCCAAGCGCATACCGGGTAAACCGGCGGAGGATCAGGTTTTCACCCAATTCTCCGATCTTCGCTTTGAGCAGGTCTTCGACCGTTTTGTCGGGATCTTTGATGTAACCCTGCTCCATCAAGCAGATGGTGCTGTAGAACTTGTTGATCTTTCCTTCGAGGATCTTTTCCAACGCCTTGGCAGGCTTGTCCTTCATCTGCTCGGCAAAGATCTCTTTCTCTTTCTCAATCAACTCAGCCGGAACTTCATCGCGCGTCACATAGAGGGGTGCGGCGGCTGCGATGTGGAGCGTGATGTCTTTCACAAAGTCACGAAACTGGTCATTCTTCGCCACGAAGTCGGTCTCACAGTTGATTTCCAAAAGAACACCAATCCGGCCTTCCATATGGATGTAAGAGGCGACGGCACCTTCTTTGGCTTCCCGTCCGGCCTTCTTTTCGGCAACCTTGGAATCGCGCTTCCGGAGTTCGGTAATGGCCTTTTCCAGGTCACCATCCACAGCGGAGAGAACTTCTTTACAAGCCATCATGGGAGCGCCGGTTTTCTCGCGGAGTTCCTTGACCATTTTGGCGTCGATTTTCTGAGACATGTTGAGACGTAGTTTGAGTGAAGTGTTGGGCGAAAAGAAGGCTCTCCCGGTTAGGAGACCTTTCCTTTCATCGTAAGAATAGGATCGATGAGCTTTTGTAAAATGATGCGAATGGAGCGAATCGCGTCGTCGTTTCCGGCGATCGGATAATCGATCACGTCCGGATCCGCGTTGCTGTCGACCAGAGCGACAATCGGAATGTTGAGCTTGAGCGCTTCATTGACCGCGATCTTCTCCCGAGCGGAGTCCACGATGACGAGCGCATCAGGATACTTCTCCATCTTCCGGATTCCGTTCAGGTTCCGCTGAAGTTTGGCACGCTCACGGCCGAGGGAAGCGAGTTCCTTCTTGCTCATCTTTTTGAACTCCGGGGTCCGCTCAATGCCTTCCAAATAATCGAGGCGTTTGACGCTCTTGCGGATCGTTTCCAGATTCGTTAGCGTTCCACCGAGCCAGCGGTGATTGACGAAAAATTGGTCGCAGGCATCGGCGGCTTCCCGAACGGCGTCCTGAGCTTGGCGTTTGCAGCCCACGAACATGATCTTTTTGCCGCTATCGACGAGATCCGCGAGGTAGTTGGAAGCGGAATCGATCTGCTTGAGCGTGGCTTCCAGGTTGATAATATGAACGGCATTGCGCTCTTCCAGAATGTAAGGCTTCATTCTGGGATTCCATTTGCGGCTTTGGTGACCGTAATGAACGCCGGCTTCGACCAGCTCGGTAAGGAGTTCTACTGACATAATAAGGTGCTGACTTTAAACCAAGACAGCTGGGATAGTTCGCCGAGACCTGCCGGTTGGGTGAAACCCTGTCCCTTTCAGGACGTCTCGACTCTTGAATCATTTTCCGGCAAAGAGCGGCGGGTAGAATGGCGCGGGACAAGGGGAAATCAAGGGAGAAATCGAAGGACTTTTTTGCCATCATGGAGGCGATTTCTCCGAAGCGGCTGTTTTGCCGGTGACAATCGGGAGTCGGCGGCAAATAACAAAGGAGACATGCTTCGAAACCTCATTCTGCTTCTGACGATGATGCCTGCTCCGCTCGGAGCTCAAGTTCCCGAGGAAACAGGGTTTCCGCAGCGGGCAGCCCGGGCGCTCTTTGCGGAAAAGGTTCATCCGATTTTGGAGAGCAAATGTCTCGCCTGTCACGGGAAGGATCCGGCGAAAATCAAAGGCGAGTTCGACATGCGCTCCCGCGAAAAGCTCCTCGCCGGGGTGAATCCGGCGAACCGGCATTGGTGCCTGGCGACTTGGAGTCGCACCAATTTAGGCGTCGGTTTTATCGGGTCGGGAAGGTTGATACTCGAGAATGTCGCTAGGCTGACAATCAAGATGAGAACAGATTGCCTCGAGCGTTGAGAAACGGATGGCTTTGGCTTTCCCCGTCTTGAGAACCGAAAGATTCTGAGGGGTGATCCCAACCGCTGCGGCGAGATCATTGAGCTTCATTTTCCGTCGAGCGAGCATGACGTCGAGGTTGACGATTATTGGCATGTTTCTTAGATCGTGAGCGATTGCTCTTCGTTGATTCGGCGGCCGTAGTCCAGAACCCAGCTGAGGATGAGAAACAGGACGCCCGATGAGAGACCAGGGCCGCCGCCCGCAAGGAACAGAATGGGTTCTTCGTAGATGTCCGTATCCAGAAACAGGGCACGATGCCCGGCGCGGGGAATGAAGATGTGAACCAACGACCCTACGATGAACTGAACGACCAGGAGCGCGCCGAGGCAGCGCAATCCGATGATGCTGCCCCGACCGAAGGGCTCGGCACGGCGCCAGGCCAGGGCCAGGCGGAGGAAGATGATCGCGAAGAGAATCATGAAAACCGCAGAAAGGGCGGATAAACCTCGGTACAGGACTCTATTCTCCTGAAAGAAGACGCGGTCTCGTTCGAGCAACTCGAAAACCGTCGTATCTCCGGAGATCCCCTGAAAGTCTGGATCCACCTTGAGGATGGCCTCATCCACCATACGACTAAATTCGTCCGGATATTCCTCAGGTGTAGAGATGGAGTAGCTCAACTGTAAGGAGACGAGTGTGAAGATCAAGCCGAGACCGGCCAGGACGAGGAGGATGTTGCCGAGGAGACGGAGTTTTTTCTTAGGGAGAGCGTTGTCGTGGTTCATGGCTGTGGTTCGCATGACGTGGTTGATGGTTTGGTTGCGGCCCGGGGCCTGACCGACTTGATGGAGGACTCCTAGAGGAGGTGGTTACTGTTGTAAAGCCATTAGTTACCGTTGCGCGGTAAAAATAGGTCGCGTAACGAAGGGGTGGGTTTTCGGGGGAAGGGAGATTTGGAGCCGTCGTCGCCCTCGTCTTGTGAGTCTTGTGAGTGGAGGCTAAACCAGGGGAGCAAGGCAGCGCATCGAATTGCTCGCCCGTTGCAAGGTTGACGTTTTGGGGTAATTCGTTAGTTGTGGGCTCCGGTGCTTACATCGATGAACAGGATGGGCAGAATTTTTTTGGAGGAGTTGACTGGGGTTTGCCATCCTGACGATTCTGTCCATCTGTGTGGTTTGTGGCCCCTGTCATGGCTCATGGGCATACAGAGGAAGATTTGGCATCTTCCTCGACGATCTGTTCTCTACTCTCTGCGGCTTGGCGTCTCTGCGCGATGCTTCTTTCGAAGGATACCTCAGTTCCGTTCGACGACGGATTGCTGGAGGGTCACCCTGACGATCTTATTCGAGTCGAGGACTCCGCGCCATTGGCTGCCGGGGTAGAGGATGCAGCTGTGGCCGATGACGCTGTTGCAGCCGATTTCGGTGTGGTCGCCGATGATGGCACCGAATTTCCGGAGACCGGTAGGGATGAGGGCGTCGCCGGTGGAGATGGTGACGGTTTGGCGGTCGAGTCGGACGTTGGAGAGGATGACTCCGGCACTGAGGTGGGCTTTGTGGCTGAGGATGGAGTCGCCGACGAGCCGGCCCACGTCGAGTCGGCCGGCAAGCGGTTCGTGGTTGCCCAGGATTTCTCTGAAGGATCGGTAAACTCCGAGATCCTTCATCCGATCGAAAACGGCAAACAGGATTTGGTCAAAAGTTCCCGAAAACGCGGGATACACGAGATCCACTTCTTGAACGATTTCGCGACGGTTGCGGTTGTTGAACTTGTTGGGAATCTGTTTTTTTGGTCCCGCGTCTTCGGAAGTCACTGCCCGCAGCCACTGACAAGAAGCCGGATGCGTCTGCCATTTTGCAACGGCTACCACCGTGGATGGACATCGATACGATATCTTGTGGGACTTGGCTGAACCAGCCAGCCTCAAATCTCAACGCTTGAGGGCAACCTCGGCGACGTCGATTTCGCGATTCCCCTGCACGGAGATCAGAATTTTTTTCAGAAGAGCGGACTCCAAGATGGTTTCGCGGTTGCTCTGTCGAGCGAGGATGCGGAATTCTGAGAGCGGGATGGTTGCTTGTCTCCATCCTTCCGAATCGGGAGACAGCCGTTCATCCTGGACGCGAGCTTCGAGATTCCCTCCAAAACCACCGCTGGAGTCACTGAGGCTCAGGAAAATGGCGGGAGTAACCTCGCTGCGGTATCGCAACTCGATCCGGCTGTTTTCATTCAGCCTGGCGAGCCTTCCGTTGATCGCGACCCCGTCTCGAATGACCTGAGTCCCATCTGGTTCTCGGCTGGCGACGTATGGCTCAGACCGATAGAAGGCTTGTGTTCCGGAGTCATCGCCGATTCCTTTGGTAACGCGAATCGCCGGATCCCCGAAACGTAGTCTCCACTCCTTCTCGGGAATCGTCGATTTTTCGACGAAGAGCTGCTCTCCGAAATCCAGCGAGGCCGACGACTGATGGGAAGCCGGAACTTCAATTTGCGCGCCATCGGCCAGGCGTCTGAGCCTCACCCGCCCTTCATCGACCAACAGCCCGGTTTCGGTGGCCTCCGACCGCACCGAGAGAACGGTACCGAGAACTTCGATTTCGGCGGTTGGCGTTACGATGCGCATCGGGAAATCTTCCGGTTGAGGAGCGACCTTGGCGGTCAGATTTCCTTCGTGCAATCGCAATGATTTTCGCGAAGCCACGATGGCGATGCTCAACTCCGATCCGCCATCGAGTGTGATCAGCGTCCCATCTTCGAATCGTAACTGGGCAAATCCGGTTGCGCTATCGACATTGACCGTCCCGGCTGGCAGGCGCATTCCTTCTGTCAAAATCTTAAAAGACCCTGCATCACGGAACACCGCGTTTTCCGCGATTTCAACGGTCACCACGTCCCGGGAAGCACTCGCAATCAGGAGAACGAATCCCACGCAGATCATGGCGGCGGCCAGTCCGATACCGAACGGAGAAAGAAGCGTCCGCGTTTCGACCACGGTCCGCATCGGCGTGGGATCGAGCGCCGCCTCTGCATAGTCCCAATGAAGCGCCCCATGGAGAGACAGGTAACGCAGGTAGTAATCCCGGGCTTTGGCATCTTCGCGCAGCAAGTCGGCAAGGGCGTTCTCGTCTGCGTCATCGAGGAGCCCATCAACGTGATCGGAGAGCATCTGATCCAAATCAGGATCGGGCCGGAAGGAGTCGTGGGATTTCATGGGTGGCTGCGGGGAGAGGGTAAATGGACAGCTGGTAAGTTCGCCTCGATGCAACGCATGAGATTCTTGCGAATGCGCCGCAGGGCTTCGGACACCGCCTTGGGCGAACGCCCCTGGGTTGCGGCGATCTGGTTCACGCATCCGCCTGGTTCGTACCGCTCCGCAATGAGGCGTCGTTGGTCTGAGCTGAGTTTTTTGAGGCAGTCCGATAACGTGGAGAGCAACGGGTCAGGATCAGGCGCATGCAGCTCAGCGGACTCCGCCGCCAGCATCTCAACCAGCTCGTCGTCGAAATGCAGCCTGGAACGTTGATTCCGCTTCCGATACGCCATCACCTGAAATCGGGCGATGGACAAAGCCCAGGCGTTGAAGTTGGTTCCCGGTGCAAACTCGTGGCACTTCCGCCACATGACCATGTTGCATTCTTGCAGGACATCGTCCGCATCGACCGGGTTTCGCACCAGTGACAGGATGAAGGCATAGAGCTTGCGCTGATGACCCGTTAGTTGGCTGATGAAGGCGGCCGAGACGCCATCAATGGATTCGTCCTCACTCATGGTAGAACCCGAATGTGGGTGAAGGGAAAACTGTTCACAATCGTCACGATCAGGTCCTGGAGTCCCTTTCCGTCGCCCATCGCCTCGTTCTCGATCCGGGTGATCGCGGCCTGGTCATAGGCTTCCAGTTTTCTTCCTAACGCGTAGGTCAGGAGATATTGGATGAAACCCCGATGCATGTCGGATTTTCTTGCGGTAAGCGCATCCTTGAATTCGACGATATCGGAGTAGTCATGCTCTCTCATCAGGGTGCCGTCGGCTTCGACCGGAAACTTGCCATAGCTGTCCCGCCACAAGCCGATCGGGTCGTAGTTCTCCAGCGGGAAGCCGAAAGGATCGATCCGCGTATGGCAACCGGCGCAGGCCTGCTTCTCGCGGTGAGCTGCCAGTTTCTGCCTCAGAGTAATGCCGTTCTCCTGCATTTCCTGATCGTCTTCTCCCAGCTCATCGACCGCAGCGGGAGGAGGTGGTGGTGCCCGATTGAAGATCACCTCCGTCACCCAGGCGCCGCGATAGACCGGGCTGGTTCGCAAGGGCAGAGATGTCAAGGTCAGGGTGCTACCGAGGCAGAGGACACCACCGCGGGTTCGATCTGGCAATGGACAACGAAACCACATCGTGTCGTCCATTCGGACCTTGCCGTTCTTGTCGATCGTTTCCGCTTCCTTGAGGTAGTCGGCGTAGTGATCCGAGAGACCGTAGTAGTTGATTAGTTGGGGATTCAGCCAGGTGAAATCCGGATCGACCAGATCGAAGACAGGACGGTTTTCGATGAGCACAGTCTCAAACAGGAGCAGTGCTTCCTGGAGCAAGGGAGCCGCCATGGTGCCTTTAATGCCGTAGTAAAATTCTTTAAACCGGCGGGGATTGGGTTGTGATCCGAGCAGCACGTTCAATCGCAGCCACTGGTAGGCGAACGAGTCCGACAGTTCCTTCACCTTGGGGTCGCGAAGCATTCGGCGAGCCTGCTGCTCCAGAACCGCTGGATCCTTCAGCGTCCCGTCCTCCGCTTTTGTGAGGAGTTCTTCATCCGGCATCGTAGACCAGAGAAAATAGGAAAGCCGGGTCGCCAGTTCGTGTGGGGAAAGGGAACGAACTTCTCCTGGCCCGGCCTCGACTCCTGTTTCCGTCAGGAAGAGAAAATTCGGCGAACTCAGGATTCCACGAATCGTTTCCCGCATCGCTTCCGACTCATGGTGACCCGACGCGATCTCTTCTTCGTAAAAGGCGAAGTATCGCTCCACCTCGTCGTCACTCACAGGCCCTCGGAAGGCCCGTTTCATGAACTGGGCCAGTTCGGTGCGTACGCCGGTGGCACGGTCCACCGGAGATGGCTGGCTGGTTGTCCGCTCCGAGGTCTCGCTGGCCAGTGGTGACTTCTCCTCGACTGCGGCGACCTTTCCCGTGATAAACCCAAGATCATCAATCAGGACGTAGTCGCCGGAAAACTGACTACCATCCACGGTCAGTTTGGTGATGCGTTCGCCCGGGGGAGCATACCAGGAGAAAAAGGTGTTGTCCGTTCCCGCTCCGGTGGCGATCTCGGCGGACCGTGGAGCCGTCGTGCCGCTACTGAAGTGCGCGGTTAGGGTGACCGGGCCGCTTGCGTCTTTCGCCCGGCTCAAGACGACGACACCCAGATTGAGGATGCCCTCGTCCTCCGCAACTCCATCGAGCTGGAGACCGAGTCCATAGACCTTTTGCCCTTTGACTCCATTGCTGATGTTCGCGGGCGGAGACGTTTCGTGCGCCGTTGCAAAATCGACAAACCAGAGATCTTCGGTCGGATTGATGAGGAGCGCTTTCTCTGCATTCCGTCCAAATGTCGCGCGGATCACTTCGCCTTTCCCTTTCACTCGGGAACCAACCTTTTCCACGTGCTGAAAGACCCCGCCCGTCCCGGTATCGAACGCAGCCGCGATGTGATCGCGGAACAGCCAGGCCTGGTCGGAATTTCCCGGTGCGTCCGACTGGACATTATCGACGGGAGCAAACTCTCTCCCCACGACGGCCAGATAGATAGTTGACCCTGCGGCTCGAGCCACGACGGGCGACGGCGGCACCGCTTTCACCCCGAAAAGCGAGGCGAGTTCAGGAGCGTCCCGGGCCACGTCAAGTGACTGCATCACGTCATTCGCGACCGAGACATAGCGCTTCACCAGTAACGGGGAAATATTCAACGCATCGCCCTGATTGAAGAAGCCGTGCGCCGCGCGATGGTCTCCCGGCAGACTGCTGATTTTCAAGAGGGCGGGAACCTTCGCGCCGTATTCGGGAATCGAGATACGGAGTTGATCCGGCAGGGTTTCCCGATCCGGATCGAAATAGTCCCGCCGCGCCATGAGCCGCTCCGGAAACGAAAAGACGTCCTGATTGAGACCGAGGAGATCCCGCACGGTGTTGTTGTATTCCAGCCGTGTCATCCGCCGCGACTGCGGTGGCCCGGGATTTTCAGCGGCAGCGAGCAGCAGATTCTGATCGATCCAGTCGATCACCAGCGCGAGTTCATCCGGTTTGGGCTGATTGCGGTTTTCGGGCGGCATCTCCTGAAAATGAAGCGCCTCGCGGACCTTGAGCATGGCTCCCGGGTTTCGTTTGGCATCGTCCGTTGTGAAGAAGGGAAACAGATCAAAATCACCCTTTGGCTTCATCGCGTCTCCATCGTGACAATCATAGCAATACGATTGCAAAACCGGCACCACCTTGTCCGAAAACTCGTCGGCGTGAACCACGGTGAAGGCGAGAACACCGAGAATCAGTACAACCCGACGAATGGATCGTTTACAGTTAAACCAATACATCGCTCAGAAGTCCTGTGCTGTCGGCAAACCGTTCCGTTTCGATATCCATGCCTTTGAGAAGTGAAATCCATAAATCCGCGACGGGACGCTTGCCGTCGAATTTCCAATGTTCGCCCGTTTTCAGACGACCACCAAGACGACCCGCAGTAAGAATAGGAAGATTGCTATAATCATGCACCCGGCCATCGCCCATGCCAGAGCCGAGCGTGATCGCACACTGATCGAGCAGAGTCCCCTCGCCCTCGGGAATCGCTCGCAGCTTCTCAACGAGATAAGCGAACTGCTGCACGTGGAAGTGATCGATCTTCTGGAGTTTCTCCAGCGCTTCTTCTCCCTTGGTATGTGTCAAGACATGATGGTTCTGCGGCTCGTCGAAGACACCATGATATTGACGTGGCGTATCCCAACGCTCGGGATCGATCAGCAAGGTCGACACCCGGGTGATGTCCTGCTGGAACGCCAGTATGATGAGATCCCCCATCAGCCGAATGTATTCATCGCGGCGAGCCGGGATCCCTTCCGGTCTCGGGATCGGGGGAGCCCCTCGCGTTTCCGCCGCGGCGACCGCACGGTCAATGCGCTCCTCGACCGCTCGCACGGAGTCGAGATACTCATCCAGCTTCGACTGGTCTTCAGAACCGACCTTCGACTTCAACCGCTTCGCATCTTCCAGCACGAGATCGAGCAGGTTCTTGTCTTTCGGGTTCGGCTTCCCAAAGAGACGCTGCCAGACCTCCCGGGGGTCTTTCTCCGGAGCCGCCGCGTATCCTGGACCGAGCCACGATACCGTCTCGAAATACTTTGTCTCGCGGCTGTTCGTGTGGTTGTTACAACTGAGCTCCAGTGAGGGAATGGGAGTCTCCTTTCCTACCGACTGAGCCAGGATCTGATCCAGCGTCACATTCGTTGGGAAGCCGCCGTCAAGCGCCTCTGACGGGGGTGAACTGCTCAACCAGGAGCAGGCTGCCTGCGCGTGAACCCCAGTTCCGCCACGGAACTCCCGGTCCAGTCCTGTGAACACTCCGATCTGATCGCGCAGCGCCTGGAGAGGCTCGAGCGATGGCGGCAGCTCGAAATGTTTTCCTACCCGTGTCGGATGCCAGGCGTCTTGGACTACCCCGTTCGGAATATAAAGAAAAGCAGCCCGTTGCGGAGAGTGCGAGGCGTTCGCCGCCGCTCTACTGTGCGGCAGCATCGCCTCCAGCAACGGCAGGCCAAGAACAGCTCCGCTCCCCCGAAGCCAGGTCCGGCGAGAGAGAGGTTTACGCGTATGGAGGTTCATGATTTGCTCGGTTCGAAAAATTTAGAGTCCGTTATAGTTGCGGGAACGCGTCAGTTTCGGATCGATTCCGAGTCCGGGGCGGGCCGCGAGTAATTCCTTGAGAGCACGTCCGTTCTCGTCGTCACCCATCGCCATTTCGACTCGTTCCAGTGACTTCACATGAAAAAGGGCATCCCATCCACCCTCGTAAGGAAGCTGATTCCGGAAATGTTGCGGGCTGAAAATGCGCAGTTTGTCGAATTTCTGGAGGGCGGTCAGATGATCTGCGGAAAGCTCTCCTTTGGGCTTCCACCACAGCACTTCGATATGCGGCAAGAGCGATCCGATTTCCGCAAGCTCTTCCGCCGTGCAACGGGTCCGGTGCAACTGCAAATCGCGGACGTTTGGACACAGGCGGATGAGATGAAGGGTCTGCTCCGGCGTCAGGGGCGTGTCGAGGACGAGACGCCAGACTTTGGGCATCGGGGTTGTGATCTTCTCGATGTCGAAGGCATCCATTCTGAAATTGTGTTTGATCTCAAGAATCTCAAGATCGGGTTTTCCATCGAGAAAAGCGGCAGAGGCAGGCGACGCCGTGGCCTTCGGATTCTTCGCCATGTAGTGCAATCCGACCTGCTTCAGCTGCGGCAGCTTCGCGAGAACCGCAAGCCCCTCGTCACCGATCGCCTGCGCTTCGAAATTGATCGCCGTGAGTTTGGGAAACCGATCCAGCATCGCGAGATCCGTGTCATCGATGCCCGGAAGACCCGGCGACTTCTTGTCGAGAGCCTGGTGGTTGATGAAAATTAGTCCGGTCACGTTTCCGTCGTCATCGGTCCAGATCTCCGACTGCTGTGCCTTCGCCGCCATCTTCGCGGCAAGAGCCTGCTGTTCGCTTGCTGACAACGCCTCCTCTCCCTGCCCGGTGACGAGCGACGCGGTGATTGCGGCAAAACCAAGAATCAGATTCCGTTTCATCAGAGAGAAATAGCCCTTTCTCAAAGAATCCCACGGGGCATTTCTTATTTGAGTTGGGCCTCCAGAAAGTCCGCGACCTGTTCCATCCGCTCCGCATCGAAGAAGTGGTCACCGCCATGGGCGCCGCCGTAGATGACTTCCAACTTCGCCATCGCGCCGATCCCCGCCTTCTTGTAGGCGCCGTGGAGCTCATGGCTCTGGTTGATCGGAACCTGGGGGTCCTGATCCCCATGCAACATCAGGATCGGTGGGTCGGTCTTGTCGACATGCACGACTGGGCTCGCGAGGGTGGCCAAGTCGGGCGTGTCCTCCGGCTGCGCGCCCAGCAGGAGTTGCAGGGCCGGAATCCGAACACCCAGTCCGTGTGGTGTCGATTGAGGTAGGATCGTGAGGAAATTTGTCGGACCGTAGAAGTCCACGATCGCCGCCACATCGGAGGATTCGTTTCCGTGGTCGCCGACTTCGCCCTCCAGTTCCTCGTATCCGTTCGTGACCCCGACGAGCGCGGCGAGGTGTCCTCCGGCCGATGCCCCAGCGATCACGATCCGGTCGGCTGCGTAGCCATACTTCCCGTTGCTTGCCTCCGCCCGGAGAAAGCGAATCGCGGCCTTGATGTCGTGAACCTGGGCGGGAAATCTCGCGACCGGGCTGAGTCGATAGTTGATGCTGGCGATGGCAAAGCCGTGATCGAGCAAGCCTCCGATCGGCATTCTTTCCTTTGTCCCGGATCGCCAGGCCCCGCCGTGGACCCAGACCACGAGCGGCGGGTTCTGCGCCTCCTTCGGCAGATAGAGATCGAGCTTGAGGGAACGGCCGTCCACCTCTGCATACTCGATATCGCGGTGAGTCGGCTCGGCGCCAGCGACAGACAGGGTTAGGGACGCGACCCAACAGGGTAGAATCAGTGATCTGACCCTGTTGAATAAAGCTAGTTTCCTGATCATCATGCCACGATCTCCTTCACGACGTGACCATAGACATCGGTCAGGCGAAAATCGCGGTCGGCGTAGCGATAGGTGAGTTTCTCGTGATCCATCCCCATCAAGTGGAGGATGGTGGCATGGAGATCGTGCATGTGAACTTTATCTTGCACCGCGAGATAGCCGAACTCGTCCGTCTCCCCGAGGGCAAAACCACCCTTGGTTCCGCCTCCGGCCAGCCAGACTGTGAAGCCGTGCGGGTTGTGATCGCGGCCGGGGTTGCCACGATCGATCTGCGCGACCGGGGTGCGGCCGAATTCGCCCGCCCAGACGACGAGGGTGTCTTCGAGCAATCCCCGCTGATCGAGATCGGCGAGCAGCGCGGCGACCGGTTGATCAGTTTTGGCGGCACTCATCGGCAGATCCGTGTCGATGTTGCCGTGGTGATCCCAATGATAGTCGGTCGCGACCTGGATGAAGCGCACTCCGGCCTCGGCCATGCGACGGGCAAGGAGGCACTGGCGCGCATACCCGTCCGTCCAGTTTCCATCGACGCCGTAGAGATCTTTGATGTACTGCGGTTCAGACTCGATGTCCATGATCTCGGGAGCGACGCGCTGCATCCGATAGGCAAGCTCGAACGAGTTGATCACTCCTTCGATCTGCGGATCTCCCCCGGTCCGGTCGAGGTGAGAACGATTGAGCGCTTGGATCACATCGACCTGCTCCCGTTGGCGGGATGTGGATAGTAGATCACTCTCGAGATGTCGCACCTGAGGCAGACGATCAGAAACCGTCCGCAGCCGGATCTGGGTGCCTTGGTGTTTTGCAGGAAGAAAGGAGTTCCCATAGTTGCGGACACCACCATGCATTGCTGGATAATCGATCGAGACAAAGCCGGGCATGGATTCGTTCTCCGACTGTAGACCGTAGCTGATCCAGGCACCCATGCTTGGCCGGACAAAGTTCGCCTCGCCGGTGTGCAGACGCAGGACCGCCTGACCGTGGGCCTCACCATCGGTGTGCATCGACTTAATGAGGGACATCTTGTCGACCTGCTTTGCAAGATGAGGGAACAACTCCGAGACCGGTTGTCCACACTCGCCATGACGCGAAAACTGCCACTTGGAACCAAAAATTTTTCCGAGGCGATCTGGCCGGATCAATCCTGGTAAGTCGAACGGCAAGGGTTTGCCATGGTCGATGTTGAGGCGCGGCTTCGGATCGAAAGAATCCATTTGGCTGACACCCCCATGCATAAAGAGAAAAATGCATCGTTTGGCGCGCGGCACGATGGGATTTGCCGGGGCTGTTGTCGCGGCTTGAACCAATCCGGCACACGCGAGGGATCCAAAGCCGCCCGCAGCGGTCCGAAGCAGGTCACGGCGCGAGAAGGCGGGAGATAGGTGATTGCAGGCTGAAGGTTTCATCAATCGAGGTATTGGAAAAGAGTCGAGCTGATGAGCGCTTGGGCCATCTTCGCCCGGTCATGGGAACTGGGAAGCGAATCTCCGGCAAACTGCTCGCGAAAATAGGGCAGCATAATTTCCTGCTCCAGTTCTGTCGGCGGGCGACTAACGATGGATTTGAAAATCGTATCCAAAATTGCATCTGGCGTTTCGCCGTATGCAGGATCCATGATGCGCTCCCCAAATTGACGCATTGCTCTCTGCACGAAAGGACTGTTCAACAGATAGAGCGCCTGGGGAGCCACGGTCGTATTGGCGCGGCGTCCTGTCGGCATCGCCGGATTCGGAAAATCAAACACCTGAAGAACGTCCATGACCTCATTCCGAATCACTGGCTGGTAGATGCTACGGTGATTGGTCTCATCAACTCCCTTTGCTTTGGCATCGCCATTCAACTCGGTGAGCGGCAAATGATCGACGACCGCGCCTCGCGATCCGCGCTCCAGGGTCCCGGCAAGATGCAACAGTGTGTCACGGATTTCCTCAGGCTCGAGACGTCGACGATTCTGTCGCTGGAGCAGCCGATTCTCCGGGTCGGCCCCGGTCGGTCCACTTTCCACCACGGACGCCATGCGGTAAGCGCGTCCTGCCGTGATCTCGCGAATGAGGGCCTTGGTATCCCAGCCGCTTTCGACAAAGCGATTCGCCAGATCGTCGAGCAATTCGGGGTGACTGGGAGTCTCACCGCGCACCCCGAAATTATCGACGCTTCGGACAAGGCCTTCTCCGAATAGATTCTGCCAGACCCGGTTGACGAAGACTCGGGCCGTCAGAGGATTTTTCGCGTCGGTGAGCCATTCGGCCAATTCGAGACGCCCGCTCTGCTTCGGATTCACCTGCGGTTGTCCATCCCAGGAGGCGACTTGCAGGAATCCACGCTTGGGAGTGTCACCATAGGCAGTCGGAACACCCCGCACGCGGATCGGCGTGTCGGCCCGTGTTTCGCGGTCCATCGGCGCGATCACCCACTCCGGCAATTCTGGAAAGGTATCCCAGATCGCCTCATACTTCTCCAGATCTACCCGCTTTTTCTCCAGTTCCTTCTCGATTGTTTCCCGCTGTTCTCCGGTCGCACTCTCAAGCTGGCGATTCAGTTTTTCGATCTCGCGGGTGCGTCCAAAAATCCGGTCCTCCGCCTTCTCCCAGGCATGGCGATTCTCACTGAGAAAGGCCTGCAGCGCGTCATCGCCGCCTTCACCCAGTCCACGACGAGTCAGGGCGGATTCATCGTCGAGAGGACTCTTCATCCGACCGTTCAAAGTCCGGGTGCTGGTAAAAATGCCGGCAAGAGCGTAATAATCTGCTGTCGGGACGGGATCAAACTTGTGATCGTGACAGCGGGCACATCCCAGCGTCAGACCGAGCAGCGAGCGTCCGATCAAGTCGATCTGCTCATCGACCACGTCCATCTGCAGCTGCTCCTTATCAAAGAGACCAAGGACCTTCGAGCCCATCATCAGGTAGGTCGAGGCGATGAGGTTGTTGTCTCGCTCCTCCTGGGTTTTCCATGGCAGAAGATCACCCGCGATCTGCATCCGAATGAATTCGTCGATCGGTCGGTTCCTGTTGAAAGAATCAACCACCCAGTCGCGATAGCGCCAAACCGAGCGCATCACGACGTTGAAGCTGGAACCGTTCGTATCCGCGTAACGGGCGAGGTCGAGCCAATGCCGTCCCCATTTTTCGCCAAAGCCTTCGTCCGCCAGGAACCGGTCAACCGCAGCCTGTGTGGCTTTGTCAGGATCAGCGGCGAAAGCGTTTGCGAAATCGCGCACCGCATCCGGCGAAGGCGGAAGCCCGGTGAGATCGAAGGAAAGCCTCCTTAGAAGCTCTGCCGGGCCGGAGTCGGTTGCAGGGGAGAGCCCCTTCTCTTCCAGCTTGGCGAGAATGAAGGAATCGCTCGATCGACGAACCCAGTCCTTCATTTGCACCTCCGGAACTCGAACTTTAGTCACCGGCCGGAAAGACCAGAAGGCCTTCGCCGCTTCGATATCGATTCCTTCTTTCTTCTTGACCGACTCATCGACTCGCGGGTCGAAAGCCCCCTCGCGAACCCATTGTTCAAGGATCGCGATCTCGTGCTCGGGGAGTTTCCCCTTCGGCGGCATCTCCAGATCCTCGGTCTCATAGCGCACCGCCTCAATGAGGAGTGAGCTCTCAACCTCGCCCGGCAGAATGGCTGGTCCGATCGTTCCCCCGCGCTCCCAGCCTTGGCGGCTGTCGAGAAGCAACTCCCCTTTCACTTTCTCATCCCGGGAATGGCAACTGTAGCAGCGCTCGACCAGAATTGGCCGCACCTTTGACTCGAAAAAGACTTCTTGATCAGAGGCAGCCAGGACCGTCCCGAAAGCAAGCAGGGGAATCGGAAGTAGCAATACACGTCGCAACATCATCGTGAAGAGATAGCGCCCCCCTATCCGATCCCACGGGACAATTCCAAAAAATCAAGCCGCCGGGGTAGCCGGAAGCATGCGATCAATCAAAACTGAATATCTGTGGGAAGAAATCGAAAAATATACTTCGTCCGATTCACCTCAGATGTTCGCGGGGAATGATTCATGACCTTTTGAGGGCAACTCAGCCTCTTTCCGATGCTCGCAACATCAGCGGCGATCCACGATGGATTGCTGGAGGGTGACTTTAACGATTTTGTGGGATTCGAGGACTCCGCGCCATTGGCTGCCGGGGTAGAGAATGCAGTCGCGGCCAATGATGCTGCCGGGGCTGAGGACGCTGTTGCAGCCGATTTCGGTGTGGTCGCCGATGATGGCGCCGAATTTTCGCAGGCCGGAGGGGATAAGGGATTCGCCGGTGGAGATGGTGACGTCCTGGCGGTCGAGCCGGACGTTGGAGAGGATCACTCCAGCGCCGAGGTGGGCTTTGTGGCCGAGGATGGAGTCACCTACATAGTTGAAGTGAGGCACTTCGGCTTCATCGAAGAGGAGGCAGTTTTTGAATTCGCTGGAGTTGCCGAACATGACGCCTTCTCCCGCGATCACGTTTTCCCGAATGTAGGCCCCATTGCGAATGGTGCAGTTGGGGCCGATCCAGGCGGGGCCTTTGATGGTGGCGAAGGGCTCGACCACGGTGTTGAGGCCGATGTGGACGTCTTTGCCGATGTCCGCGCGATTGCTGACGAGGGCTCCTTCAAGCTGCTGGCCGCTGATCCGTCCCGCGAGATAAGGTTCGATCCGCTGAAGGGCGGTCCAGACCGGTTCACCGGCGACGAAGAGTTCTCCGTGGGCGGTCTTCGAAAGATCGAAGAGCTGAGAGGGAGCGAAGCGGTCGTCAGCCATGCGAGCGGAGGGGAAAACAGACAGAACCCACCTCAGACCTTCATGATGTCCGCCTCTTTCCTTTCGAACTGGTCGTTGATTTTGGCAACGTGCTCGTCGGTCAGTTTCTGGACATCCTTCTCGTAAAGCTTCTGGTCGTCTTCGGTGATCTCATTCGCCTTCTTGGCGTTCTTGATCTTATCCATCGCCTCGTGACGGATCTTGCGAACCGCGATGCGGGCGTCTTCCGCCATTTGCGCGGCCAGCTTGGTCATTTCCTTGCGGCGCTCTTCGGAGAGTTCCGGAATAGGCAGGCGAATCAGCTTCCCGTCCACGCTTGGGTTGATGCCCAGCTTCGATTCTTTGAGCGCTTTTTCGATTTCAGCGGTGGTGCTGGGGTCGAAGGGCTGCACGACGAGAAGGCGCGGCTCCGGCGTGGTGATGATGGCCAGTTGCTTCATTTTGCTCGTCGTCCCGTAACTGGAGATGTGCACGTCGATGTTTTCGACCAAAGCCGGGGATGCTTTCCCGGTGCGCACGCTGGCAAATTCGTGGTTGAGGAATTCAACGGATTTGTCCATCGATTCCTCTGTTTCGAGCATCACTTCGTCCATTTCCATGAGGTATCGTAGGTCAAAAAGGTGAGATTGTCAGGCCGTTTTCTCGTCTGGCGTAACGAGTGTGCCGACCAGATCACCGAGCAGTGCGCGGCGGATATTGTCGTCTTTACGAATGTCGAAAACGACGACGGGGACTTTGTTGTCTCGGCAAAGGGTGAAGGCGGTCGAGTCCATCACTTTGAGACCGCGATTGAGGGCCTCGGTAAAAGTCAGGGTGGTGAAGCGCTTGGCGTCGGGATTCGTCTTCGGGTCGCTATCGTAAACGCCGTCCACCATCGTCGCTTTGAGAATGGCATCGGCCCCGATTTCGGTTCCGCGGAGGGCGGCAGCGGTGTCCGTGGAAAAGAAGGGATTTCCGGTTCCGGCTCCGAAGACGACGACACGTCCCCGTTCGAGGTGCCGCACGGCCAGGCGCCGGATGAAGGGCTCGGCCACGTTTTTCATCTCGATGGCGGACTGGACCCGAGTGGGGACGTCCATCGCTTCCAGCATGCTCTGCAGCGCCAGGGAATTCATGACCGTAGCCAGCATCCCTACATAGTCGGCCGTGGCGCGCTCCATGCCCCGCATTTCTGCACTCGCTCCCCGCCAGAAATTGCCGCCCCCCACGACCACGGCGATCTCCAGTCCCGTCTGGTGCGCCTGCTTAATCTGGGACGCCAGATTGGAGACGATCTCCGGGGAAATATTATCGTGGCTACCGGGGCCTCGAAGGGCCTCCCCGCTGAGTTTCAAGACGACCCGCTTAAACGGACGTCGTTCGGTGTCTTCTGGCATCTTGAAGTCGGACCAGAGCAAAGGTGGGCCCCGGATGCAACGGCGATTTATCGCTTCTGCTGGCTTCGCTGATTGTTGTGATTTGGAGAAGAGCGTTGGATTTCCGGATGGGCTTCGAGGTCATTCGCGTAAATTCGTGGTGATTCGCGGTCATTCGCGTCTGAACAACAGTGGCTGGCCGGAGCTCGAAACATGGGAACACGAATGCGCTTCGCTTCCTCGAATTTTAGCAGTGGGCGCGAATCTCGATCTCTCAATTCGTGAAATTCATTCCCATTCGCGTGTCATTCGTGTCCAAAATCATAGCCAACGAAGTAGAACCAAGCGGAGGAACCCCGGAGCTTTGCCCTGACCGGCTGGCGCATCCTCATTTTCGGCCCGGTGAAAAAAGGCAAACGGGGTCGGCTTTGATTCGGCTCTCGGGAGACGCGGCGGCGACGCGAAATCGTTCCGGAAAACATTCCCGTCTTCATGGGACAAAACGGGGGAACCCTGGATGTGGTGTTCACCCTCTGGGGCCGGCGACGGTGATCTAGAAAAAAGAGGAGCAGAAGGAGGAGGAAGATGAGCTGGTGCAAGCCGCGCCAGTAAACCCGCCTGATCCTCGGATGGTGGCGAACTCCTTCGGCGATCAACCGAGCTTCTGACCAACAGTCAACTGGTCGCGTTGACCGGCGAGAAATTCCCTCAGCTGAAGCCGCTTGCGGCCCTCCAATTGAACTTCGCCGAGGGCCAAGGCCCCATCGCCACAGGTGATTTTCAGGGTTTCGCCTTCGATCGCCTGAAGACAGCCGGGCGCAGTTCCGGGTAGCGCGGGCACGACTCGCGTCGGCGGGAACACCTTGAGCTTTTGGCCGTCCAGCCGGGTATAGGTCCCGGGCCATGGCTCGAAGGCGCGGATGAATCGCTCCAGCTCAACGGCGGGGCGCGAGAAATCGAGTTCGCCGTCTTCGCGGTTCAGTTTGCCCTGATGAGTGACTTCGTCGTCGGCTTGCGGAGTCCGGGGAGCGGTTCCGGTGGCGAGGAGTGGAATCGCCTGAGCGAGCGCTTCGGGGCCCAGCTCGGCCAATTTGTCGTGGAGCGATCCGCCGGTGTCTTCCGGGGTGATGGGGCACTTCACCGCCAGAATCATGTCTCCGCTATCAAGGCCGACGTCGATGTGCATCACGGTGATGCCGGATTCCGTGTCGCCATCTCGGATCGCGGCTTGGATCGGCGCAGCTCCGCGATGCCGAGGCAAGAGGGAAGCGTGAAGATTGATGCAAGCCACGGTGGGGAGATCGATCACCGCCTTCTTCAAAATCTGCCCGTAGGCCATCACCACCAGCAGATCCGGTCGAAGCGCGGTCAAGTCCGCCATCGCGGCGGGATCGCGCAACTTTTCGGGCTGAAAGACGGGCAGCCCGGCTGCTTCCGCCACCACTTTCACTTGCGGTGCCATCAGCTTCATCTTTCGACCGAACGGCTTGTCAGGCTGGGTGAAAACGCCGACCAGCTCACACGTCGGTTCTGCCATCAGCCAACGTAACGATGGCAGCCCAATCTCTCCGGTTCCCAAAAAAACGGTGCGCATCTAAACGATCATCTTCGACAGCTCCTGCCATTGCTCGGTTTCCATGATGACGTCTAGCATGTCCGCGAGAACTTTGACCGGCGGTTGAGAGGCATCGATCTCCGCGACGCGGTCCCGGCCAAAGTGGTCCAGAATCGGCTTCGTCTCGTCCTCGTAAATCTGAAAGCGCGCCTGGATCACCTGCTCGTTGGCATCATCCAGCCGATTTTGTTTCAGAGCGCGTTTCCGAATCCGCCGGGCTAGCTCGTCCCGATCCGGGCAGGAGAGGTGAAAAATCTTCTCCACCGCGACAAAGGACTGGAGCAACTTCGCCTGTTCCACATTGCGGGGAATCCCGTCGAGCCAGAGAAAGTCGATATCCGGCTTGAAGGCGGAGGAGGCGATACGCTTCTCGATCTGGTCCTGCCAGAGCTCGATCGTCAGCTCATCCGGGACCAATTCTCCCTTGGCGGAATACTCGACAAACTTTTTCCCGATGGGCGTCCGGCTGTCGAGCGAGCGGAAAGCGTCGCCACAGGAAAAGTAGTGAAATCGTGGGATCTGATCGATGATCGTCCCTTGAGTTCCTTTCCCACATCCGGGAGCCCCAAAAATCAAGAAGGTGGGATAGCGATCGGGAAGTGGAAATTGACTCATGAAAATAGTGGGTTGGGAGGGGGCAGAAAAAGGGGCGCGGGTTGGCGGCCTTTGCAACCAAATCGTCGGTCGTGAGGAAGGAATGGCGATTTCTTGAAAAAACCCTCGGCAAAGTGGGACGAGATCGCCTTGACTGGCGCGCATGGAATCTGACCACCCAACCGACAAGCCGCTGGTCGCCAGCGTTTGCGGCACGTTTTTGAAACCCGAGATGCAGAGCATCTACCGGCAAGTGGTGGGGTTGCGCCGATTCCGAACGATCGTTTTCACGGAGGAGCGAAAGCATCCGGATCTGTTCCCGTTTGAGCCGCTGGAAGTGATGACGAAGCTGGCGAGACCCAAGCCGCGGGGAAACTTTGCCCTCCGCTTCTATTATAAATACGTGGTGAAGCAGTGGCCGCCGCCGGTCCGGATCGAGAAAGACGTGAAGCCGTATTATCCCTTCGATCTTCTGCCGCGCCTGGACCAGCATCAGCCGGATCTCATCCACGTTTACTATGGTCACAAGGCGGTAACTTACCGGAACATCCTGCTCAAGACCGAGATCCCGTTTGTGGTCTCCTTTCACGGAGTGGATGTGGCGCACTTTCGAGCCGCGAAAGACGACGCGCCGGATTCGAAGTTTGCCGGTCAGGAGGAGGCGTTTGAAAGCGTGCTGGATCGCGCTCGACTCGTTTTGGCCCGGAGTCAGTCATTGCTCGATGAACTGGCGAGCCTTGGTGTTCCTCGGGAAAAGCTGCGATTGAACCGAACGCCGATTCCGTTGGCGGGGATTGAAGCTCGGGTTCGCCAGGCTCCGGCGGATGGAGCGTGGCGGTTGGTGCAAGCCTGTCGGTTGATTCCGAAGAAAGGGATTTTAACCGCGATCGAAGCGCTTAAGCCGGTGGTCGAACGTTGGCCGAATTTGAAATACATTCTTTGCGGGACCGGGCCCCAGGAATCGGCGATTCGCGAAGCCGCGGAGGCCGCGGGATTGGCGGACCAGGTGGAGCTGCGAGGGTGGATGGATCAAGAAGAACTGCGAGCGGAACTGGACCGCGCCCATGTTTTTCTGCATCCCAGTGAGCTGACGGAAACCAGCGATCAAGAAGGCGTCCCGAATTCGATGCTGGAAGCGATGGCGGCGGGGTTGCCGGTAGTCGCGACCCGGCACGGTGGAATTCCGGAAGCCGTCGAGAGCGGGGCGGACGGGATTCTGGTGCGGGAGAAATCGCCGGAAAGACTCAGCGCAGCGATCCTCGAACTGCTGGACTCGCCCGCGCGCTTGGAAGAATGGTCGCGCCAAGCCCGTGAGTCGGTCGTACAAAACTACGGCGAAGCCTCATCGATCGCGGCCCTGGAAGCGGCCTATGCGGAAGCCTTACAACTCTCCCAAAAGACTCCATGAAAATCCCCACTCTCCTTCTTAGCGTTGTCCTATTGGCCAGAGCAGCCGCCTTTGACCCCGTCGTGCAAAATCTGGAAGGCTGGACGGTCCATGTTGATCCCGCGTTGCTGGAAGGTGAAACCGCCGAGGAGGGGAGCAAGGCCCTGAAGATGCTAACGAACCATCTCTACTTCATCTCGCTGCTCGTTCCGGAAGATCGCTTGGCCAACCTGCGGACCTGTGAAATCTGGATCGAGCGCGATCACCCGAGCCTCAAGAACATGCAGTATCATCCCGATGTCGGGTGGCTTAAGAAAAACGGGCATGACGTGCGCCTGGAGAAGAAGGTTCACATCCCCGTGGCGAAGCAGTTGATTCAACGCAGTCAGTTGCTGAAACATCCGATGGTCGTCCTCCACGAACTCGCTCACGCCTACCACAACCAAATTCTGGGGTTCGATCATCCTGACATCATCGCGGCTTACGATGCCGTCAAAGGCACCGGAAAATACCGCAACGTCCTGCTCTACAATGGCAAGCGGGTGCTCCACTACGGAATGACGAACCACAAGGAATACTTCGCGGAAGGCACCGAGGCCTACTTCAACCGCAACGATTTCTTCCCCTTCGTCCGAGCCGAGCTTCAGGAGCACGATCCCCAACTTCACGACCTGCTTGTCGAGATCTGGGGGAAGCTAGAGTGAGGCTGACGATGTCGCGAAGTGCTTACGCCGCTTGCTTGAAGCGTGCGCCCGGAGAGAGATCGGTTTCCTCCAAGCCGCCTTCCGGCCAGTGATTGGGGTAGGCTTCAGAGGCTTTGCGAATCGCGTCGATGGTGGGGGAGGGGAGGAAGAATTTGCGGAGGTTGGCCTCGATTTGGTCGAGCTTGCCCCAGGCACCGTAGAGATCGACAAGCAGATTTGGGTCGCCGCCGATCGATTTGAGAAAGAGGTTCATGAGGACGCGTTCGGCGTCGCGGAATTGCTTCCGCTCGATAAGGAACTGGGCGTAGCGGCTGAGGAAAAGCTGGTCGTTGCGGGTGAGGATGCGGAGCTGGCGATAGTGTTGGTCAAACAATTGAGCGGCGAGCTGAGGGCGACCGATTTCCGCGAGGAAGGTGGCGAGCCGCGCGATTTCCGCGGTGGAGACATTCCAGCGCAAGGCCCGCTGATGCCATTCCAGGAGAACCGGCTCCTGGTTCAGTTGATCGAGGACGGAGAAGACGAAGGTGGCCTGTTCGAGAGGGTGGCTTTCGAAGCGTCGATGGAGCGTCTGGAGAAGGTTCCAGGCGAGTTCCGGGCGACCCGAGCGATGGGCGGCTTTGGCGGCGAAGAGCAGGCTCCAGGAGGGGATCTCGGCGAGGGGGATTCCGGGGTCGAGATTGGGATCGGGCAGCAGGAGAGCGGTGGCCCAGGCGGTGACGCGGCCTTGCTCCGCGCGGGTGAGGGCTTCGGTCGCGGATTGCCAGGCGTCCGCAGCCACGGCGGCGGTTTCTTGAACGAGGTCCAGCAACTGTTCTCCGAGGGCGCTGTCATCCGGCAATGCGGCGACCAACTGCTGGAGATCGGTGGGGCCGAGCTTCAGCGCTGGAAGGGTGAGGCGGAGTTTCGCGCGTTGGAGCAGGAGCGGGAAGCGATCTTCAGGCTGGTGAGTGGCTTCCGCTTTGAGGGTGAGAATGGCGTCGGCTTCTTCCGCGTTGCCGGCTTCGGCCAGGGTGTTGGTGACTGCGATGAGGGTTTCGGTCGACCATTTGCGCTGCGGATTCGTGATGAGTTGGGCGATCCGGTCGATTCGATCAGGATCCGCTTCCGCATACCATCGAGCGAGGCGTCGCTCGATGAACATCCGCGTGGGTGAGTTCGACACTACGGGGATTCGCTCAACGAGATCGATGGCACCGGAGAGGTCGCCCGCTTTGGCCATGAGATCGGCGAGCATGAGAGTGTCGCTAGTCCCGAGCGGTCGGTCGTCGGCCAGACTGTAGGTCAGGCGAATGGCCATTTCCAAATCGCCAGCGGCTTCGTGGGAATTGGCCAGGTAACGGATGTAGGGAGAGCGCGAGCCGCCGCGCCCGACTCCCGCTTCCACCCGTTCGGTCAGCGCACCGACGTCTCCGGCAAGGAAGAAGAGGTTCGCGTAAGCGTGATGGAGGAAGTCATCGTCCATCGTCTCGGGCCGAGCCACGCCCTGGTGATAAATCTGATCGAGAAAATGGAGGGCTTCGTCGTAAGCCTTAGCCTGACGGCAGGAATCCAGGTAGCTGGAGACGACCCGCATTTCGGTCGGTTTATCGCGAACGAGCTGGCGGTAGATCGGCAGGGCGTCTGGAGCAAGACCGCGAAATTCCAAGCTGCGGGCGAGCTCGATCGGCTCGTCTTCGTTGGTCACGTTGGCGAGGAACTCTTCGATC